>NZ_DASSMH010000144.1:0-19744 GCF_035688975.1 Intrasporangium sp. | reverse complement strand
GTCGATCACCACGCAGCTGCTCGACGCCGGGGTCAAGGCGACGCCGGAGCTCGTCGAGGGCCTGCTCGACGAGGCGGCCGACCACGCCTGGCGTGTCGACCTCGAGCGCGAGCAGCTCGCCCTCCTCCAGTCGACCGGCCTGCCCGTCGTCTCGCTGCCGGCTCTGGCGGAGGGCGTCGACCCCGTGTCGGTGCGCGAGCTCGCCGACGCCCTCACCGACCAGGGCTTGGTGCCGTGACCGCCGCCCGGGCACCGCGCTCCGTCCCGCGCCTCGACCTCGACCGGCTCATCGCCGACCGGACCATCGGCATCGTCGTGTGCTGCGGTGCCGGCGGCGTGGGCAAGACGACCACGGCCGCCGCGCTCGGGCTGCGCGCGGCGGAGGCCGGCCGCAAGGTCGTCGTCCTCACCATCGACCCCGCGCGGCGCCTCGCCCAGTCGCTCGGGCTCACCGAGCTCGACAACACGCCGCGCCCGGTGACGGACATCGACACGTCGGCCGGGGGGTCCCTCGACGCGATGATGCTCGACATGAAGCGCACCTTCGACGAGGTCGTCATGGCCCACTCCGACCCGGCAAAGGCCGAGCAGGTTCTCGCGAACCCCTTTTACCAGGCGGTCTCCTCGTCGTTCGCAGGGACGCAGGAATACATGGCGATGGAGAAGCTGGGGCAGCTGCGTGCCTCGGCCGACCACTGGGACCTCATCGTCGTCGACACGCCGCCGTCCCGATCCGCGCTCGACTTCCTCGACGCCCCGAGCCGGCTCGGGTCCTTCCTCGACGGTCGCTTCATCCGGCTGCTGGCGGCGCCGGCCCGCGCGAGCGGCCGCGCCGGCCTCAAGGTGTTCGGGCTCGGCGTGCAGGCGGTCAGCGGCGCGATGACCAAGGTCCTCGGCGGCGCCTTCCTCCGGGACGTCCAGACCTTCGTCAACGCCCTCGACACGATGTTCGGCGGCTTCCGCGAGCGCGCCGACCAGACCTACCGCCTGCTGTCCGAGGAGGGGACGGCATTCCTTGTCGTCGCCGCGCCGGAGCGCGACGCCCTGCGCGAGGCCTCGTTCTTCGTCGACCGGCTCGAGGCGGACGGCATGCCGCTCGCCGGGCTCGTCGTCAACCGCATGGGCCGGGTCGCCGCGTCGGGCCTGACGCCGTCCCGGTCCTTGTCGGTCGCCGAGTCCCTGGAGGAGGGCAACGGCCCCCGCTCGGCGACCACGGCGGCGGGGCTGCTGCGGCTGCACGCCGCGCTCGTGCGGACCGCCGAGCGCCAGCGTGAGCTGGCCGAGCGCTTCTTCCGCGGCCACCCGACGATCCCCGTCGTGCAGGTGGCTGCCCTCTCCCGCGACGTCCACGACCTCGACAGCCTCCGGCAGGTGGGCACCATGCTGGCGGGGCCGTGACCCCTGGTCACGACCCCGCCAGCACCCGCCCCCTCAGCTACGGCGACCCGAGGACGCCATCCCCTCGCGCAGCGCCGACTTCCACGAGGTGATGTCGGGCCGCTTGCGCAGCAGGGCCCGACGCTCGCGCTCGGTCATGCCGCCCCAGACCCCGAACTCCGTCCGGTTGTCCAGCGCCTCGGCAAGGCACTGCGCCATGACGGGGCAGGTCTTGCAGATGGCCTTGGCGTCGTGCTGCGCCTTGCCTCGGACGAAGAGCGCGTCCGGGTCCTGCCCGGTGCACCGCGCCTGCGCTGCCCACTCCTCGGTCCACGGGTCGATCGACATCGCGGAAACACTCATGGTGAAACCCCCTACCCTGACTGGCGGCTTGGCCGCCAGGTGGTCGTTTCCGACCGGTTTACCGGGCCCCCACCGGCCCATGACCCTCAACGTACGAGACGGACATCCCGCCCGACATAGGCCACATGGACCATTCTCGGGACAAGATGACTAGACACCATCCCTTTAACCTCGCTTGACCTGCTCTTTACCTTCCGCACTTGCGGATGTTTCATCACAATTCGGTATGCCGCCGAGCGGGGGCCCGGTCCCTGCCGCACCGCAGGGCGGCGGCGTCGGCTCGGGGTCCGACCGGCTCCAGCAGTTACCCTTGGGCGCATGTCCTCTCGCACGACCTCCCTGGGCGGGATCGTCAGCCTGCTCGGCGCCTTCCTCGCCTCGGCCCTGGTGCTCGGCCTGCTCCTCGCGGCGCTCTTCATCCCGGCCGTCGGCGCCACCGGCGCCCTGGCCCGCAGCGGCGTGGACGTGTTCAACGAGCTGCCGAGCGAGTTCACGAGCAGCCCACTGGCCCAGCAGTCGCGCATCCTCGCGGCGGACGGCACCGTCATCGCGACGCCGCAGGACCAGTACCGCGTCATCGTCCCGCTCTCGCGGGTGGCGCCGGTCATGCGCGAGGCGCAGGTCGCGATCGAGGACCACCGGTTCTACGAGCACGGCGGGGTCGACCTGCAGGGCGTGGTGCGGGCCGCGATCTCCAACCTGCGCTCCGGGGGGAGCCAGGGCGCCTCGTCGCTCACGCAGCAGTTCGTCAAGGTCTCGCTGCAGGAGGCGGCGCTGCGGGCGGGCGACAAGGACGCGGCCCAGGCGGCGGTGGCCAAGGACTACATGCGCAAGCTCAAGGAGCTGAAGTACGCGATCACCCTCGAGAAGAAGATGAGTAAGGACCAGATCCTCGAGGGCTATCTCAACATCGTCTACTACGGCGACCGGGCCTACGGCGTCGAGGCCGCGGCGCAGCACTACTTCAGCGTGCCCGCCGCCCGGCTCAGCCTGACCCAGGCGGCCCTGCTGGCCGGGCTCACCCAGAACCCCGGCACGACCGACCCGGTCCACTTCCCGGACAAGGCGCTCGCCCGCCGCAACGTCGTGCTCGACCGCATGCACGAGCTCGGCAAGATCACCGACGAGCAGTGGAAGGCGGCCAAGGCGCGCACCATCAAGCAGGACCTCAAGGTCTCGCAGCCCCAGAGCACGTGCGTCGCGTCGCCCTACCCCTACTGGTGCGACTTCATCATCAACTACCTCGGCGCGATGCCCGAGCTGGGCAAGACGCGCGAGGAGCGGCTGCGCGTGCTCTACCGCGGCGGGATCACCGTCACGACGACGCTCGACCCGCGGATCCAGAAGATCGCGCAGGAGGAGGTCACCCGCCACGTGCCCATCGGCGACCCGTCCCAGGTCGGGGCGGCGGCATACGTGGCCCAACCGGGGACCGGCAAGGTCCTCGCCTTCGCCCAGAACACGCAGTACACCGTCGCCAAGCAGGAGCTCGGCAAGACGGGGGTCAACTGGGCACTCGACACCAAGTACGGCGGCTCGGGCGGCTTCCAGTTCGGCTCCACGGGCAAGGCGTTCTCGCTCGTGACGGCCATGGAGTCCGGCCTGACGACCAAGTCGACGGTCAAGGCCAAGGCCGCCGGCGACACGCCCGCGACGTACCTGCCGAGCGAGTTTCCGGGCGGGTGCGGCCCGGGCGGCAAGTGGACGGTCCTCAACGACACGCCGTTCAAGGGCGGCACGATCAGCCTCATGCAGGCCACCGCGCTCTCGACCAACACCGCCTTCGTCGCCCTCGCCCAGCAGCTGGGCGGCTGCAAGGTCCGCGACACCGTCATGCGGCTCGGGCTGCACATGGCCAACGGGGGCCAGATCCCGAGCTACGCGCCGGCCTACATCCTCGGCGCGACCGAGGTCTCGCCCCAGGGGGTCGCGACGGCCTACTCGACCCTCGCCTCGGAGGGCAAGCGCTGCCCCGTCGTCGCCGTGACCCGCATCGTGCGGGGCGGCAAGGACGTCGCGCTGGCGAAGTCGCCCTGCGAGCAGGTCGTCGACCCGGATGTCGTCCGCGCCACGGACAAGTTCCTCGAGTACAACATGACCAACGGCTCCGGCCGCCGCAACCAGCTCGACGACGGCGCCCGCCAGTCCGCGGGCAAGACCGGCACCGCCGACAAGAACAACGAGTCGTGGTTCGTCGGCTACACCCCGCAGCTCGTGACCGCCGTGTGGGTGGGCACACCGGACGACGGCAACAAGCGGCTGATGAAGAACGTGACGGTCGGTGGCCAGTTCTACCCGGTCATGCACGGCGCCTCGATCGCGGCGCCGACGTGGAAGGGGATCATGAACCGGGCCCTCGAGGGCACCCCCCGCGTGCCGTTCAACGAGCCCTCGCCGAAGTACACCGGCGGCACCGACACCACGGTGCCGCGGGTGACCGGCATGACCGTGCCCAACGCCATCGCGACGCTCGAGGCGGCCGGCTTCACCACCGCCGTCAGCGGGTCGATGCCCTCGTCGGTGCGGCCCGGCCGGGTCGCCGCCACGACGCCGACGGGGCGCGCGCCGCGAGGCAGCCTCGTCACGATCATCACCTCGCGGGGCGGGTCACGCCAGGCCTTCTCGGTGCCCCCAGGAGTCGTGCCGGTGAATCCTCCTCCGCCTCCTGGGCCGGCCCCCACCGGCTGATCCGCCCGTTCTTGCGGTTCAGTCCGCGAGGAGGCGCCTGACCAGGGCGGCCACGCGGCCGCCCTCCGCGCGCCCGGCCACGGCCTGCTGAGCGGCCTTCATCGCCAGGCCCAGCTGCGGCAGTCCGGTCGCGCCCGACTCCCGGACAGCGGCGGAGACGATGTGCGCCAGCTCGTCGTCGGAGAGCTGGCGTGGCAGGTAGGCCTCGAGCACGGCGAGCTCGGCCTCCTCCTTGGCGGCGAGCTCGGGGCGCCCGGCATCGCCGTATGCCGTCGCGGCCTCCCGCCGCTTCTTGGCCTCCCGGGTCAGCACCTTCTGCACGTCCGCGTCAGTGAGCTCGCGGTGCTCCCGGCCGGCCACCTCCTCGGTCGTCACGGCGGTCAGGGCCATTCGCAGTGAGCCGGCGCGCACGCCGTCGCGCTCGCGCATCGCCGCGGTCAGGTCGGCCTGCAGCTGTGCCTTGAGGGTGCTCATACGGCCAGTCTCGCAGGTGGCCGGGGTGTCCCAGGTCGGTGCAAGGATGGGGCCCATGCATCCTGTGACCGCGACGACGCTCGGGCTCGGCGCCGCCGGGCTCGGGGTGCTCGGCTGGGCCTCGCTCGTCGAGCGGAACGCCTTCGTCCTGCGCCGCTTCACCGTGCCCGTGCTGCCGGCCGGGGCCGCGCCGCTGCGGGTGCTCCACGTGTCGGACCTGCACCTGGTGCCCCGGCAGCGGCACAAGGCCAGGTGGGTGCGCGGCCTGGCGGCGCTCGACCCCGACCTGGTCGTCAACACGGGCGACAACATCGCCGCCGTGGATGCCGTCCCTGCCGCGCTCGACGCCCTCGGGCCGTTGCTGGCCAAGCCGGGGGTCTTCGTGCTCGGCTCCAACGACTACTTCTCGCCGCAGGTCAAGAACCCCCTGGGCTACCTCAGGAAGTACCACCCGAAACCCATCGGCACGACCCGCCGGCTGCCGACCGAGGAGCTCGTCCGCGGCCTACGCGCCCAGGGATGGCGCGACCTGACCAACCGCCGCGAGCGCCTGACCGTGCGCGGCCTGCAGCTGGAGTTCGTCGGCGTCGACGACCCTCACCTGCAGCGCGACCGGCTCGGCGCCGTCCGTGGCCCGGCCACCGACGGGACGGTGCTCGTCGGCGTGACGCATGCGCCCTACCGGCGGGTCCTCGACGCGTATGCCGCCGACGGCGCCCGCCTCATCATCGCGGGCCACACCCACGGCGGACAGGTCTGTGTCCCCGGCTACGGCGCCCTCGTGACGAACTGCGACCTCGACACCTCCCGCGTGAAGGGCGTCTCCCGGTGGTGGCCCGGCGCCGGGGACACCCCGTCGTCCGCCGCGCCCGACCACGCGGCGTGGCTCGAGGTCTCGGCGGGCCTCGGCACCTCCCCGACCGCCCCTGTCCGGCTCGCCTGCCGTCCCGAGGCGACGCTGCTCACCCTCGTCGCGTCGCCGTGAGCCTGTGAGCCGGCCCCTGATTCGGTGATGCGCTGGGGGCTGCGCTAGCATCTCTGCTTGCGGCCCCCTCTGGGGGCTGATGCTTTGCGGGGTGTGGCGCAGCTTGGTAGCGCGCTTCGTTCGGGACGAAGAGGCCGCAGGTTCAAATCCTGTCACCCCGACTTGCGCGATGTCTCGGGACATCGAAGTGGGCCGGACCTACGGAAGGTGGGTCCGGGCCCACTGCGGTCAGGCGTGCGCGCCTGCGGTTCCCGTGCGCGGCAGCGGTCGTCGTGCCCCCGCGCTCGGGTGCCGGACGACCGGCAGCGCGCACGCTGGCGCCGAGCGACCTCCTCGGGAGTCCGCCCGGGCGCACGCAGGAGCTGGCGTGTGAGGGCGTCGGCCGGGTCGTTCGGTCCTGGTCGCGCCGGAGCACACCGCCGCAGGCTGGCGTCATGCACCATCGTGCCAGCCCGAGCTTCGTGGTTGCCGCGGCGGCGGCGGCTTGCTACGCCCGCTACCTGCGTCCCTGGCAGCTGACCTGGGGCGCCACGCCACACGAAGTCTCCCGCGTGATGCCCGGCGACGACCTCGTGGCGCATCCGACCCTCAACGCCACCCGGGCCATCACGATCGCCGCACCGCCCGAGGACATCTGGCCGTGGTTGGTCCAGGTCGGCGTCAACCGGGCAGGTTGGTACAGCTACGACGTTCTGGACAACCTCGGCCGCCCCAGCGCGCGGCACATCATCCCCGAACTCCAACACCTGGTCCCCGGCGACCTCCTGCCGATGAGCCCGGACGGCAAGCACGGTCTGCGCGTGCACTCCATCGACCCGCCACGCTCCATGGTCTGGGGCACCCCGGAGACACCACCTGGGCATGGCAGCTCGACCCGGGACGGGGCGGCTCCACGAGACTGATCGCCCGCGTGCGTTCGCGCTACCGGTGGCTCTCGCCCTCCATCGCGTTCTCTGCGCTGCTCGAGCTCGCCGACATCTGGATGATGCGCAAGATGCTGCTGAACCTGCGCGACCCTGTCGAAGGAGCTCGGGCGGACACGGAGCGGGTCACCCCGGGTCGGCACCGGTCGCGACCGGCAGGTGGCTGGCGTGGCTGTACTGCGACCAGGAGCCGGGGTAGAGCCGGCCCGGGCCCAGGCCGGCGAGCTCGAGGGCGATGAGGTTGTGGCAGGCCGTGACTCCGGAGCCGCAGTAGGAGACGACCTCGGACTCCGTCGTGACGCCTACGCCGGTGAAGCGCTGGCGCAGCACGCTCACGGGCAGAAACCGGCCCGCGGCATCGACATGCTCTCGGCAGGGCAGGTTGACCGCGCCGGGGATGTGGCCCGGGCGGGGGTCCACCGGGTCGTGCCGACCCTCATATCGGTCACGGTTGCGCGCGTCGATGACGACGGCGCCCCCGGTGCCCGCGACGCTCGACAGGTCGGCGAGCCGGTCAGGCGGCCAGGGCACGGGCGTGAACTCGGCGGGTCGGGGTGACGGGTCGGTGGTGTCGAGCGGGCCTCCGAAGGCGCCGAGACCACCGTCGAGCAACGCCGCCTGGTGCCCGGTCGCGCGCAGCATCCAGACGAGACGTGCGGCGATGACCCCGCCCGCGTCGTCGTAGGCCACGACGGTGCTGTCGTCGCCGATGCCGAGCGCGGCCATTCCGGCCGCGAAGACCTCGGGCTCCGGGAGGGGGTGACGACCCTCGCGCGGACTGCCCGGTCCGGCCAGGCAGGCATCCAGATCGACGAAGACGGCACCCGGCAGGTGGCCACCCCGGTATGCGTCGCGACCGGACCGGCCGTCCAGATACCAGCGCACGTCGGCGAGCACGACGTCGCCGCGGTGGTCGTCGACCCAGGCCATGGACACAACCGGTGGGATCACGGACAGACCCTACGCAGTGGGTGGCCCAAAGCGGGCGCGGGGGCCGACATGTGGATCGCCGTCCCGGGCAAGAGGCGTGCAGTGCGGGCGTCTCCCGTGGGTCTCCCTCCCAGCGCCGCCGAAGGACCTCACGCACCGTATGTCGGGTCTCGTATGCCGGGTCTCGTATGCCGGGTCTCGTCTGCCGGGTCTCGTATGCCGGGTGCCGCTGGTTGCGGCCCCGTCCGGCGCGTAGAGGCGGCGACGGGCTCGCCGCGGTCGCGTGCCAGACCCTGCAGGTCTACGAGGAGGTGGCCCAGCTCCTCGCGGCCGGCCCCCGCGGCCGGTATGGACCCCGAGCACGCGCCCCGCCTGGCGCCAGGGGCCCGGCCGAGACCTAGCCGGGGGTGACCAGCCCGTGCCGCATGGCGAACATCGCCAGGCCGGCGCGCGTCGACACGCCGCACTTGTCATAGATGTGCGCCGTGTGCGTGTGCACGGTCGACGGCGACACGACCAGCGCAGAGGCGATCTCCCGCTGCGTCCGGCCGCAGGCGAGCAGGCGCAGGACGTCGAGCTCCCGCTCGGTCAGGCTCGCGGGAAGCGGCGGCAGCACCGGCGCTGTGACATGTGCTGCCTCCAGCACCGCGCGAATGGCCTGACGGGTCAACGGCATACGGGACAGGACCCGGGCGGCAGACCGTGCGTCCATCGCCGGCCGGTGAGGCCGGGCCTCGCCGAGCGCATGGAAGGCGTCTGCCGCGGCGAGGAGGCAGTCCTCGGCGCCCAGCTCGGCGCCACGCACCCCGGCGGGATAGCCGGACCCGTCGACGCGCTCGTGGTGCCGGCTCGCGACGGCGCCGAGCGGCGCGAGGACCGGCGAGGCAGCCAGGATCCGCCCCGAGAGGTAGGGGTGCAGCCGCACCAGCTCCCACTCCTGCGGCCGCAACGGCCCGGGACGCTCCCAGATGCCGGTCGGGATGGCGACGCGACCGAGGTCGTGGACGAGTGCGGCGCGATGAACGAGCCCGGGGTCGGCCGCGGTGCCGTATGCCGCCGTCCGAGCCAGCGCCGCGACGCCGCGCGAATGTCCTTGGAAACACGGCGACTTCAGGTCAGCCGCATCGCCGAACCCGCCCAGCGCCTCGTCGAGCGCGGCATCGTCGTGGAACGTCCGAGGCGGTCCGGGCTCCACGTCGACGACCGCGGCCCACAGCTCGTCGGGGTCGGAGATCTCGAGCAGCTCGGCAGGCGCGTCGAGGAAGACCGCCGTGATGGCCGGGTCGAGCGCGCGGCCGGACCAGCGGGCCACCGTCTCGTGGGCGACCGGAGGACCGCCCACGGCGTCGAACATGACGGCGGCATACCCGACCGCCGCGAACCGCGCGGCCGCGGCCACGTCGGGGCCGGCCTTTCCCTCCGGTGCGCCCTGGCCGTCGTACCGCTCGAACCCGTCGAGGACCGCGGCCTCCACCTCGGCCGGCAGCCGCAGCCGGCGGGTCAGCTCGGCGCCGACCTCGCAGTCGGCCCGCGTCGACGCCTCGTAGATCCGAGCCAGCCCAGGGGGTCCGCCGAGCATCCTCAGCCGGGCGGCGTCCACGCCGAGGCCGACGAGAATGGCCATCGCCTCCTCCGGGTCCGACAGGTCCGTCAGGTCCCCTCGGGCCCGAACGGCGATGTCGTCCCCCCCGAACACGGCGGCTGCCTCGTGCGACGTCGCGGAGCACCCTGCGAAGCGAAGCAGCGTCGTGTAGTAGACGACGCCCCGGTCCCTGTCGGCGAGCCCGGCTCGCCGGGCCAGCTCCGTGGCGAGCAGGCAGGCCCGCATCGCCTCGCCCTGTGGGTGCCCTCGGGTCAGGTCGCTGGTGACGGACAACGCGGCGACGACCCCTGCGATGCCGATCGGCGTGCGCACCCTGTGGACTCTAGCGCCGGAGACGCTCGTGCCGGCCCGGCGAGGCCGGACCGGCACGAGAGGTGTCATCACCCGCCACGACGGCGGGTGCCGTGCCTCACTGCTTGGGCGAGGACTGGATGGCGGTCTTCCAGACGTTGACGCTCTTGACGAGGCCCGGCGTCAGGGTCGCGACGCCCGGCTTGGGCAGCAGGTTCCACGGTCCCAGCGCGCCGTTGTCGTTCTCGAAGTAGGCCACGGCGCGCACGTTGCGGGCCGCGTCGAAGAGGTTGACCGCGTCGGTGAGGAACTTGGCCCGCCCGGCGTCCGAGAGGGTGTTGCGGGCGCCGAGCTCGCCGACGACGAGGCCCTTGCCCTTGGACTGAGCGGCCTCGATGACGGGGCTGACGATCGTGGACGCAGCGTCGGCCGAGGCGTCGGACTTGCCCCACTGGTAGATGTCGGCGCCGAGCGCGTCAACGTCCTTGAGGTCGAAGTTGAACCACGTCGACCACGACACGTTGCCCGGCGCAGAGATCTTGTAGCGGCTGTCCATGAACGTCGTGCCCATGAGGAGCGGCGCGAACTTGACGTTGGACGGCGCGTACTGCGTCTTGAGGCTCGCCAGGCGCATCTGGGCCTTCTGCCAGTCGGCGACGGTGAAGCCGTCACCCTCGGGCTCGTGGGCGAAGGAGAACCAGATCCACCGGTCCCGCGGAGCCGTCTGGAGGATCTTGATCCACTCCGCGTCGTGGGTGCCGTTGTTGACGCCGGCGACGTCCGAGCCGAGGTTGATGTAGACGGGGATCTTCGCGTCGTCGACGTAGGTGGGGATGAGGCCACCACGCCAGGTCGTGTTGAAGCGGTTGGGCCACAGGCGCATGAAGCCGGGCTGGCCGTATGCCGCGACGGCCTGCTTGTACGCGTCCTCGTGGCTCTGGCCGCCGGTCTTCCACCAGCCGCCGGAGTTGATGCCGTAGCGGACGCGGCCGCTGGAGGCGTCCGCGCTCTCGGCGTGCATCAGGACGGGCAGGGTGACGGCGGTGAGCGCGGTGATCGCGGCGACGGTCGTGCGACGTGCGGAAGAGAACATGAAAGTAACCACCTTGGCGAGTTGAGTGCTGAGCGAGGGCATGACGCAGCACGGCGCCGGGAATGGCGTGGGCTGCGGGAGCTGCGACCGCGGGCCGTCGGCGGGGTCAGGGCGACGGGGCGGTGTTGTTACCTGAGGCGCGTGCTCTCGCGGATCTCTGGGCGAGGTGAGATGCGCCGTGGTCCTCGCGGGCTCGGCATAGTCAGCGGCTGCGAGGTGTCGTGCGCGGTGATCCTGACTGGCAACCCGGTCGGTGCCTGATCAGCACCGACCGCTGCGATGCCTGATCAGGGCAGGATCAGCGGTGTGGACCCATCCGACGGCCCGTTGGCCGTTCGGTGTAACGCTTACATCTCAAAGGTAGCAAAACGGACACATTGGGGCAAATCGAGTGATAGGCGATGCGGTCCGCAGGCCCCGTCGTGCTCCCGGCCGTGCGTCAGGTGCGCCCGGTCAGCCCCTGCGGGCGACGTCCTCGTCCGCCGTCCCGGCCGTGAGCCGCACCGCGGCGGCCACCACCGCGGCGGGGTCTCCCCCGCGCGCCAGGAGGCGGCGCTGGACCACCGAGCCCGTCCCCCGCGCCCGGATCCGGGCCAGCCCCTGTAGGACGCGAGACAGGTCCCCACTGGCCTCCAAGGCCGCATGCACGTGGCGGACAAGGAGGTCCACGACGTCCTCCGCGGGGGTGGGCCGGCCGGTGTGGGGGTGCAGCAGGGTGCCGCCGACCCCCTCGTGGGCCGCCCGCCACGTCGCCATGCGGAGCAGCTCGTTGGGCATGGCCGGCGCGTCGACGCGCCGACGCCACTGCGTGGCGGCCGTGTCGACGAGCGCCCGGCTCAGAGCGGCCAGGACGACGGTGTCCTCGACGTCGAGGCACACGTCGGCCACGCGGACCTCCACCGTGGGGAAGCGGTGCGATAGCCGGGCGTCGAAGTAGAGCATGCCGTGGTCGAGCAGGACACCCGACTCGACGAGGGAGTCGACCAGCCGGTGGTATGCCGCGGCCGACCCCAAGCAGGCGAGCGGGCCCGCCGCCGGCCACCGGGACATCACGAGCCAGCGGTGGCTGCTGTATCCCGAGTCCTGTCCCGCCCAGAAGGGCGAGTTGGCGCTCAGCGCAAGGAGCACCGGCAGCCACACGCGGATGCGGTCGAGGACCGCCACTCCCTCCTCGTCGGAGCTGACCCCGACGTGCACGTGGCAGCCGCACGTGAGCTGCTCGCGTGCCAGTAGGCCGAACTCGCGGTGCATGGCGCGGTAGCGGGGCGAGTCGACCGCGGTGGGCAAGGCCCGCACGGGCGAGGTGCCCAGGGCCGCGACGGCGCAGTCGAGGTCCTGGGCCGCCCGGTTGGCACAGTCTCGCCACTTCCGCAGCTCCCTGTGCAGCTCGTCCATCTCCTGCACCGGGGGTGTCTGCAGCTCGAGCTGCTCCTGCATGAACTCGGCCGTCAGGGCGCCTGCCCCGCGTGCGACCGCTGCGCCGGGCTCGGCGCCGGCCCGGGCGAGGACCTGCCCCGCAACGGGCTGCGGCTGCCCGTCGTCCGCGTTGACGAGGAGCAGCTCTTCCTCGACACCGACGCTGCGCATGCCGCCAGTGTGACGCAGCCGCGCGGCCCCGGCGCGGTGTGCGGCTCAGGCCCTGCCGCGTCCTCGCGCCCGCGGAGGCAAGGCGAGCAGTCCCGGCCGTGCGGTTTGTCCAGGCCTCAGAGCAGCCGCCGCATGGCCTGGGTGGCCCCGCGCAGGTAGGCCTCGATGGTCGCCCGCTCGGTCTCGTCCAGTCCCGCATCCAGCGCGGCCAGCGAGGCAAACATCGGCTGCAGCTGGGCCAGGACCTCGGCCCGGCCGGAGTCGGTGATGACCACGGCGGTGCGGCGGCCGTCCTGCGGGTGCGGGCGGCGCTCCGCGTGGCCGTGGCTGACGAGCCGGTCGACGACCCCCGATGCCGCCGCGGACGTGACCCCGAGGTGCCGGGCGAGCTCGACCGGGCCCATCGGGCGGTTCATGAGATGACGCAGCGAGTGCAGCTCGGTGGTGCTGATGCCAGCCTGCCGCGCCACGGCGGCCGGCACCGTCTGCGCGACGTCGACGAGCTCCTGCAGGGCCGCCAGCGTGGCCGACGGGCGCCACCCGGGGACGACAGAGCCGGCGCCACTAGTAATTTCACTCACCTACTTAGTAACCTACTGAGTAACCTACTTTCTCAGCCTAGCGGAGGAGCTCCATGCGCCACCCGTCGCACCCCATCACCGCTCGATGGTGGGCCGGAACCATCTCCCTGCTCGGCCTCCTCGGCACGATGGCGGTGACCGCGCTCGTGGGCGACGCCCAGCGCAGCCCCGCGCCGACCGACGTGCTACCCATCGGGTCGGACAGCTCCGCGGCCGTGGCGCTCCGCGAGCGCCTGCCGCGGTCCGACGGCTCGACCGCCGTCGTCCTCTTCAGCCGCCCGGGGGAGCGCCTCTCCCCCAGCGACCTCGCGCTCATCAGCGAGCGCGCGTCGACGCTGCCCGGGGCCGGCCGCGCGCCAGCCGTGCCGAGCCGGGACGGCGCGGCGGCCATCGTCGTCGTCCCCGTCGCGGCCGACGACGCCACGGGCGCGGCGACCGCGGTGACCGCCCTGCGCGCCGCCGCCAAGGCCGGCCTGCCCGCCGGACTCACGGCGCAGGTGACGGGCCCAGCAGCGGTCCAAGCGGACCTCGCCGCTGTCTTCGAGGGCGCCAACACTCGGCTCCTTCTCGCGACGGCGAGCGTCGTCGCCGCCCTGCTCATCCTCACCTATCGCAGCCCGGCCCTGTGGCTGGTGCCCCTCGTCGTCATCGGGGTGGCCGACCGGCTCGCCGCGGTGCTCGCCACCCACACGCTGGCGCTGCTCGGCGTCACGTGGGACGAGTCCACCGTCGGCATCCTCTCGGTCCTCGTCTTCGGCGCGGGCACCGACTACGCCCTGCTGCTCATCTCGCGCTACCGCGACGAGCTGCGGCGCCACGCCGACCGGCGCGAGGCCATGTCGCGAGCATTGCGGCGCACGGCCGAAGCGGTGCTCTCCAGCGGCCTGACGGTTGTCGTGGGCCTGCTCACGCTGCTCCTCTCCGTGCTGCCGGCCACCCGCGGGCTCGGGCTCGCCTGCGCCGTCGGCATCGTCGTGGCGGTGTTCTTCGCCCTCGTCGTGCTGCCCGCCACCCTCGTAGTCTTCGGCCGGTGGGTCTTCTGGCCCAAGGTGCCCCACGAAGGCGAGCCGGCCCTGGTTGAGGTGCGCTCGCCGTGGCGCCGGGTCGGCGAGGCGGTCGCGGCCCGACCGGCGGCGGTGGTCGGCGTCAGCCTCGTGCTCCTGATCGGTGTCGCGGCCGGCAGCGCCCGCATCGAGACCGGCCTGTCGACCTCCGACCAGTTCCTCAAGAAGCCCGAGGCGATCGCTGCGGCCGAACGGCTGGCCCAGTCGTTCCCCGCCGGCAGCGCCGACCCCACGCTCGTCCTGACGACGCAGGACCCCAGCGCCGTGCTGCGGGTGGTCGCGGGCACCGATGGAGTGGCCTCGGCCCGAATCGCGAGCCGGGGCAGCGGCGTGGCCCAGATCGACGCGGTCCTCCAAGGCGCGCCCTCGTCCGTCGAGGCCCGCCGCGCCATCGGCAGCCTGCGCGCCAGGCTGGCCACCTTCCCCTCGACCCACGTCGCCGGCACCGAGGCGGTGGCGCTCGACCAGGCGGCCGCGGCGTCCCGCGACCGCGCCCTGATCCTGCCGCTGATCCTCTGCCTCGTCCTGCTCGTCCTCGTCGCGCTCCTGCGCTCCGTCGTGGCGCCGATCATCCTCGTCGGCACGGTGGTGCTCACCTACCTCGCGAGTCTCGGGCTGTCCTGGATCCTCTTCACGCGGGCGCTCGGCTTCGAGCGGCTCGACGACGGCGTACCGCTGCTCGCCTTTGTCTTCCTCGTCGCCCTCGGGGTGGACTACAACATCTTCCTCGTGACGCGGGCGTGGGAGGAGTCGCGGGGCCACGGCACGCGGCGAGGCATGCTGCGCGGTCTCGCGGCCACCGGGGGGGTCATCACGAGCGCCGGCATCCTGCTCGCCGCGGTCTTCGCCGTCCTCGGCGTCCTGCCGCTCGTCGTGCTGGCGCAGCTCGGCGTCATCATCTGCGTCGGGGTGCTCCTCGACACCCTGGTCGTGCGGACGCTCATCGTGCCTGCCATCGCCCTCCTGCTCGGCGACCGTTTCTGGTGGCCCCGGCGGATCCCCCCGGCCGGGCACAGCGCCACGGGGCTGGCCGAGGCCGTCGAGGCCTCCGCCCGCTGATCCTGCTCAGCCGCCGGACGGGTCCTCGCGTCCTCGCAGCAGGGACGCGAGCAGGGCGGCCGCCGGGCCGATCTCGTGCCCCAGCCGGATGCACTCCGCTGGCGCGCGGTCCTGCTGCCCGCCGCCGACGGCGATGGTCACCTGCGGCAGGCGCTGCCGCAACGAGGCGACCACGGAACGCAGCCCGCGCACGTCCCGGACGCTAGGCACCGCGAGCACCACGCAGCCGGCGCGCTGCGTGGCCACGGCGTCCGGCCAGTCCTCCGCAGGGACGTCGGCACCGAGGTATGCCGTGGACAGCCCCTGGCGGCGCGCGGCGGTGGCGAAGGCGAGCAGTCCGAGCTCGTGCCGGGCGCCGGGAGGAAGCCCGACGACGACGCGGGGCCCCCGGCCACCGTGCGCTGCGGCCTCGTACGCCGCCGAGAGGCGCCGGCTCACGGCATACGACACCAGGTGCTCGCCGGCGACGCCGACGTCCCCCACCTCCCACGCCTCGCCGACGGCGATGAGGGAGTCGAGCAGCCAGTCGTCGACGACCCGCTCGAAGGAGGCCCGGCTGAAGGCGTCGTCGAGGACCTCGGCCACAGCGACGGCGTCGAGACGCGCGGCCGCTGCGACGAGGGCGTGCACCTCGACCGGACCATCGGCCGGGCCCGCGGCCGGCGCAGCGTCGATCCCGCCGGAGGCGCCCTCGGCCGGGCCGGAGGCAGGGGCGGGTCCCGCCAGGCGACGCCTCGTCTCCTCCGCGGCCTGACGGGCCGACCAGCCAGCGAGGACAAGGGAGTTCATCACCGAGAGGGCCTGTACCGCTGCCGCGTCATAGAGGCGATAGCCGGCGTCCGTGCGGCGCGGCGCCACGATGCCGTAGCGCCGCTCCCACGCCCGCAGCGTGGCGACGCTGAGGCCGGTCAGCTCTGCCGCCCGCTTGATCGTGTACATCGCGCCGCCCGCACCCATCCGTGTCCGCCTGCGCCTCGCATCGAGGCCGCACCAACCTTTGACATACGCTCGACACCAAGCCTACGGTATGGACAATCTCTCACCATCCGGAGCCGCGCATGACGACCGCCGTCCTGTGGCTGCGCCGCGACCTGCGCCTGGGCGACCATCCAGCGCTCCTGGCGGCGGCCGCGGCCGGCGCCGACGTGCTGCCTCTCTTCGTCGTCGACCCCGCGCTCTGGCGCGCCGGCACCGTGCGCACCGCGCGGCTGGAGGCGTCCCTGGGCGCCCTCTCGACACAGACCGGAGGAGCCCTCGTCGTGCGGCGCGGTCGTCCGGAGCACGTCGTGCCCGCCGTTGCCGAGGAGGTGGCCGCGCGCGAGGTGCACGTGACCCGCGAAACGACCCCCTACGGCCGTCGCCGCGACGACCGCGTCCGGGAAGCCCTGTCGCTGAAGCAGATCGAGTTGGTGGAGACCGGAACGCCCTATGCTGTGGGCCCCGGCCTGCTGCGGACCGCGAGCGGCACGGCATACCAGGTCTTCACACCGTTCTCCCGGGCTTGGCGGGACCACGGTTGGCCGACTCCAGCCCCGCAGCACCCCGAGATCGCTTGGCGGACAGGGGTGCCGGGCGAGCGGATCACCTCTCCCTGCTCGCCCGACGCCGGGGAGAAGGCGGCCCGCTCCCGGTGGCGCCGTTTCCTGGAGCAGGACCTCGACGGCTACGCGGAGGCCCGCGACCGGCCCGACCTCGACGCGACGAGCCGGATGTCGGTGCACCTCAAGTACGGCGAGATCCACCCCCGGACCATGCTCGCCGACCTCGCCGCGCGCGCCGCGGGTCGTCCCGCCCGGTCCACGCGCGACGACGGTGTGCAACGCTACGTGACCGAGCTGTGCTGGCGGGAGTTCTACGCCGACGTCCTCTGGCACCGGCCGGGCTCCGCGTGGCGAGACCTGCGGGACGAGCTGCGGGAGATGCCGTATGCCGACGCGGCCACCAGCCCGCTCGTGGCCGCCTGGCGCGAGGGACGGACCGGCTACCCGCTCGTCGACGCGGGCATGCGCCAGCTCCTCGAGCAGGGGTGGATGCACAACCGCCTGCGGATGGTCACGGCGAGCTTCCTCGTCAAGGACCTGCACGTGTGGTGGCCGGTCGGGGCGCGCCACTTCCTCGACCACCTGCTGGACGGCGACCTCGCCTCGAACAACCACGGGTGGCAGTGGGTGGCGGGCACCGGCACCGACGCCGCGCCCTTCTTCCGGGTCTTCAACCCCGTCAGCCAGGGTCGGCGGTTCGATCCCGAGGGTGACTACGTCCGCCGGTGGGTGCCCGAGCTCGCCCACGTCCCTGGCCCGGCGGTGCACGAGCCGTGGCGTCACCCGCACGGCCACGCCCGCGGCTACCCCGAGCGGATCGTCGACCACGCGGCAGAGCGGCTCGAGGCGCTGCGGCGCTACCAGCAGGCCCGCGCGAGGCGGGCATGACCAGCCCCGTGGCCGAGCTGCGCGCCTTCCTCCGCGCCGCCCTCGTCTCGCCGGTGCCTCGCCGCCACGAGGACGCGCCGGCGGTGCAGCGACGCCGTCGGCTGGTCGTGGCGGCGACCTTCGTCGTCGGCGTCGCGGCGCTGCCCGCCACCCTGCGCATCGCGCCGGGCGACGCTCGCTTCTATCCGGCCGCCGCCGGCCTGGCCGCCGTGTGGGCGGTCGGGGCACTTGCCTCGGGACCGTTGCACCTCGGCTCGGGGCACACCCGTCGCGGGGCGAGACTGAGCCGCCCCGTCGTGCAGTCGCTCGCGCTCGGCGTGCTCACACTGGTTGTCTTCCTCGTGGGTGCCCTCGCGGTCGCCCGCGTCCCGCTTCTGCGCGAGCCGGTGGACGACCTGCTCGACCACGCCCGGTTCGGCTCTCTCCCAGCGGTCCTCGGCGTCACCGTGCTCAACGGCGTCGTCGAGGAGCTCTACTTCCGCGGGGCCCTCTATGCCGCCCTCCCCCGGACGAGAGCGGTCGGGGTCACGGCCGTGCTCTACACCCTCACCACCGTCGCCAGCGGCGTGCCGCTGCTCGTCCTCGCGGCCGCCGTGGTGGGCCTGCTCACCGCGCTGCAGCGGCGGGTGACCGGCGGGGTGCTCGGCCCGATGATCACCCACGTCACCTGGTCCTCCGGAATGCTTCTGCTCCTGCCCCCCGTCCTCCAGCTCACGAGGTGACGCCCATGACCAGCACCTCCGACCGCACGGCCCTCGTCACGGGGGCGACCGGCTACATCGGCGGGCTGCTCGTGCCGCGCCTGCTCGAGGCCGGCTGGCGGGTCCGGGTCCTGGCCCGGCACCGCGCCGCGCTGGACACGGCCCCGTGGCGCGACGCCGTGGACGTGGTCGAGGGGGACGCCGCGTCGGACACGGACGCGCGGAGGGCGCTGGACGGCATACGGGTGGCCTATTTCCTCATCCACTCCATGGGCGGCGACGACGACTTCGCGGGGCGGGATCGTCGCCTCGCGACGACCTTCGCGCGGGCGGCGCGCGAGGCGGGCGTGCGACGCATCGTCTATCTCGGCGGCCTCCACCCCGACGGCGCGCTCTCGGCGCACCTGGCCTCGCGGGTCGAGGTGGGTCGGATCCTGCTCGGCTCCGGGGTCCCGACCGCGGTGCTGCAGGCGGCCGTCGTGCTGGGCCACGGGTCTGCGTCGTTCGAGATGCTGCGCTTCCTCGCCTCCCGACTGCCGGCCATGGTCGCGCCGAAGTGGCTGCACAACCGGATCCAGCCGATCGCCACCGACGACGTCCTGCACTACCTGGTCGGGGCCGCGGACCTACCTGCCGACGTGAGCCGGACGTTCGACATCGGCGGCCCGGAGGTGCTGACCTACGAGCAGATGTTGCAGCGCTTCGCCGCGCTCACCGGTCGGCGGAGACGGCTCATCGTCACGGTGCCCGTGCTGACGCCGCGGCTCGCCAGCCACTGGGTGGGGCTCGTGACGCCGGTGTCGGGCGGCCTCGCGACACCGCTCGTGGAGAGCCTCGTGCACGAGGTCGTGTGCGCCGAGCACGACATCGAGCGCCACGTGCCCGACCCCGACGGTGGGCTCACCGGCTTCGACGCCGCGATCCGCACGGCCATGAGGGACGCGCCGCGCGACACGGGCCCGCGCACGCTGGCCGCGGTCACAGCGGCCACGGTGGCGAGCGCCGCGCTCGGCTCGCTCGCCACGCAGCCGGACGCGCGGTGGTATCGCGCCCTCGACCTCCCACGGTGGCAACCGCCGGCCGCGGCGTTCCCGGTCGTGTGGACCGCGCTCTACGCCGACATCATCGCGACGTCGTCCGCCGCCCTCACGACGCTCGACCGCGAGGGCCGCCGCGGCGACGCCGCCGCCTGCCGGCGGGCCCTGGCCGCGAACCTCGTGCTCAACGCCGCCTGGAGCGTGGTCTTCTGGCGGCTGCGTCGGCCCGGACTCGCCGCCGCAGAGGCGGCGCTGCTCGCGGCGAGCTCGGCCGACCTCGCCCGCCGCGTCGGCTCGGGCAGTCGAGCCCGGGGACGTGCCCTGGCGCCGTATGCCGTGTGGTGCGGGTTCGCTGCAGTGCTCTCTGCCGCGATCGGCCGGCGAAACCGCCCCTCGCAACGACCCCACGCCGCCTGACCACGTCCCTCCCCCTCGCCCTCCCCCCGTCGAGTGGCCACTTCCGTACGCCACACCCCGTCGAGTGGCCACTTCCGCACGCCCGCCCCCCGTCGAGTGGCCACTTCCGCACGCCCCCCCGAACAAAACTGGCCACTCGACC
>NZ_DASSMH010000143.1:0-46827 GCF_035688975.1 Intrasporangium sp. | reverse complement strand
TCCTCCTGCTCGACCTCGTCCTCGGGCACGCCGCCCACCCGGACCCCGCCGGGGAGCTGGCCTCCGCCATCTCCGAGGCCCGGGCCACCGCGGCGTCCGGCGGCCGCGACCTGCCGGTCGTCGTGTCGCTCACCGGCACCGTGGGCGACCCCCAGGGGCTCGCCCGGTGCGCCACCGCGCTGCTGCAGGCCGGGGCCTCGGTCTTCCTCTCCAACGCCGCGGCCACCCGCCACGCCCTGACCCTGCTGCCGCCCGGTGCGTCGTCGGCATCCGGTGCGTCGTCGGCATCCGGCGCGTCGTCGGCGCCCGCGGGGGCCACGGCTACCCCGGGCCACCCCGTGTCCTCCGCGTCTTCCGCGTCTTCCGCGTCCCCCGCGTCCCCGGAGGGAGCCCACGGGGCCGGCCCCTTGTCCGCCCTCCTGACGACGGACGTCTCCGTGGCGGCGGCCGGCGTCGCGCTCCTCGCCGACGCGCTGCGGGCGCAGGCCGTGCAGGTCACCGAGGCGGACTGGCAGCCGCCGCTGCCCGGCACCGAGGCCGACCTGGCGACGGTCGTCGGCGACGTCCGGCGCGACGCGGCCAACGCCGCGGCGGTCAGCCGGATGACCGCCGCCGCTGCCGACCTCGTCGACGTGCGTCCGGCCCACGAGGCCCTGGGCCTCGACCGGGGCACCTTCCTGCACGCCGGACCGCCCATCTCCTTCGAGCGGGCCTCGGGGCCGCTGCGTGGCGCGCTGGTCGGCGCGATGCTCCTGGAGGGGCTCGCCGACACGCCGGAGGAGGCGCAGGCCAAGCTCGAGAAGAGCGACGGCATCCGCCTCGAGCCGTGCCACCACCGCGACGCGGTCGGCCCGATGGCGGGGGTCATCTCGCCGTCGATGTGGGTCTACGAGCTGCGGGACGACGTGCACGACAACACGTCGTGGTGCTCACTCAACGAGGGGCTGGGCAAGGTGCTGCGCTACGGCGCCTACGGACCCGAGGTCATCGACCGGCTGCGGTGGATGAACACCGTGCTGGGGCCCATCCTCCAGCAGGCCTGCCGCCGGGCCGGACCCATCGACGTCAAGGCGATCGTCGCCCAGATGCTCCAGATGGGCGACGAGGGCCACAACCGCAACCGTGCCGGCTCGCTCCTGCTGCTCCGCGAGCTGCTGCCCACCATCATCACGGCCGACGCCCCCAGCGCCGACATCGCGGAGGCGGTGCGCTTCTCGGGTGCCAACGAGCACTTCTTCCTCAACCTCGGTATGCCGGCGTGCAAGCTGGCCACCCTTGCGGCACATGGGATCCCGGGCTCGAGCGTCGTCACGACGATGGCCCGCAACGGCACCGACTTCGGCATCCGCGTCTCCGGCACGGGTGACGAGTGGTTCACCGGTCCCGCGAACACCCCCGAGGGGCTCTTCCTCGGCTCCTACGGCCCCGAGGACGCCAACCCCGACATCGGCGACTCGGCCATCACCGAGACGGCCGGCGTCGGCGGCTTCGCGATGGCGGCCGCCCCGGCCATCGTGCGCTTCGTCGGCGGCGACGTGCCCTTCGCCCTGCGCACCACCCAGCTGATGTACGAGATCACCGTCGCCGAGCACCCGGCATACCAGGTGCCGATCCTCGAGTTCCGGGGCACGCCCACCGGCATCGACGTCGTGGCGGTGGCGCGCACCGGCATCCTGCCGCAGATCAACACCGGCATGGCGGGACGCGTGGCCGGCGTGGGGCAGGTCGGCGCGGGCCTCGTCACGCCGCCGGCCGCGTGCTTCACCGAGGCGCTCGCCGCGCTCGCCCGCCTGACGCCGGGCTGAGTCGCCCCGCAGCGCGCCCGGAGTCCGCCGCTGACGAGCGCCTCACTGGGTATGCGAGCCGTTCACGGCCGGGGCTGTGAGCTCCACGATCGCCCTCGTCAGCTCGAGCCGGTGGCGGACGAGGCGGGCCGCCGCGGCGGTCGGCGCCTGGCTCAGCGTCTCGACGGGCAGCTGGCCGAACGCCGAGCGGAGCAGGAGCGAGCCGAGGAAGCCGTGGGTGACCGACCGGGCGTTCACGGCATACCCCTCGGCGTCGAGGCCCGCGCGGTAGCCGTCACAGACCACGGCGGCGAGCCGCGGGAGCTCGGCCGGGTCCACGAACCCGTCCTCCGCCTGCCCGACGAGCAGCTGCCCGAGGTCGAAGCCGACCGGCAGGAGGGAGGCGAAACCCCATCCCGTGACGACGGTCACGTCGGGTTCGTCCGGAGGGCGCAGCAGGTTGCGGGTGGCCGCGTCGCCGTGGGCGTAGGTGCGCGGCGCCTCCTCGAGTCGCTCCAGCACGAGGGGGATCGCCTCGACGAGGTCGAGGAGGTGGCCGCGGAGCCGGGCGTCGCCCGTGTCGGACACGGCGGCCTCGACCACGGGGTGGTGCCAGATGCGGTCGTCGCGCAGCTGCGGCACTTGCTCGGCGAGCACTTGGTGCTCGACGAAGGACCGGAGGGAGGACCCGTCGGGGTCGTGGCAGTATGCCGGGAGCAGGTTGTTGACCTCGGCGCCCTCCCGACGCCGGGCAGCAAGACGGCCGAGCAGGTACGCCGCCCGACCGAGCTCGTCCGCGGACCAGCGCCCACCGCGGTCTCTGACGAGCTCCCACCACGCTCCCACGTGCTCGTCGTCGAACACCTCGAAGTGGTAGAGCGCCGGGGCCCGCATCCCCTCCGGCAGGACGCCCTCGATGCCGGCGAGGTACATATCGAGCCGGTGACGCCACGGCAGGCGCAGGACCGCCTCCTGCGCGGGCCCCTCCGGGAGGAGCCGCAGGCGCGGCCAGTGCCGCGGATGTCGCTTGAGCTTGATGTAGTACGTGCCGGGGTTGCCGCGCCGGGACGGCACGAGGGCCTGCCACAAGCCGCCCGTCGAGGGCGAGCCGAAGTCGTAGGCCAGGTCGAAGAGGTCGACCTCGTCGACATGACACTGCGCCAGCTGCGCCGTCACGCCGACGATGTCGCACTGCATGCCGATTGCCCCCAACCGTGTCCCCTGTGCCTCCGATGGTAGATGGCATTGCTTGCGTGATAGGGGCTGGCCCACCGCCGTTTTTGCGGCCAGAGTGGGCCCATGGCTACTTCCACGCACGTCATCGTCGGGGGCGGCCTGGCCGCATCAAGGGCCGCCGACGGCATCCGCGACAGCGACAGCGAGGCCCGGATCGTCATCGTGAGCGAGGAGGAGCGCCTGCCGTATGAGCGGCCGCCACTGTCCAAGGCGGTGCTCGTCGGTGACAAGCCGGAGGACTCCGCGCTCACCCACCCTGCCGAGTGGTACGCCGAGCACGACGTCGAGCTGCGGCTCGGCACCGCCGCCACAGCGCTCGACGTGGCCGGCCGGACCCTGACCCTCGCGGACGGCAGTGCGCTCGCCTGGGACCGGCTCCTGCTCGCCACCGGGTCAACGGTCCGGCGCCTCGACGTGCCGGGCGGCGACCTGCTCGACGTGCTCTACCTGCGCTCGATGCCGGACTCCGCAGCGCTCCGGTCGCGGCTCGTCGCGGGCAGCAACGTCGTGCTCATCGGTGCGGGATGGATCGGGCTGGAGGTGGCTGCGGCCGCCCGCACTCGGGGCTGCGAGGTGACCATCGTGGAGCCGCAGGCCGCGCCGCTGCTCGGCGTCGTGGGGGAGCAGGTGGGCCGGTGGTTCGCCGACCTGCATGCCGCGCACGGGGTCGCCCTGCGCCTCGGTGACTCGGTGGAGCGGCTCGAGGGCGACGGCGTGGTGCGGTCCGTCGTCACGGGCACGGGCGAGGTGCTGCCCGCCGACACCGTCGTCGTCGGCATCGGCATCGTGCCCAACACCCGGCTCGCCGCCGAGGCCGGCCTGGAGATCGACAACGGGGTGGTGTGCGACGAGCGGCTGCGCACGTCGGCTGACGGCGTCTTCGCCGCCGGCGACGTCGCGAGCTGGTTCAACCCCACCTACGGCGAGCGGATGCGCGTGGAGCACTGGGCCAACGCCCTCAACGGCGGCTTCGCGGCCGGCCAGTCCATGGCCGGCGAGGAGGTCAGCTACGGCCCGGTGCCGTACTTCTTCTCCGACCAGTACGACGTCGGGCTGGAGTATGCCGGCCACGTCCCCCGCGGGACGGCGACCGACGTGGTGCTGCGGGGCAGCCCGGAGACGAACGAGTTCCAGGCGTTCTGGCTCGACGACGGCGACCGGGTCCTCGCCGGCATGCACGTCAACATGTGGGACTCCATCGACGACCTCAAGGAGCTGGCTCGGAGCCGGACCGCCGTGGACCGGGCCCGGCTCGGCGATGCCGGCGTGCCGCTCGGCGAGGTGGGCCGCTGAGCCTGCGTGGCAGGATGACCCGCGTGACGGCACAGATTCTCGACGGCGCTGGGACCCTCAAGACCATCAAGGCGGAGCTGACCCAGCAGGTCGCGGCGCTCGCGGAGCGAGGCATCGTGCCCGGCCTGGGCACCGTCCTCGTCGGTGAGGACCCCGCGAGCCAGTGGTACGTGGCCGCCAAGCACCGGGACTGTGCGCAGATCGGCATCCGCAGCTTTCGGCGCGACCTGCCGGCCACCGCCACGCAGGAGGAGGTCGAGGCCGTCATCGACGAGCTCAACGCCGACCCGGCGTGCACGGGCTTCCTCATCCAGCAGCCGACCGGTCTGGACGAGCTGGCCCTGCTGTCGCGCGTGGCGCCCGACAAGGACGTCGACGGGCTGCACCCGACCAACCTCGGCTGGCTCGTCCTCGGCAAGTCGGCCCCCCTCCCGTGCACGCCCATGGGGGCCGTCGAGCTGCTTCGGCGCCACGACGTCCCGATCGCGGGCGCCAAGGTCGTCGTCGTCGGCCGCGGTCTCACCGTGGGCCGACCGCTCGGACTCATCCTCACCCGCCGCAGCGAGAACGCCACCGTCACGCTGTGTCACACGGGGACGAAGGACCTCGCGGCAGAGGTGCGTCAGGCCGACATCGTCATCGCGGCCGCCGGCGTGCCGGGGATCATCACCCGGGACATGGTCAAGCCCGGCGCGGCGGTCCTCGACGTCGGGGTCAGCCGGGTCGACGGCAAGATCGCCGGCGACGTCGCCCCCGAGGTCGCCGAGGTGGCCGGCTGGATCAGCCCCAACCCCGGCGGAGTGGGGCCGATGACCCGGGCCCTGCTGCTGACCAACATCGTGCGGGCGGCGCAGACCGCGGCTGCGCAGCAGGCCTGAATGCGCCTGCGGGGCAGTGGCTTCGTCGTCCTCGGGCTGTGGTGGCTCGTCGCGGCCGTGGTCGGGTCGGGGCTCCTCGTCATCGTGGCCGGCCACCTGCGTCTGGGGGGTCAGATCATGAGCGGGGGGTTCCTCCTCGGTGGACTCATCCGGCTCGTGCGGTCGCCGCGCGGGGCAGGCGGTCTCACGGCCCGCTCCAGGTCGCTCGACGTCACGATCCTGCTGCTGCTCGGCGTCGGGGTCCTCGTCGCCTCCGCGACGGTCAACCTCAGCCCGGACGACCCCCAGCGCATCCCGCCCGGTCGGACCGGGACCCGCTGACCCCGTCGAGTGGCCACTTTCGTTCGCGCCACCACGTCGAGTGGCCACTTTCGCACTGCGGTGCCCGGGCGGAAGTGGCCACTCGACGGGTGAGGCTGCACGGAAGTGGCCACTCGAGGGGGGTCAGATGAGGCCGAGGCCCTTCACGGCGTCGCGCTCGTCAGCCAGCTCGGCGACCGAGGCGTCGATCCGGCCGCGCGAGAAGTCGTCGATGTCGAGGCCCGAGACGATGCTCCACTGCCCGTCCTTGACGGTCACGGGGAAGGAGCTGACGAGCCCCTCCTCGACGCCGTACGAGCCGTCGGACCGGACCGACATCGAGACCCAGTCGCCCTCGGGCGTGCCCTGCACCCAGGTGCGGGCGTGGTCGATGGTGGCCGAGGCCGCGGATGCCGCCGAGGAGGCGCCGCGTGCCTCGATGATGGCCGCGCCGCGCTTGGCGACCGTCGGGATGAAGGTCTTCTCGATCCACTCCTGGTCGCCGACGGCCTCCGCGGCGTTGCGGCCGGAGACCTCGGCATGGAAGAGGTCGGGATACTGCGTCGCGGAGTGGTTGCCCCAGATCGTCATCTTCTTCACCTCGGTGACCGGCACCCCGAGCTTGGCCGCGAGCTGGCTGATCGCGCGGTTGTGGTCGAGCCGGGTCAGGGCGGAGAACCGCTCGGTGGGGATGTCGGGGGCGTTGGACATGGCGATGAGCGCGTTGGTGTTGGCCGGGTTGCCGGTCACGGTCACGCGGATGTCGTCGGCGGCGACGGCGTTGAGCGCCTTGCCCTGGGGGGCGAAGATGCCGCCGTTGGCCTCGAGGAGGTCGCCGCGCTCCATGCCCGGGCCGCGGGGGCGGGCGCCGACCAGGAGCGCGAGGTTGACGCCGTCGAAGACCTTCGTGGCGTCGTCGCCGATCTCGACCTTGGCGAGCGTCGGGAAGGCACAGTCGTCGAGCTCCATGACGACGCCCTCGAGGGACTTGAGCGCCGGGGTGATCTCGAGGAGGCGCAGCTCCACGGGGGTGTCCGGCCCGAGCAGCGCACCGCTCGCGATGCGGAACAGGAGGCTGTAGCCGATCTGGCCGGCAGCGCCGGTGACGGCGACCTTGACGGGAGCGCTGGAGGGGGTTGTGCTCACGGGAGACCCTTCACCTCGGTGTGTCGGTGGACGCCCCCGACCGTACCAGCCGCGTCTCGGGGTGCAGCGTCACCGGGCAACCGCGAGGGACACCAGGGCGATGAGCCAGCTGACGAAGCTGCCGACGAGGAAGTACTCCGTGACGTCGTCGATGCCGACCGGTCCGCCCGGTCGGCGCCCGGGTGGGCTGGCCGCGCCGATCGCGCCGATCGCGCCGGCGGCGCCGGGGGACCGGGGGTCGCCCGGCTGCCGCCCCGCCGCCTGGATCTCGGGAAAGCGCAGCAGGCCCTTGGCGGCGATGACGACGCTGGCGGCGCCGTACTCGCCGGCGAGCCCGAGCCCCAGGATGACCAGTCGCTCGAGCGGCCCGAGGAGCCGGCCTCCCTTGAGCCGGTCGGCTGCCTGGGGCCCGGCCGACGCGCGGACCGCGTCGGGCCGCATGGCCCCGACGGCGAGCAGGACGAGGCGCACGAGGACGTTGGCCGTGGCAAGGTTGAGCAGCATCAGGCCGGCGAGGAGCAGCACGCGTCCCGGAGCCACCCCCGCCGCAGCCCCGGGCAGGTCAGCCCACCGCAGCCACGCGCCGAGGGCGCCGTCCGGGCGGCTGGCGAAGCCGGAGAACCCGACGAGCAGGGCGAGCGCGCCGAGCACGACCGTGAGCGGCGCCCAGGCGGCCCGGCCGGTCGTCTGCGTGCGCCGGGACAGCTCGATCCAACCCGTGACGGTGAGGGAGCACAGGGCAAGAGCGAGCACGTCCGCCGTGGACGTCAGCTGCGTGAGCAGGGCGACGGCGACGACCGTGGCGAGACCAGCGGCGTGGCCCGACCACCTGGGGGCCGGGCCGGCGCGCACGAGGTCGGCGACGCCGAGTCCGACGAGCAGGACCGAGATCCAGGTCATGCCAGGGTCCCCAGCCGCTCCATGACCTCCAGGGCGGCGCCGATGCCGTCGCGGCGCACCCGCTGCGAGACCGCGGACGGGGAGACACCCTCCGCGAGGGCCACGTCGTGCTGCGTGGCGCCGTCGAGCAGGCCCCGAAGGATGCGACGGGAACGCTCGCTCATGGCGCCGACGAGGTGGTCGAGGGCCAGCAGCGCCGCGTTGACGGCGGTGCCGAAGCCCGCGTCGTCCCCGTCCTCAGCCGTGCCGTCGTGGCCCGTGCCGTCGTGGTTGGAAGTGCAGCGGTATGCCGTCCTCGCCCGGTGCAGGGCAGCCCGGTCCGCCTGCTCCTTGGCCTGCTCGATGGCGGCGCGGGCGCACCAGAAGGCGGAGCCGTCGAAGATGCCGCGCGCCCGGTCGAGCACCTGCACCCGTCCGCGGCCGAGCCCGAAGCGCACGTCGGCGTCCGCGAAGAGCCCGGCCCGGACGAGGAAGCTCGCCCGCAGGCCGTCCCCGAGCGAGGCGTAGACGCCCTGGAACTCGTCGCCCACCGTGATGACGGCCGGCTCCAGCGCGCGGACGGTCTCGTTGACGCCCCGCAGGACCGCGCTCAGCCGGTCGTGCAGGGCCTGGCGGTCGAGGGTCGAGCGAGACCCCACGACATCGCCGATGAGCACGACGCGTGAAGCCAAGTCCTTCAGGTGCGGCATATGAAGATCATAGCTTCAGAGAGCATGGGTGAAGCCGTCGGCTTACGTTCCCCCCCGGCCGCACTGCCGGCCGCTCAACTCGCAACCGGGCGGCCCGTGACGTCGCGGGCGGCGTTCGCCAGGTTGGTGGTGGAGCCCTCGACGTCCTCGTCGCGCCGGTCGTCGCCCGTGATCCACGCGTACGTCGCACCGGCGATGGCGCCCCCAACCACCGGCGCCACCCAGAAGACCCACAGCTGGCCGGGTGCGCCGTCGCCGTTGAAGAACGCGACGGCGCTCGAGCGCGCCGGGTTGACCGCGCCGTTGCTGAACGGGATGGCGAGCACGTAGGCCGCGAGCAGGGCGAACCCGATGGCCAGGGGGGCGAAGCCCTGGGGCGCGTCGTCCTTGGTCGCGCCGAGCACGACATAGACGAAGAAGGCCGTGACGAGCGCCTCGAGGGCGAAGACGGCGCCGAGACCGAAGCCGCCCGGCGAGTGGGCCCCGAAGCCGTTCGCCGCGAGGTTCCCGGTCGTGGCCAGGCCCTTGGAGGACAGCAGGCCGGCCAGGGCACCGCCCGCGAGGAGCCCTCCGGCGAGCTGCGCCGCGACGTATGCCGGCACGTGCCGCCAGTCGAAGCGCTTGGCGACGGCGAGCCCGACGGTCACCGCGGGGTTGAAGTGCGCCCCCGAGACGTGGCCCACGGCATACGCCAGGGTCGTGACCGCGAGCCCGAAGGTGACCGCCACGCCGAGGTGCCCGACGCCGACCTGCACCGGGGCCTGGTCCGCGAGCTCACGCGTCAGGAACCGGCTGTCGAAGACAGCGGAGCCGCAGCCGAGGAGCACGAGCCAGAAGGTGCCGAGCGCCTCGGCCCCGAGGCGGGAGCGCAGCTTGGGGATGTACATGGGTCTCCTTGAGCGCTGCCCGGGCTGGCGCGCAGGCGGTCGGTCGGGATGCCTTGCAGCGTAGTGGACCCACGGGCGGCGCTCGCCGATGCAGGTATCTTGATGTCAAGGTATTCTGGCCCGGACCGCTCCGCCCGCCGACGCGCCCCAGAGCCAGAGGAGTCTCTTCATGAGCAAGATCAAGGTCAAGAACCCGATCGTCGAACTCGACGGCGACGAGATGACGCGCATCATCTGGCAGTTCATCAAGGACCGCCTCATCCACCCCTACCTCGACGTCGACCTCAAGTACTTCGACCTCGGCATCGAGAAGCGCGACGAGACCAACGACCAGATCACCGTCGAGGCGGCCAACGCCATCAAGGAGCACGGCGTCGGCGTCAAGTGCGCGACCATCACCCCCGACGAGGCCCGCGTCGAGGAGTTCGGCCTCAAGGAGATGTGGAGGAGCCCGAACGGCACCATCCGCAACATCCTCGGCGGCGTCATCTTCCGCGAGCCGATCATCATCAGCAACATCCCCCGCCTCGTGCCCGGCTGGACGAAGCCGATCATCATCGGCCGCCATGCCCACGGCGACCAGTACAAGGCGCAGAACTTCAAGGTGCCCGGCGCCGGCACGGTGACGATCACCTACACGCCCGCGGACGGCGGCGCCCCGGAGGTGCACGAGGTCGCCACCTACGGCGACGACGGCGGAGTCGCCATGGGGATGTTCAACTTCAACAACTCGATCCGCGACTTCGCCCGGGCCAGCTTCAACTACGCGCTGGACCGCAACGTCCCGTGCTACCTGTCGACGAAGAACACCATCCTCAAGGCCTACGACGGCCAGTTCAAGGACCTCTTCCAGGAGGTCTTCGACGCCGAGTTCAAGGACCGCTTCGAGGCGGCCGGGCTCACCTACGAGCACCGGCTCATCGACGACATGGTCGCCGCCGCGATGAAGTGGGAGGGCGGCTACGTCTGGGCGTGCAAGAACTACGACGGCGACGTGCAGTCCGACACCGTGGCTCAGGGCTTCGGCTCGCTCGGCCTCATGACGTCGGTCCTCATGACGCCCGACGGCAAGACGGTGGAGGCCGAGGCCGCGCACGGCACCGTGACGCGCCACTACCGCCAGCACCAGCAGGGCCGGCCGACCTCGACGAACCCCATCGCCTCGATCTTCGCGTGGACGCGCGGCCTGCACTACCGCGGCAAGATGGACGACACCCCCGAGGTGACGCGGTTCGCGGAGACCCTCGAGCGCGTCTGCGTCGAGACGGTGGAGCAGGGCAAGATGACCAAGGACCTCGCGCTGCTCATCGGCCCGGACCAGGGCTACCTGACGACGGAGGAGTTCCTCGCCGCCATCGACGAGAACCTGCAGCAGGCGATGGCCACCGCCTGAGGGACCGTATGCCGCCGAGCGCGGTGTCGGCGCGCCCCGGGACGGGCTCGGTCCCGGGGCGCGCGCCTGACGGCCGCACCGCGTTCAGCGGCGCGCGGTCAGCGCGTCGTAGATCGTGCGGTATCGCGCCGCCATGGCGTCCCAGGTACGGGTCGCGGCGAAGTCGACGCCGCCGCGGCCCAGCTCGTCGCGCAGGGCCGGGTCCTCGAGCAGCAGCTGCACCGTGTCGGCCAGCGCGACCGGGTCCTCCGGTGGGAAGAGCAGGCCGCTCCGCGGCGCGGCCACGATCTCGGCCAGCGCCGGCAGGTCGCTCGCCACGACCGGGCGGCCACACGCCATCGCCTCGATGGGCTTGAGCGGGGTGACGGTGCGGCACACTTCGAGGTCGCGCCGGGGCACGGCGAAGACGTCGAGCGCGCGGTGCCACCGCGGCGCCTCGGTGCGGGGCACCCGCCCCGGGAGGACGGCGGCGCCACCCAGGCCGAGCAGGTCGGCGCGGCGCACCAGCTCGGGACGCGCGACGCCGTCGCCGACGATGGCGCAGCGCACGTCGAGGCCGCGACGGCGCAGCACGGCGACCGCATCGAGGAGCACGTCGAGGCCCTCGTAGCCGACGAGGGAGGACACGCTGCCGACCCAGAAGCCCCCCGGGTCGAGGGCCAGGTCCCGCCGGGCCACGGCCGGTGGGCACACGTCTCGGAGCAGGGCCGAGTCGACGGCGTTGGGCACGACGGTGATGTGGTCCGCGGGCACCCCTCGGGCCTCGAAGTCGGCCCGCAGCGCCTCGGAGAGGACGACGACGTGATCGGCAGCGAGCGCCATCTCGGTCTCCTTGGCGCGGGAGAGCAGGAAGCGCTCGCTCCTCGCGGCGGCCTGCCGCTCGGCCGCCGGGCGGGAGGCCTGCCACGTCTTCTCAAGCTGCCCGCGCACCTCGTAGACCCACGGCAGGCCGGTCTCCCCCGCGACCGCGCTCGTGACGAGTGCGTTGGGGAAGTGGGTGGTCGTGTGCAGGACGTCGGGCTGGAAGCACTCGACGACGCGAAGCAGGGCCGCCACGGCCTGCTCCAGCCGCGCCGTGGGGGTGCTCGCCAGGCGCGCGGGGAGCAGCCGGCGGTAGCGGATGCCCTCGACGACGTCGACCTCCCGGGCGAGGGGCAGGCCCACCGTCACCGGGTAGCCCAGGGTGGTCACCGCCTCGACGGCCAGACCCGAGGCCTGCTGCGCCCGCAGGATCGCGTGCGACCGCAGGGAGTAGCCCGACTGCGTGCGCGGCAGGGAGTTCGTGAGCAGGTGCAGGACCCGGAGGCTCGCCCTCGGCCTGCGGGGCGCCGGGGGACGCGGCGCGGTCGCCCGCTTGGGCGCGATCGCCCGCTCGGGGCGGGCCACGCGGTAGCCGACTGTCATCGCCGTGCGCAGGGAGGCGAGCCGGTCCCGCTGGTTGCGGTCCGCCCGGGCGCCGGCGTCGAGGGCCGCGATGGCGCCCGAGAGGTCGCCCCGGTTCCAGCGCGACCGGGCCAGCACGGGCGGGGGCGCTCCGGCCGGGGCCTCGAGGCCGAGCTGGACGGCCACCTCGGTCGTGAGGCGGGTGGCCCTCGAGCCGGTCGCGGCGAGGGCCTCGAGCGCGCGGCGGGCATCCGCGGGCCGGTCGGCAAGGAAGTCCCCGAGGGCCCGCGCCGCGGACGGCCCGCGGCCCCCGAGCCGCTGGAGGCAGCGGGACAGCGGGTGGCGCGCGCGGCCCGGGAGCCGTCGCATGACCTGGACGGCGAGGAGCGCGGGGTCGTCCTGGGCGTGCCGCGCGGCGACGCCGGCGAGCAGCCGCAGGTTTCGGGCCACCCGGAGGGCACGCCCGGCGAACCGCCGGACGGCGGCCGGCTGGCCCGGCTCAGCCACGGCCGGCCACGACCCGCTCGAGCAGCGCGAGGTAGCGGGCCCCCAGCCGCTCGTCGCAGGCGTGCTCGGCGACCCAGGCCGTGCCGCCCGGGCCCACCCGCAAGCGTGCCGGGTCCTGCGCCAGGCGCTGCCACACGAGGGCCAGGGCGGCGGGGTCCCCGGCACCGGCGACGTCGCCCCCTCCCGTCGACGTGACGAGCTCGGCCGCCTCCCCCGACAGGGAGGCGCTGACGTGGATCCCGAGGGACAGGGCCTCGTAGAGCTTGGACGGGACGGTGAGCGACAGGGCCGGCCACGGGCGCAGGGAGACGAGCACCGTGTCGGCCCAGGCGTAGTGCTCGGCGACCCTGTCGCGGGGCACCGGGTCGACGAACTCGACCGGCGCGCCCTCGGCACGGGCGAGCGTGCGCAGGGCGTCCCGCTCGGCGCCGTCCCCGACGACGCGCAGGACCACGGCGGTGCCGGCCCGCCGGGCGACGCCGGCCGCCCGCACGGCGGTGGCCAGCCCCTGGGCCCGGCCCACGGTGCCGAGGTAGAGCACCCGCAGGGTCCCGTCGGCGGGGCGCGGCCCGGCCGTCGTGGCCGCGGGGAGGGGGCGGGCGCCGTTGCGCACCACCACGACGTCATGCACCCCCCGGGTCCGCAAGGCGGAGGCGAACGACTCGGTCGTGGCCACCACCGCGGCGGAGCGCCGCTGCAGGAGTGTCGTCGCGACCGTCGTCAGGCGCACCACCGGGGGCCGCAGCCGGGATCCGGGACGGGAGCGCCCCGGCCGCCCGGCCGTCGCGTCCCAGTCCTCGGCGACGGCGAGCAGGTCCGGCCACGCGTCGCGCATCTCGGTCACGAGGGGGGCGCGCAGGCGCCGCGCCAGGACGGCGCCGGCCGCGAGAGTGGGGATGGAGGGCACGGTGGCCACGACGACGTCGGGAGGATGCCTGCGGAAGACCCGCGAGCCGGTCCGCACCATGTCGGCGGCCGCCACCGCCTGGTCGCGCGCGCGTGAGCCGACGCCCGCGGCATACGGCGAGAACGCGACCCGGTGCACCCGCTCGCCGTGGAGGCCGTCGTGGGCCCGGCCGGGTCGCATCGCCTCGGCGCCGGGCAGGAGCGCGCCGGTGGGGTAGTGAGGGGCCGGGGCCACCACGCTCACCGAGTGCCCGGCCGCGACGAAGTGGTCGACGAGGGCGCCCCAGCGCTGCTGCGGCGCCCCGACCTCCGGCTCGTAGTAGTGCGTGAGCAGCAGAATCCTCACGCCCCGACCTCGCTGCGCACCTGCGCCCAGCGCGCCTTGGTCCCGACGAGGCGTGGGAGCGAGACGTATGCCGTCGCCACAGCGAGCATGACCGCGAGCATCGCCACCCGCCAGGGCCGTGCGGCCCCGACGAGGGCGGGCAGGGCGAGGAGGCAGAGCAGGGCGGTCGTGCCCGCGAACACCGCCGCCACCGCGGTGTGCGACCAGCCGGCGTGGACGAGCCGCTGGTAGACGTGCAGCCGGTGCGGCTCGAAGATCCGGTCACCCGCGTGGATGCGGCGTGCCACCGTGACGCCGGCGTCCGTGCCGATGAGCAGGAGCGGCGCTAGCACGGCCTCCGCCCGCGCGCCGTGGAAGAGCAGGAGCACGCCGACGGCCGCCCAGCTCGCCCCGAACACATACGAGCCCACGTCACCGAGGAAGACCCGGGCGCGCGGCACGTTGAAGGGCAGGAAGCCCAAGGCGGCGCCGAGCAGCGCGGCGGCGAGGAGGAGCGCGATCCCCTCCCCCGTCCTGGCCGCGACGACGACGTACCAGGCCGAGGCCACCGCGGCGTGACCGGAGACGAGCCCGTTGGCCCCGTCCATGAAGTTGGTGAGGTTGACCAGCGCGAGTTGCGCGAGCACCAGGAGGAGCACGAGCATGGGGCTGCGGCCGGCGGCAGCGACGGCGACACTGGCGCCGGCGACGGCGAGCGCCGCCTGCGCCACCAGGCGCGGCTGGGGCCGCAGGGAGAAGAAGTCGTCGGCCAGACCCACGGCGCCGAAGGACACGATGGGCGCCCACGCGAGCAGGAGGCGGGCGAGGCCCGACCGGTCCGGCGACAGGGCGAGTCCGAGGGAGGGGGCTATGAGGACCGCCGCGACGATGCCGATCCCGCCTCCGCGGGGCACGGCAGTCGAGTGCAGCGACCGTCCGGCGGGAAGGTCGAGGACGCCGCGCCGACGCAGCTGGGGGATGAGCACCGCCACGATCACGGCGCTCACGAGGGCCCCGGCCAGCCCGGTGATGACGGCCGCCGACGTCACGACAGCCGGCTGGTGGCGCGGGCGGCCGGTGCTTCCACCACCGGGTGGTCCGGGCGGGTGGCCGGGCCTTCCACGATGGACGCGGGGCCGGCCCCGGGACTCGGAGCCGTCGCCGTCGTGCGCAGCCAGCTCTCGAGTCGTGCGCCCGTGCCGGGCAGCAACGCGTCTCGGCGCAGCTCGTCGACGACGAGCAGGAGTTTCCGGTCGAGCGTCGGCACCTGGACGCGGCTGATGAGCGGGTGGAACGGTCGCTCGTCCGGCTCGTCGCTCGCCAGCGTGGTCTCCGCGATCTTCTCCCCGGGCCGGGTCCCGGTGTAGACGATCTCGGGTGGAGGGAAGCCCTGCAGTGCCGCGAACCGCCGGGCTAGGTCCTCGATGTTGTGCGGGTGTCCCATGTCGAGGACGAGGCCCTCGCCGGTGCGCCCGTCGACGGCGGCCTGGAGGACGAGCTGGCACGCCTCGTGGATCGTCATGAAGTACCGCGTCATGTGCGGCGAGGTGATGGTCAGGGCGCGTCCGGCCGCGAGCTGGGCGGCGAAGGTGGTCAGGGCCGAGCCGCGCGAGCCGAGCACGTTGCCGAACCGCACCGAGATGTAGCTCGACTCGGGTCCGACCATGGCGCCGAAGCTGGCGGTGAGCCGCTCGGTGATGCGCTTGGTGTAGCCGAGCACGCTCTGAGGGTCGGCGGCCTTGTCGGTGCTGATGTTGACGAAGCGCTCGACCTCGGCCCGGGCACACGCGGCGAGCAGGTCGGCCGTGCCGACGACGTTGGTGAGGAACGCCTCCGCGGGGAAGCGCTCGGCGAGGGTGAGGTGCTTGATGGCGGCCGCGTGGAACACGACGTCGGGCCGCACCCGGCGCACGAGGTCGGCGGCGAAGCCCGGAGTGCGCAGGTCGCCGAGCACGAGGTCCTCGGAGTCGAGCATGCCCCTGCCGTCGACGGACAGCTGGACGGAGTGCAGGAGGCTGTCGTCCCGGTCGGTCATGACGAGGCGCGCCGGGCGGTAGTGGGCGATCTCACGGCACAGCTGGGAGCCGATGGAGCCGCCGGCGCCCGTGACGAGCACGACGCGGCCCTCGAGGTATGCCGCGATGCCGGCCGTGTCGATGTCGACCGAGCCCCGGCCGAGCAGGTCCTCGAGCAGGACCGGCCGGAACGCCTGCCGCGGCAGCTCGATGGCGGCCCCGGTGGGACCACCGCCCCGGCCGTCGGGGGCGCTCGTGCCCGCCAGCATCTCGTCGAAGGAGGGCAGCACGAGCAGCTCGGCGCCGGCGTCCTCGGCCGCGTCGACGACCCGCTGCACGGTGGTGGGCGGCGCCGACGGGATGGCGAGGAGGAGGACCTCGGCTCCTGTCTCCGCCAGCACGTCGGGCAGCGTGTCGAGCGTGCCTGCGACGCGGACCCCGGAGATGCTGAGCCGTCGCTTGCCCGGGTCGTCGTCGACGAGGGCGACCGGGTTGAGCGCTCCCGCGGCGTCCTGCAGCATCATCGCCACGGCCTGCTGGCCGCCCTGCCCGGCGCCGACGACCACCGTCGCGCGGCCCACGTGTCGCTTCCGGCGCTGGCGCGAGCGGTGGAAGCGCACTGCGGCATACCGCAGCAGCAGCCAGCCGCCGATGGAGGTGGGCGGGGTCGTGATGGCCACCGAGAGCGGGACGACGCTCGGCGCGGTGAGCGCCGAGGCGGCGCTCAGGCAGGCGGTGAGGAAGAAGCCGACGACGACGAGGCCCACGATCTCGTCGGGTGAGCCCCACCGGTAGCGACGGACGACGAGCAGGCCGTAGGTGACGAGGTAGACGCCGGACGCGAGCAGGAGCGACAGGGCGATGCCGCTGCGGTTGACGGCCGAGACCGTGAGGTCGTACCGGGCGCTCGCGAGCAGGACGAGCGTGACGACGAGGATGGTCAGGTCGAGGAGCATGAGCAGGGCGGTCGGCCAGCGACGGGCCAGCCTGCCCGGCCCGCGCTCGACGTCGGTGGCTGCTTCCCCGGTCACTGCTCCAACTCTCGGTACGGCCCTGCCAGGGCCCAGTCGATTCGCCACACGCTACCGGATTTGTGGGCAATCGCGCCCGGCCGCGTCGCGGGCCGGGACGCCGCGCTCAGCGGTAGGACGCCATCGAGTCGGTGCGCAGCGCCTCGCCGAGGGCGGTCATCTTCGCGTCGTCGACGACGTCGATGGACTGCCCGTCGGGGCTGGTGCCGAACCCGGTGAACGGGGCGGTGACGAAGGTGATGTCGCTGCCGCGCAGGTTGCGCATGGCAACCGCCTCGGACCGGATGGTGCCCACGTCGAGGTCCTGGTCGACGGTGAGGTTGCCCGTGGCCGCGTCGATGAAGTCCTTGAGGCGGATCGGGTCGGTCAGGGTGTCCTTGCTCAGGCTCTTCAGCATGAGCGCCTTGATGAAGGCCTGCTGCCGCCTGCCCCGGGAGATGTCGCCCTCGCTCAGCTGCTTGCGCTCCCGGACGAAGGCGAGCGCCATGTCGCCGTCCATGTGCATGACGCCCTTGTCGAAGCGGTAGCCGGCGCTCGTGCTCGCCTCCTCCACGTTGACGTCGACGCCCCCCACGGCATCGGTCATCCGCTTGAAGCCCTCGAAACCGACCATGGCGACGTGGTCCACCGTGACCCCCAGCATGTTCTGCATCGTCGACACGAGCAGGGGGGAGCCGCCGTAGGCGTACGCCGCGTTGAGCTTGGCCTGGCCGTGGCCGGGGATCGGCACCCAGAGGTCGCGGGGGAAGTGGATGAGCTGCACGGTGCTGCGGTCCTGCGGGACGTGCACGAGGACCATGACATCGGAGCGGGAGCCCTCGCGCCCGGGGGCGGAGTCGTTGCCGATGAGGAGGTAGTTGGTGCCGTTGGCATCCGGCTGCGGCACGACGCGGCCGGCCTTGTCGGTGGGCTGGGTGTTCGTGCTCGGCTTCAGCAGGTCCTCGCGGATGTTGCTCGTGACGATGTGGTTGAGCCACGCGAGGTAACCGCCGATCGCGAGCACGGGCACGAGGACGAGGAGCACCGCGGCGAGGAGCACCTTGCGGTTGCGCCGCCTCTCGGCGTGTGCAGGGTGGTGCCTCGGCCCCGAAGGTGTGTGGTCGCCGGTCTCGTCGCCCAGGGGGATGAGCTGGGTCTCGTCGGGCTGCTGGGAGGTGCTGTCCACCGGCCAAGTGTAGGTGCGCCGGGGGCGTGGGCGCCGAACGCGCCGCCCGGGGCGAGACGGCGCCCGCGAACCTGGTGGAGAGACGCGAGCCCATACCCCCGGGGGGCGCTTTGGCGCCAGCGAATACGCTGCGCCGATGCCAAATTGTGACATGTCCCGTTTTGTCCGGTAGGATTTGGGACATGTCCTCCCGGTATGCACTCAATGTCCGATTCCTTCCGCGGTCAACCAAGCTGACTGCCGCAGGCGCGGCGTTGGCCACGGCCGCCGGCCTCCTCGTGAGCGCTGCCTCTCCGAGCGCTGCGCTCGAGCAGATCACGTCCGGAGACACGGTCGGGGACTTCGAGACCGTCGGTCTGACCCCGCAGGGCTGGAACGTGACCGCCCCCGACCCGAACCGCGGGGTCGTCTCCACGAGCCGGGCCATCTCCGGCACCCGGTCGCTGCTCGTCGAGGACACCTCGACGACGGCACCGGTCTCCGTGTCGCGAGCCCGGTTCTACGTCACCCCGGGTACCACGTACCACGCGCAGGGCTACGCCTACAGCACCAAGGGCTTCCAGAGCCTGTCCCTGGTCTTCTACGACGCCAGCGGCGCGGTGGTGGGCCGTTCCACGACGCCGACGACCGGCGCCACCATGGTGTGGTCCCGCGTCGAGACGCACGCGGCGGCGCCCGCCACCGCGACGACGGCCTCCATCGAGGTGTCCTCGGCCTCCGCGTCGCTGTCGCAGGCGTGGTGGGACGGCGTCTACGCCATCGCGCCCGCCGTCGGCAACTCGAGCTTCGAGACCGCCCCCACGAGCACGGCCCCGGTGCCCGGCTGGACGACGGCGGTGAGCGGTGGCGCCAGCCTCGCCGTGACCACCGCGCAGGCTCGGCTCGGGACGAAGTCGCTGCAGGTTTCCGACGCCACGACCGCCGGCGCCACCAACGTCACGAGCGCCCTCACCCCCGTCTTCCCCAACGTCACGCACGACGTGCGGGCCTGGGTGCGACCCACGGCCGGCTCGCTCGCCCTGACCGTGCGCTGGTACGACCGCGACAAGAGCCTCATCAGCACGCGCAGCGTCCCGGTCGCCAAGCCCCTCAACACGTGGAGCCTCGCGAGCTTCCAGGCCACGGCGCCCAGCAACGGCGCCTTCGCCGCCGTCCAGGTCGGCACGACGATCGCCGGCACGGGGTCGGGTGCCTGGGACGTCGCCGGCATCACCCCCACGTCCGGCGCCCCGGTGCTCTCCTACGCCTCGACGGGCAACGGCGAGCCGCTCGACGCCTTCAACAACTCCAACACCTCCGGCACCACCGTCATCGGCGGCCGGGCCAAGGTCTTCACCGTCATCTCGGGCTTCCCCAGCGAGTTCCAGCTCGCTGACCTCGAGACCGGCAAGGTCGAGGTGCGGCTCCCCGCCGAGGGCATGGAGGTCGGCTGGGGCATGACCGTCGGCAGGGACGGCAGCATCTACCTCGGTGGCGGCGGCGGGCACCTCTACCGCTACGTCCCGGGCGCGAGCGCACTGACCGACCTCGGCAAGGTCACCGCGTCGGCCACCACCGTCTGGGACCTCGAGACCGGCCCGGACGGCCGCATCTGGGGCGTGTCCTACCCCAAGTCCGAGCTGTGGAACTACGACCCGGCCGCGGGCAAGGTGACCAGCCTCGGCACGGTGAGCGCCAGCCACGACTACGCCCGCAGCCTCGCCGTGGACGGCACCTACGCCTACGTCGGCCTCGGCTCGACGAACCCCACGCTGATGCGGGTCGCGCTCGCCAACCCGGCCAGCAAGACCCAGATCCCCTTCCCGACGAGCGTCACCGCGGGCAACGTGTCCGAGCTCGAGCTGCTCGGCCGCTACCTCGAGGTGCGCACGCCGAGCGGCACCACCTCGGGTGGGACGGCCGTCGCGAGCGAGCGACGCCTCTACGACACGCGCACCGGGTCGTGGGACGTCGCCGCCAACATGGCCGCCCAGACACCGTCGCCGCTCGACTCGAAGGGCAACTTCTACTACCTCAGCTACAAGCAGCTGTGGGCCGTCGACGCGGACACGGGCGTCAAGACCTCGGTGGCTGCCACGACCATGGCGGCCGGCCGTGACCGGCTCGTGGTGCACGCGACCCTGGGCGGCGTGACGGACGACTGGCTCCTCGCCTACGACCCTGCCGGGTCGGTGGCCGCCAAGGGCCTCACGACGTTCAAGGAGCTGTCCTTCGGCCTGTCCTTCCTGCCCACCAAGATGCGCATCAAGTCCCTGGACTCGGGCCCGAACGGCGCGCTCTACGCAGGTGGCTTCGGTGGCTCCAGCCTGACCGTGGTCGACCCGGCCACCGGCACCCGCAACCAGTACCCGTCGACCTCGGCCACCGCCACGAGCAACAGCCTCGGCGAGGTCGAGGGCACCACGGCCAACGGCCGGTTCCAGTACATCGGCACCTACACCGACGGCAAGGTGTTCCGCTACGACACCACCCAGCCCTGGGTCGACGGCACCAACCCCAAGCTCATCAGCGTCCTCGGCCCCACCTACAAGCAGGACCGCCCCCTCGCCTGGGCGTCGGCCGGTACGCGGACGTTCTTCGGCACGATCCCGAAGTACGGCGTCCTGGGCGGTGCGCTCGGCATCATCGACAACGAGACGGCGACGCCGCGGATCGTCTCCGAGCCGGTCACGGACCAGAGCGTCGTGAGCCTCGCGGCCTCCGGCAACGTGGTCTACGGCGGGACGTCCCGCTGGGGTGGCCTCGGCATCAACCCGACGCAGCCCTCGGCCAAGCTCTTCGCCTACGACGCGTCGACGAACCGCAAGCTGTGGGAGGTCGCCCCGCAGGCCGGGGTCGAGGCCTTCGGCGCGGTGGCGATGGGCCCCACCGGCACCCTGTGGGCGGCGAGCGGCCCGCTGCTCTTCGAGCTCGACCCCCGCAACGGGCAGGTGCTGCGCAAGGTCATGGTCTACCCGGCACCCCCGACCACCGGGGCGGTGTACCGCAACGCGGACATCGTCTTCGCCGGCGGCCTGATCTACCTGGCGGCCATGGACAAGGTCTACGCCGTGGACCCCAGCACCCTGCGGGTCACCGCGGCCGTGCCGAGCGGCGTGAGCACGCCCCGCCTGGCCGTGTCGGGCAGCCGCATCTACTACGCCGCCGGGACCCAGCTGCGCTCCATCGCCTGGCAGTGACCCCCAGCTGACCCCCCAGTTGTCTGCGAGGCGGGACGTCGTTATGGCGATACCTGGCCCCGCAGACAACTGGGAGGCGGGACGTCGTTATGGCGATACCTGGCCCCGCAGATAACTGGGGGGAAGCGCGTTGGGGGGGCCCGCGGTAGCCGCCCGAGTCCAGCCGCCGCACGTCGGCCCCGACCCCGTCACGGGTCGGGGCCGACATGAGCCAGAATGCATCCCATGCCCTCGACGCCCACGCCCCGCAGCCTGTCCGGCATGCAGCCGACAAGCGACTCGCTCCACCTCGGCAACTACCTCGGGGCGCTCGTGCAGTGGGTGCGCCTCCAGGAGTCCCACGACGCCTTCTACTTCGTGGCCGACCTCCATGCGCTCACGGCGGGGCCCGACCCCGAGGTGCTGCGCGACCGGACGCGCGTGACGGCCGCGCAGTTCCTCGCCGCGGGCGTCGACCCGGAGCGATCCGTCCTCTTCGTCCAGAGCCACGTGCACCAGCACTCCGAGCTGTCCTGGGTGCTCGCCACCCTTACCGGGTTCGGCGAGGCGAACCGGATGACGCAGTTCAAGGACAAGGTGGCCAAGGGCATGGCGGCCAGCGTCGGGCTGTTCACCTACCCGATCCTCATGGCGGCCGACATCCTCATCTACGACCCTGCCGTGGTGCCCGTGGGGGAGGACCAGCGCCAGCACCTCGAGCTCTCGCGCGACCTCGCCGCCCGCTTCAACCAGCGCTTCGGCGAGACCCTCGTCGTGCCTGAGCCGCACATCGTGGGCGGGACGGCCAAGATCCAGGACCTGCAGGAGCCGACCGCCAAGATGAGCAAGTCGCTCTCGAGCGACGCGGGGCTCATCTCCGTCCTCGAGGAGCCTGCGCGGGTGGCGAAGAAGATCCGCTCCGCGGTCACCGACACCGGGCGCGAGGTCCGCTACGACCCTGACGCCAAGCCCGGCGTGTCGAACCTGCTCGTGATCCATTCGGCGTTGTCCGGCACCCCGGTGCCCGAGCTCGAGGAGGTCTTCGCGGGCCGGGGCTATGGCGACCTCAAGCAGGAGGTGGCCGACGTCGTCGTCACGGCCCTCACGCCCTTCCGCGAGCGCACGCTGGAGCTCATGGGCGACCCGGCGCAGCTGGACAAGATTCTCGCCGACGGTGCTGAGCGGGCCCGGGAGGTCGCCGAGGCGACGGTGCGCCGGGTGTACGACACGGTGGGCCTGCTCCCCAGCGCGAGCCGGGCGTGATGTCGAGGGACGTCGACGCGATCGGGGATCGCGAGCCCGAGCCCCCCGGGGTGCCGTCACCGACGACGATCGGCATCTCGATCGCCGTCCCGGAGCCCGACGGGACGTACCTGCAGCAACGGCGGGCCGACTTCGGCGACCATGCGGCGTGGCGCATCCCCGCCCACATCACGCTGCTGCCGCCGACCGCCGTCGACGCCGAGACGTATGCCGCGATGCGCGAGCACTGCGCCAAGGTGGCCGCCACGCACTCGCCCTTCGAGGTGGTGCTGCGCGGCACCGGCACGTTCCGCCCAGTCTCCGACGTGGTCTTCATCCAGGTCGCCAAGGGGGTGTCGGCGTGCGAGCGGCTCGAGATCGCCCTGCGGTCGGGTCCCGTCCTGCGGGAGCTGGCCTTCTACTACCACCCGCACGTCACCGTGGCCCACGACGCGTCGGCGCAGGCCCTTGACCGCGCGTTCGACGAGCTGTCCGGCTACTCGGCCGACTTCACCGTCGACTCCTTCCACCTCTACGAGCTCGGCGCCGACGACGTCTGGCGACCCGCCGAGGAGTTCGCCCTCGGGGGCGGCTGACGTGTCGGCGCTGCGCGCCCTCTGGGAGCGGCTCCAGGGCACCCACGTCCTGCGGGCCTGGCGGCGGTACGGCCGCGCCAACGGGGACCTGCTCGCCGGCGGCGTCGGCTACTTCGCCTTCTTCTCGATCTTCCCCGCGCTCGCCCTCGGCTTCACGGTCTTCGGTGCGGTGCTCGGCGGACGGCCGGACCTGCTGGAGGCCATCGGCAACGCGGTCGACGACTCGCTGCCCGGCATGGTCCGCACGGCCCGGCACCCCGACGGCCTGCTCGGTCTGTCGGCTCCGGCCACGTCGACGCTGACCATCACCGGCATCGTGTCCGTCGTCACGCTGCTCTACGCCGGGTCCGGGTGGATCGGGGCCCTGCGCACGGGTATCCGCGCCGTCTTCGGGCTCGAGAGCGGCCTGGGCAACCCGGTCGTGACCAAGTTGCGCGACCTCGGCGTCCTCGCCAGCCTGGGTCTCGGCGTGGCCCTGTCCGCCGTTCTCACCAGCTCCGTCGGCGGGCTGGCCGGCTGGCTCGCCGGCCTGGTCGGGCTGCCCGGGGGCGGCCTGCTCGTCAGCGCGGTCGGGCTGCTCGTCGGCTTCCTCGTCGACACCCTGCTCATGGTCGTGCTGCTGCGGGTGCTCTCCGGCGTGCCGCTGCCCTGGGTCGACGTGCGAAACGGCGCCGTCCTCGGCGCGGCGGCCCTGACCCTGCTGAAGTTCTTCGGCGGCCAGCTCATCGCGCGCGCCACGAGCAACCCGCTTCTCGGCGCCGTCGCGGTCGCCGTCGGGCTGCTCTTCTGGCTCAACCTCATGGCCCGCGTCGTCCTCTTCTGCGCCGCGTGGGCGGCCAACGACGTCGACCGCGTTGCCGGGGTGGGGGAGGCCGGGGCGCCGGCTCCGGCGACGGTGCCGGCTCCGGCGCACTCCGGGGCGGACCCGGCCGGGGCGGCCCCGCCGGGCGCGGCCCCGCACACCGGTGAGGTGCGGCGGGCGGACCGGCTCGCGCTCGCGACCGGGGCGCTGCTCGGCGCGGCACTCGCCGCCGCCGTGGGCGGCATACGGCGCACCCGGAACCCAGCACGCCACGGGTGACGGCGGGTCGTGCGATAGTTCGGGAGACGGGCGGTGATCGCCTGTCGGGCGACGTCGCCCGCATCCCTCGGAGGTGCGCACATGGCCTACTACCGCAGCGTCGGCACCGTCCCTCCCAAGCGCCACGTCCAGCACCGCGCGCCGGACGGCACGCTCTACGCCGAGGAGCTCATGGGGGAGGAGGGGTTCTCCTCCGACTCCTCCTTGCTCTACCACAGGCACGTCCCGTCGGCGATCGTGGCGAGCGAGCCGTGGCAGCCGGGTGACCACCGCACCGTCCCCAACCACCCGCTGCGGCCGCGCCACCTGCGCCTGCACGAGCTCTTCGCGCCGGAGAGCTGGCCGGGCACCGACCTCGTGACCGGCCGGCGCCTGCTCCTCGCCAACCCGGACGTGCGCATCCAGTACGTCGTGGGATCGAAGGAGTCGCCGCTCTACCGCTCGGGCATCGGGGACGAGCTCGTCTACGTCGAGTCCGGCGAGGTCCGCGTCGAGACGGTCTTCGGGGTCATCGAGGCGGTGGCCGGCGACTACGTCAACATCCCCCGGGCGACGACGCACCGGTTCCTGCCGCGCGGGGCCGAGCCGGTCCGGGCCTACGTCATCGAGTCCGCGAGCCACCTCACCCCGCCGCACCGCTACCTCTCGCGGTGGGGGCAGCTGCTCGAGCACGCACCCTACTGCGAGCGGGACCTGCACGGGCCCAGCGAGACCTTCCAGCTGGAGGGGGAGGACGTCGAGGTCTACGTCAAGCACACGGGCGCGGGGGGCGTCGTCGGCACGCGGCTGACGATGCCGCACCACCCGTTCGACGTCGTCGGCTGGGACGGCTGCCTCTACCCGTGGAAGCTGTCGATCCACGACTACGAGCCGATCACCGGCCGGATCCACCAGCCCCCGCCGAGCCATCAGGTCTTCGAGGGGCACGGGTTCGTGGTCTGCAACTTCGTGCCGCGCAAGGTCGACTACCACCCGCTGGCGATCCCGGTGCCCTACTACCACGCCAATGTCGACTCCGACGAGATCATGTTCTACGTCGCCGGGGACTACGAGGCCCGCAAGGGCTCGGGCATCGGTCGCGGCTCCGTGTCGGTCCACCCCGGCGGGCACACCCACGGACCGCAGCCCGGAGCGGTCGAGCGCTCGCTGGGCGCCACGTTCTTCGACGAGCTGGCGGTCATGGTCGACACCTTCCGACCGCTCGAGCTCGGCGAGGGCGCCACGGCCTGCGAGGACCCCGACTACGCGTGGTCGTGGGCGGGCCGGCAGCTGGGGCCGACGCAGCCGTGACGCCGGTCCCCGTCCCGGCGGGCTCGCCCTACGGCCGGGACAACCTGCCCTACGGCGTCTTCTCGGCGCCCGGCCGCGAGCCGCGGGTCGGCGTGCGGGTCGGTGACTCGGTCCTCGACCTCGCGGCGGCGCTCGGCGACGACCGCTTCGCGCAGCCGTCGCTGGGCGGCCTCCTCGCGCGGGGACGGGCGGCCTGGGCCGAGACGCGCCGCCGGGTCCGCGCCGTCGTCGACGGCGATCCGCCCGCGTATGCCGTGCTGCCCCTCGACGCGGTGCGGCTGCACCTGCCGTTCGCGGTGGGCGACTACGTCGACTTCTACTGCTCCGAGCACCACGCGACAATCCTCGGCCGGATCCTGCGCCCGGGGCAGGAGCCACTTCCCCCCAACTGGAAGCACCTGCCCGTCGGCTACCACGGGCGGTCCGGCACCGTCGTGGTGAGCGGCACCGACGTCCGCCGGCCCTGCGGGCAGCGCCGGGGGGACGACGGGCCGGTGTTCGGGCCGTCGACGCGGCTCGATCTCGAGGCCGAGCTCGGCTTCGTCGTCGGCACCGGCTCGCCACTCGGCTCCCGGGTGCGCACCGGGGACTTCGACGACCACGTGTTCGGGGTCGTCCTGCTCAACGACTGGTCGGCGCGGGACATCCAGGCGTGGGAGTACGTCCCGCTCGGCCCGCACCTCGGCAAGAGCTTCGCCACGTCCGTCTCGGCATGGGTCGTGCCCATGGCCGCCCTCGCCGAGGCCCGCGTGCCGACCCCACCGCAGGACGAGCAGCTGCCCTACCTGGCCATGGACGAGCCCTGGGGCCTCGACGTGGAGCTGCGCGTGGTGTGGAACGGCGAGGAGGTGAGCCGCCCGCCCTACCGGGAGACGTACTGGTCACCCGCCCAGATGCTCGCGCACCTCACGGTGGCGGGCGCCTCGACGAGACCCGGCGACCTCTTCGCCTCAGGGACGGTCTCCGGGCCCGGCACGCGAGAGCGCGGCTCCCTGATCGAGCTGACCTGGGACGGCGCGCAGCCCGTGCAGGTGGCCGGGGAGTGGCGCACCTTCCTCGAGGACGGAGACGAGGTCGTCCTCACCGCCACTGCCCCGGGGCCGCGGGGCTCGCGGATCGGCTTCGGCGAGTGCCGCGGCCGCATCCTGCCGGCCCTGCCCCTGGAGCCGTGACCGGGCGAGCACCGGGCACAGCTGGTGTCGTCGAAGACTGCCGCTGACAGCGAAACCTGCCCCGGGTGGTGGAGTGTCAGCCACGTCGGCACTTTTCGCCTACCGGGGCACCTTTCACGCACGGCCTGCCCGCCACACCGCGGCCGAGGCGGGTCAGGAGGTCGCGGTCAGGAGGTCGCGGTCAGGAGCTCGTGCGCAGCGCGTGCCGCAGGTCCTGGTTGAGCTGGGAGATGACGTCCTGCGGGATCTCCTTGGGGCAGGCGAGCGAGCACGCGCCGACGTTGGTGCAGCCACCGAAGCCCTCGTGGTCGTGCTGGCTGACCATCTTCACGACGCGGGCGCTGCGCTCCGGCTGGCCCTGCGGCAGCTCGCCGAGGTGCGTGATCTTGGCTCCGAGGAAGAGCATGCCCGACGCGTTGGGGCACGCCGCGACGCACGCGCCGCACTGGATGCACGCCGCGGCCATGAAGGCCCGGTCCGCGTCCGGCTTGGGCACGGGCACCGAGTGCGCCTCGGGCGCCGAACCGGTGTTGACGCTGACGTAGCCGCCCGCCTGGATGATCCGGTCGAAGGCCGACCGGTCGACGACGAGGTCCTTGATCACCGGGAACGCGTCCGCACGCCACGGCTCGACGGTGATCTCGTCGCCGTCGGCGAAGGAGCGCATGTGCAGCTGGCACGTCGTCGTGACCTCGGGGCCGTGCGCCTGGCCGGAGATCATCAGGCCGCAGGACCCGCAGATGCCCTCCCGGCAGTCGGAGTCGAAGGCGATGGGCTCCTCGCCCCTGGCGTTGAGCTGCTCGTTGAGCACGTCGAGCATCTCGAGGAAGGACATGTCGGGCGAGATGTCCTGCACGGCATACGTCGCCATCGCGCCCTTGGCCGTCGCGCTCGGCTGACGCCAGATCTTGAGGGTGAGGTTCATCGGGGCCCCCGCACAGTGCCGGAGTGAGGAACGAACGTAGGACTTGGTGGGGTGCTCACTTGTAGCTCCGTTGCTTCAGCTCGACGAACTCATAGACGAGGTCTTCCTTGTGCAGCACCGGCGCGCCGTCGTCGCCGCCGAACTCCCAGGCCGCGACGTAGGCGAACTCGTCGTCGTGCCGCAGCGCCTCGCCGTCCTCGGTCTGGCTCTCGGCCCGGAAGTGCCCGCCGCACGACTCGCGCCGGTGCAGCGCGTCGATGCACATGAGCTCACCGAGCTCGAGGAAGTCGGCCACGCGACCGGCCTTCTCCAGCGACTGGTTCAGGGTCTGCGCCGCCCCGAGCACCTTGACGTTGGACCAGAAGTCCTTGCGCAGCTCGCGGATCATCTCGATGGCCTTGCGCAGCCCCTCCTCGGTGCGCTCCATGCCGCAGTACTCCCACATGATCTGGCCGAGCTCCTTGTGGAAGCTGTCGACGCTGCGGGTGCCCTGGACGCCGAGGAAGTGGGCGACCCGCTCCTCGACGGAGCGTCGCGCCTCGAGCACCTCCGGCGCGTCCTCGGCCACGCGGGGGTACGGCCCGCTTGCGAGGTAGTCCCGGATCGTGTTGGGCAGCACGAAGTAGCCGTCCGACAGGCCCTGCATGAGGGCGCTGGCGCCCAGCCGGTTGGCGCCGTGGTCGGAGAAGTTCGCCTCGCCGGTGACGAAGAGGCCGGGGATGCTCGACTGCAGGTCGTAGTCGACCCAGAGGCCGCCCATCGTGTAGTGCACCGCGGGGTAGATGCGCATCGGCACCTCGTAGGGGTTCTCCCCGGTGATCCGCTGGTACATGTCGAAGAGGTTGCCGTATTTCTCCTTGACCGCCGCCAGGCCCAGCCGGGAGATGGCGTCCGCGAAGTCGAGGTAGACGCCGAGGCCGCCCGGGCCGACGCCCTTGCCGGCGTCGCACTGGTACTTCGCGGCCCGGCTGGCGATGTCGCGGGGGACGAGGTTGCCGAAGCTGGGGTAGATGCGCTCGAGGTAGTAGTCGCGCTCCTGCTCCGGGATCTGGCGCGGGTCCTTCTCCCGGTCGGCCGGGTTCTTGGGCACCCAGATCCGCCCGTCGTTGCGCAGCGACTCGGACATGAGGGTGAGCTTGCTCTGGTACTCGCCGGAGACCGGGATGCACGTGGGGTGGATCTGCGTGTAGCAGGGGTTGCCGAAGAAGGCGCCCTTGCGGTGGGCCCGCCAGGTGGCCGTCGTGTTGGAGCCCATGGCGTTGGTCGAGAGGTAGAAGACGTTGCCGTAGCCGCCGCTCGCGAGGACCACCGCGTCGGCAAGGTGCGTCTCGATCGCCCCCGTGACGAGGTCGCGGGCGATGATCCCGCGGGCCCGGCCGTCGACGACGATGAGCTCGAGCATCTCGTGGCGGGTGAACTCCTGCACGGTGCCGGCCGCCACCTGGCGCTCCATGGCCTGGTAGGCGCCGATGAGCAGCTGCTGGCCCGTCTGGCCGCGGGCGTAGAAGGTGCGCGAGACCTGCACCCCGCCGAAGGAGCGGTTGTCGAGCAGGCCGCCGTACTCCCGGGCGAAGGGCACGCCCTGCGCCACGCACTGGTCGATGATGTTGGCGCTCACCTCGGCGAGGCGGTAGACGTTCGACTCGCGGGAGCGGTAGTCGCCGCCCTTGACCGTGTCGTAGAAGAGGCGGAAGACCGAGTCGCCGTCCTCCTTGTAGTTCTTGGCCGCGTTGATCCCGCCCTGGGCGGCGATGGAGTGGGCCCGACGTGGGGAGTCCTGGTAGCAGAAGGACTTGACGTTGTAGCCCGCCTCGCCGAGCGTCGCGGCGGCGGCCCCACCGGCCAGGCCGGTGCCGACGATGATGACGGACAGCTTGCGCCGGTTGGCCGGGTTGACGAGCGCGGCCTCGAACTTGCGCTTGGACCACCGGCTCTCGATGGGGCCGGTGGGCGCCTTGGTGTCCCTGACCGGGGCCCCCACGGTGTAGAGCCCCTGGACCAGGTCCGAGCGCACCTCGGGGTCGGTCGCCGTCGTGAGATCCGTCATCGTCAGCTTCCCTTCACGATTCCGAACAGGATGGCCAGGGGCGGCACGGCGAAGCCGACCGCCGTGACGAGGGCGACGGCGAGCCCTGTCGTCTTCGCCGTGGCCCGGGCGCTGCCCGTGTTGGTCCAGCCGAGCGTCTGGGCGGCGCTGTAGACGCCGTGGTAGAGGTGCATCCCGAGCGCGACGAGGGCGAGCAGGTAGATGAGCACCATCCACCACACCTGGAAGCTGGCGACGACGAGGGCCCCGGCGCTCTCGCCGATCCGCGCCGCGGGCACGGAGCCGTTGACGTTGACCTTGACGATGGTGAACTGGATGAGGTGCCAGACGAGGAAGAGCAGGATCGCCACGCCGCCCCACCGCATCATCCGGGACTTCACCGTCGCCCGTGCCGCCGCCTTGGCGACGTAGCGTGTCGTCCTCGCGCCGTTGGCGCGGGCCCACAGCGTGAAGGCCGCCCACGCGTGCGCCGCGAGGGCGACGACGAGCAGCGCCCGGAAGAGCCAGAGGAACCCGCCGAAGGGCAGGATCGGCGTGAGCAGGGTGCGCAGGTGCAGGGCGTACTCGTCGAAGCCCTGCGTCCCCCCCAGGATCTTGAGGTTCCCGTACATGTGCATGAGGACGTAGAACACGAACAACGCGCCGGACAGTGCCATGAGGATCTTCAGGAACACCGTGGTGCGGCGAGCCGAGACCTGTCCCAGCGGGGGAAGAGTGTTGGTGGCCACGGAGGACAACCTATCCCCGCCAGCAGAGTGACCCGGCTGCTACACCCCCTGCGCGGGGCGGGTGTGACAGATCGCACGACCCGGGCGGGCCGCCGGGCCCTTGCCGGTCGGCGGGCGTTCCACCCGGCCGTATGCCGCCGAGCGGCGGCGAGCGCGCCCCGCGTCAGAGCAGGTCGCCGCGCCCCGCGTCAAAGCAGGTCGCTGCGGCCCTGCTCGACGAGCGCGTCGACGACCTTCTTGACGTCCTGGGCCCGCGAGCAGGTCGTGACGAGGAGGGCGTCGGGGGTGTCCACGACGACGACGTCGGCGAGGCCGAGGACCGCGACGAGGCGTCCCGAGCCGGCGGACACCAGGCCGGTCGCATCGTGCGCGAGGACGTGCTCGGCGCCGGTGACGACGCGGACCCCACCCACCTCGGCGGTGGCCGCCAGGAGCGGGGCCAGCGAGCCGAAGTCACCGACGTCGTCCCAGCCGAAGTCGGCCGGCACGACCGCGACCCGGCCCGCCGCCGCCGCCGGCTCGGCCACGGCATGGTCGATGGCGACCCTGTCCAGCGTCGGCCACAGCTCACCGAGGCGCTCCGGTGCCGCAGCGATCGCCCGCAGGACGCGCGCCATCTCGGGGTGGCCCTCGGCGAGCAGCTCGAGCAGGGTGGCGGCCCGCACGACGAACATGCCGGCATTCCACTTGTACCGCCCGTCGGCCACGTAGCCGGCGGCGGTCGCGGCATCCGGCTTCTCGACGAAGGCCTCGACCCGGCACCCGCTCGGCGCCCCCGGCACGCCGAGCGAGGCCCCCTGGCGGATGTAGCCGAACCCGGTGGCCGGCCTGGTCGGGGTGATGCCGATCGTGACGAGCTCCCCCCGGCGGGCGAGCACCAGCGCCTCACCCACCGCGGCCCGGAAGGCGTCGGGGTCGGTGACCACGTGGTCCGCCGCGAAGGAGCCGAGCACCGCATCGGGGTCGCGGCGCTCGAGCAACGCCGCCGCCAGTCCGATGGCGGGCATGGAGTCCCGCGGAGCGGGCTCGGCGACGACCGCGTCGTCGGGCAGCATGGGCAGCTGCCTCCGCACGGCGTCGGCGTGGCCGGCCCCGGTGACGACGAGGAAGCGGTGGCCGACGAGGGGCTCGAGCCGCTCCCAGGTGGCCCGCAGCAGCGACTGTCCCGACCCGGTGAGGTCGTGCAGGAACTTGGGTGAGCTGCGCCGCGACAGGGGCCACAGGCGGGTCCCCGCGCCGCCGGCGGGGATGACGGCCCAGAAGTCCTCGTCCATGGGCGGCCACGCTATCCGGCGGCTCAACGCGGTCCGGCAGCCGGCTCGTGTGCACCCCGACGACCATTGGTGCCGCCACGACGAGTCGGGCATGCTCAGCGCACCACGGCCACGGGACCAATGGTCGTCCGCATGCACGGTGGGGGGCCGCCCGCGCGGGTCAGGCGAGGTCGCGGCGCCGGAAGGCGAGCAGACCGACGGCGACGAGCAGGCCGGCGACGAGGGCCAGCACGACGAGCGGCAGCGCCTCGACCGGCTGCCCGAGGCGGGGCACGTGGACGAACGGCGAGGCGTTGCGGACGGCCTCGGGGATCCCGAGCAGCGAGCCGAGCTCCCCGAGCGCGAAGAAGAGCAGCAGCACCGCCCAGGCCAGCGCGGTCCACCGGGGCGCCAGGCCGAAGAGGGCCGTCACGACGCCGATGCACACCCAGATCGCGGGCAGCTGCAGCAGGGCCGCGGCGAGCAGGGTGCCGACAGTCCGGGGGACGTCACCCACCTGGACGCCCCGGACGACGCCCATCGCGACGCCGAGCACCGCCATGACGAGCACGGTCCCCGCCGCGGCGACGAGCACGTGGCCCGCCGCCCACCGCACCCGGGTGGCGCCCGACGCGAGCACGACCTCCGCCCGGGACCCGACCTCCTCCGACCGCAGCCGCACCGCGAGCGTCACCCCGAGGGCCGCCGCCACGACGGCGGTGAAGCCCAGCTCGGTCGCGAAGTACGTGTCCACGAGCGCGCCCCCGATGCCACCCATCCTGCGCAGCAGGTCGACCATCTGCGGCGACTGGGCGAAGGACTCGACGCTCGCCGCCAGGCTGCCCACCACGACTCCCGCGATGGCGAAGCCCACCACCCATCCGATGACGGTGCCGCGGGCCAGGCGGCGGGCCAGGTCGGCACTCGTGCCGAGGTCGCCGCGGGCGGGGCCCGCGCGGCTGCCGAGGATGCCGCTGCCGAGGTCGCGGCGCTCGAGGAGCCTGAAGGCGAGCAGGACGAGGGCGGCATACAGGGCGACTCCGAGCGCGGCCAGCCAGAGCCGGTTCGCGCCGTACGGGGCGACCTGCTCGCCCCAGCCCAGCGGCGACAGCCAGACCAGCAACCCCAGGGCGCTGCCCTCGGGCGCCGTGTCGCCGACCGCCCGCACGAGGTAGGCGAGGCCCAGCGCCCCCAGCGCGAAGCCCGCCGCCCCTCGGCTCGTCGACGTCAGCTGCGCCGCCACGGCCGCGACGCCGACCCATGTCAGGCCGACGAGGACCCAGGAGACGCCGAGGGCGACCGAGCCGCGGGGGTCGAGCCCGACGCGGACCGCGGCGACCGCGGTGACGAGCGCCGTGAGGAGCACCGCGGCGGTGCCGAGGAGGACGGCGGCGGCCAGCGGGGCACGCCGGCCGACGACGCCCGCCCCGAGCAGCTCGAGCCGGCCCTCCTCCTCCTCGGTGCGCGTGTGCCGGCGCACGACGGCATACGCGAGGATGCAGAGGAGCACGGCCCCGAGCAGGACCGTCTTGAAGGTGGCGAGCGCGTCGAGGCTGCGCGGGTCGGACAGCGGGCCGTAGATCGCCAGCAGGGCCGGGTTCGTGAGCACGTCGGAGAGGTCGGCAAGGGCCGCGCCCGCATCGGGGTAGAGGTCGAACGTCGCCCTCGCCGAGCCCGCCACGAGCACGGCCAGGGCGACGATGCTGGCCAGCACCGACACGCGGTCCCGCCGGGCGGCGAGGCGGACGAGGGCGCCGGTTCCGGCGAACCCGCTCACGGGTGGGTCGCCGCCTCGGTCGTGCGGTACTGCTCGAGGAAGATCTCCTCCAGGCTGGGTGGCTGGCTCGTCAGGGTCCGTATGCCGTGTGCGCCGAGCCGCTCGAGCAGGGCGCCGAGGCGGGCAGTCTCGACCGAGCAGGTGACCTCGTTGCCGGCGACGGCGAAGCCTGCCACGCCGGGCAGGGAGGCCAGGGCGTCGAGCCCGGCCGGCTGCTCCACGGTCGCCGTCACCGTCGTGCGGGCCAGGTGCCGCAGCTCCTCCAGGGCGCCCGACTCGACCTTGCGGCCGGCGCGGATGATGCTGAGGCGGTCGCACAGGGCCTCGACCTCGCTGAGGATGTGGCTCGAGAGCAGCACCGTCCCTCCCGCCCCGACGAACTCGCGGACGCAGGCCCGGAAGACCGCCTCCATGAGCGGGTCGAGCCCGGCGGTCGGCTCGTCGAGGAGGAGCAGCTCGACGTCGGAGGCGAGGGCCGCCACGAGGGCCACCTTCTGCCGGTTGCCCTTGGAGTAGGAGCGTCCCTTCTTCGTCGGGTCGAGCTCGAAGCGCTCGACGAGGTCGGCGCGGCGCCGCTCGTTGAGGCCGCCCCGGAGGCGGCCGAGCAGGTCGATCACCTCGCCCCCCGTGAGGTTCGGCCACAGCACGACGTCGCCGGGCACGTAGCCGAGCCGCCGGTGCAGGGCCTCGACGTCGCGCCACGGGTCACCGCCGAGCAGGCTCGCCCGTCCCGCGTCCGCCCGGACGAGCCCGAGCAGGATGCGGATGGTCGTCGACTTGCCCGCGCCGTTGGGCCCGAGGAAGCCGTGGATCTCCCCGGTCGCCACGTCGAGGTCGAGCCCGTCGAGCGCCACGGTCGCGCCGAAGCGCTTGCGCAGGCCGGCGACCGAGATCGCGGAGCTCATGGCGACCACGCTACGCGCGCGGTCCCCGGCAGGTGGTGGTTCCGGGAGGGAGCCCGGGTGATGTCGGCTACGTTCGCCCGCCGCGCGGTCCCCGGGCACTGGCCCGCGGCTAGGCTCGACGCATGGCTGACCCCGCTGGCGCGCGCTCCGAGTCCGACCTGCCGATCCGCCCGGTCTACGACGCGTCGGCCCTCGAGGGGTTCGACCCGGTGGCCAAGCTCGGTGCCCCAGGCTCCTACCCGTTCACCCGCGGCGTGTACCCGTCGATGTACACCGGCCGGCCGTGGACGATGCGCCAGTATGCCGGCTTCGGCACCGCCAAGGAGTCCAACCAGCGCTACCACCAGCTCGTCGCCGCCGGCACCGGCGGCCTGTCCGTGGCGTTCGACCTGCCCACCCAGATGGGGTACGACTCCGACGAGCCGATCGCCCACGGGGAGGTCGGCAAGGTGGGCGTCGCGATCGACTCCATCGACGACATGCGGGTGCTCTTCCAGGACCTCCCGCTGGGCGAGATCTCGACGTCGATGACGATCAACGCACCCGCGTCGACGCTGCTGCTGCTCTACCAGCTCGTCGCCGAGGAGCAGGGCGTCGCTGCAGACCGGCTCACGGGCACGATCCAGAACGACGTCCTCAAGGAGTACATCGCGCGCGGGACCTACATCTACCCGCCCCGCGAGTCGCTTCGCCTCATCGCCGACGTCTTCGCGTACTGCGCCAAGGAGCTGCCGCGCTGGAACACCATCTCCATCTCCGGCTACCACATGGCCGAGGCGGGCGCGACGCCCGTGCAGGAGATCGCCTTCACTCTCGCCAACGCCATGGAGTACGTCCGCGCGGCGCAGGCGGCCGGGCTCGAGGTCGACGACTTCGCGCCCCGCCTGTCCTTCTTCTTCGTGGCGCGCACCACGCTCGTCGAGGAGGTCGCCAAGTTCCGCGCGGCCCGCCGGATCTGGGCGCGGATCATGAAGGAGCAGTTCGGGGCGCGCGACCCCAAGTCGCAGATGCTGCGCTTCCACACCCAGACGGCGGGAGTGCAGCTGACCGCCCAGCAGCCCGAGGTCAACCTCGTGCGCGTCGCCCTCCAGGCCCTCGGCGCCGTGCTCGGGGGGACGCAGTCGCTGCACACCAACTCCTTCGACGAGGCCATCGCGCTGCCGACCGTGAAGGCGGCCCGCCTCGCGCTGCGCACCCAGCAGGTGCTCGCCTACGAGACCGACGTCACCAAGACGGTCGACCCGTTCGCCGGGTCCTATGTCGTCGAGTCGATGACCGACGACATCGAGCGGGCCGCGCTCGAGCTCATCCAGCAGGTCGAGGACCGCGGCGGGGCCGTCGCCGCGATCGAGCAGGGCTTCCAGAAGTCGGAGATCGAGCGCTCGGCCTACCGCGTGCAGCTCGAGGTCGACAACGGCGAGCGCGTCGTCGTGGGTGTCAACCGCTACACCGTCGAGCAGGAGGAGAAGTACGACCCGCTCCGCGTCGACCCGACCATCGAGGCCGACCAGTGCGCGCGGCTCGCCGCCCTGCGCGCCGATCGGGACGGGGACGCGGTGGCCGCGGCGCTGGCGCGGCTGCGGGACGCCGCCCGCGGCACGGACAACCTCCTCTACCCGATGAAGGAGGCCCTCGCCGCGCGTGCGACCGGGGGCGAGGTGGCGCACGCCCTGCGCGAGGTGTGGGGCGTCTACCAGCCGCGGGAGTCCTTCTGACGGGGCACGTCGGCGGTCAGATCGTCGGCGCTGCTGGCGCGACACCTGGTGCGACACCTGGTGCGACCCGACGGGCGAGGTGACCCGGGCCGGCGGTAGGCCGGTCAGCTCGGTCGGGCCCCCAGCCGCAGGCAGGCCGTGCTGCCGGCCTCGATCCCGGCCCGCAGCGCGGCGAAGCGGTCGCGACCGCTCAGCCACACCGACAGCAGGCCCGCGTTGAACGCGTCCCCGGCGCCCGTCGCGTCGACGTGGTCGACGTGCGGCGCGCGGGCCGTGTCCTCGAAGCCGTCGCCCACCCACCGGGCCCCGTGTGGGCCGTAGGTCGTCACGACCTCCCGCACGTGCGCGAGCACCGCCCGCAGGCCGCCGAGGGCCGCGAGCTCGCGCTCGTTGGGCAGCAGCAGGTCGGTCCCGTCCACCCACTCCAGGAAGGTCCGCGCGCCGACCGCCTCGATGAGGGCCGCCGCCTGTGGGTCGACCGACGTCGTCCACCCCAGCGCCCGCGCCTGGCGCAGCGCGGAGAGACCGCCTGCCCGCGAGCCCTCGTCGAACAGGACGTAGCCGCTGAGGTGCAGGTGCGGCACCGGCACGGGCTCCATGCCGAGCCCGGGGAGGTCGACGTCCTCGACGCCGAAGCCCTCGTTGGCGCCCCGGTCGGGGAACATGGTCCGGTCACCCGAAGCGTCGAGCAGCACGACGACGACGCACGTGGGCCGGACCCGGTCCGTGGCGAAGGCGCAGCGGACGTGTCGCGACTCGAGCTCACGGCGCGCCGCGCGGCCGGCCTCGTCGTCGCCGATGCGGGCGAGCAACGTCACCGGCATCCCTGCCCACGCGAGCCAGGACGCCGAGTTGGCGCCCGCACCACCGGGCGCGAGGTGCACGTTCGAGGGAGTGCCGGAGGCGAGGTTGACCGGCCCGCGGGGGCGGGCGATGACGTCGAGGCCGACGTCGCCCACGACGACCACCGGACGGGTGCAGGGCTCGGCGAGGGCCGTCATGACGCACCCCACCGATGCCCACTAAGCCGATGCCCACCAAGCCGATGCCCACCAACCGGATGCCCACCAACCCGGTGCGCGCGGGCGCCGAGGCCGACGTGCAGCGCGCCACGCGCCTCGTCCCCGACGACGAGGCCGCACACCGGCCGAACAGGCGGGCGCCCCATCGCCCCACGGTAGTTCCGGTCAGCGACCGCCGCGGGGATTTGCGCCACGTGGGCATGTCGCGCATTCGTGCCGGCCCGGGAGGAGGTAGAGGAAGCAGCACGACACCCGCCGCGGCGGCCCCCCAGCAGCCGGCCCCGTCAGCGCGCCGGGCACCCTGGCAGCGCCGTGCAGGGCGGCGCGCCACGTGTCCTCGACGACGCCCCAGCGCTGGCGTGAGCCCATGCGCACGTCGGGTGCGAAGCCGCGGGTGACATCGTCGACGAGCATCCCGTATGCCGTCCGCCCGGCCGCCAGCCGGGCAGCGACGTCGTCGACCACGTCGACAGGCGTCTGCGGGTCGAGGACGATCCGGCCCGGGTAGAGCCCCGGCGCGAGGTCGAAGGCCACGTCGTCGGGGCGCGGCCGCAGCACCCACGGTCCCAGGGAGGCGGCATACGCGAGCGGGACGGCGGCGACCTGGCACCACCACTGGAGGACGAAGGCCGCCGGCAGGTGTCGCGGCACCGTGCCGCCCTCTGACGCGAGCTGGTCCCGGAGCGCGTCACGCCAGCGCTTCAGCGGGTCCCCGCCCGCACGCGCCGCGCGGACCAGCTCCCCGCAGGCGACGTCCCCGGGCCGCCGCTCGAGGCCGACGTCCACCCAGCCGACGGAGCGGTCCACGAGATGCAGGACCGCCGCGGCGTCGGGCCGCGGCGCCACCGGGCCGTCCACTGGCTGCTCCCGTCCTCGGCACGTCGACCGGCACATCCTCTCGCTAGACTCCCGTTCTCGTGACCGAGTCCTCGCCGTTCGACGCCATCCGGCGCAGCGTGACGGCGAACACGGACGAGCTGGTCGCGATCCGGCGCGACCTGCACGCGCACCCCGAGCTCGGCCGCAGCGAGGTGCGCACCACGGCCGTCGTCGCCGACCGGCTGGAAGCGGCAGGCATCGCCGTGCGGCGGCTGCGCGCCAGCGGCCTGCTCGTCGACCTCGGCGCGCGACAGCCGAGCCGCCTCATCGGGCTGCGCGCCGATCTCGACGCGCTGCCCATCCGCGAGCAGACCGGCCTGCCGTTCGCGTCCCGGACCGACGGCGTGAGCCACTCGTGCGGCCATGACGTGCACACGGCGGCCGCACTCGGGGCAACGCTCGCGCTGGCGTCGATCGAGGACCACCTCGACGCACGCGGGGTCGGCGCGCGCGTCATCTTCCAGCCCGCCGAGGAGGTCATGCCCGGAGGCGCCGAGGACGTCATGTCCCAGGGCGGGCTCGACGGCGTGGAGCGCATCTTCGCCCTCCACTGCGACCCGTCACTGGACGTCGGCGAGGTCGGCCTGCGCGTCGGGCCCGTCACGGCCGCGGCGAACCAGGTCGACGTGACTCTCACGGGTCGCGGGGGCCACACCTCCCGCCCGCACCTCACCGAGGACCTGACCTTCGCCCTCGCCAAGCTCGTCACCGACGTGCCGGCAGCCCTGTCGCGGCGCATGGACCCGCGGGCGGGCGCGGCCCTCGTGTGGGGCAGCATCCACTCGGGGGGCGCGCACAACGTCATCCCGTCGACCGGCAAGGCGTCCGGGACGCTGCGCATGCTCGACGCCGACGCGTGGGAGGGCTCGGAGCGGCTCCTGGACGAGCTCGTCAAGGCCGTCGTCGCGCCGTACGGCGTGACCGCCGACGTGTCGATCGTCCGGGGGGTGCCGCCGGTCGTCAACGACGCCGCCAGCATCGAGGCGCTGACGCAGGCCGTGCACGGGGCCGACGCCATCGCCGCGCCGACGCCGCAGTCCTTGGGCGGCGAGGACTTCGCGTGGTACCTGACGAGAGTCCCCGGTGCCATGGCCCGGCTCGGCACCCGCAGCGTCGGCGGGCCGACCTACGACCTGCACCGGGGTGACATCGTCATCGACGAGGACGCCATCGCGATCGGGGCGCGCACCCTCGCGGGCGCGGTGCTCGGCAGCGTCGCGCTGCCGCAGCCGGCTGGTCCGGTGTTGCCGGTCGGCGTCCCCGCCGGGACGCCGGTCGCGGATCGGTAACACTTCCCGGAAGTCGCCGGTCGCGGGTGCGGGCCGTGCTCCTCACCGGGCTACAGTGCGGAGGCAGGTGGGGTCGTTCCCCGCCCAGACATGACAGCTAAGGAGCACCCTCTTGCGTCAGGCAACCAAGGTGGCCGCGGTCGTCGCGGCGGCAACGCTCGGCCTCGCGGCGTGCGGCGGCAGCTCGGCCGAGCCCCCCGCGCCCGGTGGGACGGGTGCCGGGTCCACCGGGGGCGCTGCCGGAGGGGGGGCCCTCAAGATCGGCATGGCGTATGACGTCGGCGGGCGCGGGGACCAGTCGTTCAACGACTCCGCCGCCGCTGGGCTGGACAAGGCCAAGTCGGAGCTCGGCGTCGACGGCAAGGAGGCGGCCGCCACGACGGGCGAGCCGGAGTCCGCCCGTGAGGAGCGTCTGCAGCAGCTGATCGACGCCGGCTACAGCAACATCGTCGCGGTGGGGTTCGCCTACGCGCCCGCCGTGAAGAAGGTGGCGGCCGAGAACTCCGACGTCAAGTTCGCGCTCGTCGACTCGACGGATGCCGCCGGGCCGAACATCGAGAACGTCACCTTCGCCGAGCACGAGGGCTCCTTCCTCGTCGGTGCCGCCGCGGCGCTCAAGACGAAGACCAACGTCCTCGGCTTCGTCGGCGGGGTGGAGACCACGCTCATCAAGAAGTTCGAGGCCGGCTTCGTCGCGGGCGCCAAGGCCGTCAACCCGTCGATCCAGGTCAAGATCAAGTACCTCACCCAGCCGCCGGACTTCAGCGGCTTCGCGTCGGTGGACAAGGGCAAGGCCGCCGCCGAGGGGATGTACCAGCAGCAGGCCGACGTCGTCTACCACGCTGCCGGCGGCTCGGGCGGCGGCGTCTTCCAGGCCGCGAAGGCGGCCGGCAAGCTCGCGATCGGGGTCGACTCGGACCAGGCGCTGACGGCAGACGCCGCCGTGCGCGACGTCATCCTCACCTCCATGGTCAAGAAGGTGGACGTCGGCGTGTATGACTTCATCAAGTCGGTCAAGGACGGCACCTTCAAGGCCGGCACAAAGGTGTTCGACCTCAAGGCCGGTGGGATCGACTACTCGACCACCGGCGGCAAGGTCGACGACATCAAGGCCAAGCTCGACGACTACAAGTCCAAGATCATCTCCGGCGAGATCAAGGTGCCCTCGGCCTGAGAGGCCCTCTGGGCTCCGTACCCGCCCACCCACTCGAGTGGCCACTTCCGTCCCCGCCCACCCGGTCGAGTGGCCACTTCCGTACTCGCCCACCCGGTCGAGTGGCCACTTCCGTACGGACCGGTCGCGCCCATGTGCACACCGACGACCATTGGTAGAGGCGCGACTCGCGGCTCATGCTCACCAGGCGGCGAGCGCCGCACCATTGGTCGTCCGTGTGCTCGCTGACCCCGACCGCGGGGCTATCCAGGTCGGCCGCGCCCTTCGAGCGGCCCACTTCGGTGCGCTGGCGTGCGCAAGTGGCCACTCGACGTGGCGGGCGTCGTGCGGAAGTGGCCACTCGACGTGGCGGGCGGGCGGGCGGAAGTGGCCACTCGACGTGGTCGAGAGTCCGGGCCGTTCCGCTTCGCGCCAGGGTCAACGTTGTTAGGTTCGGCGGGGATGAGTGGAGAATCGTCGTGCCCGCGATCAGCGGGCCGGGATGAGGAGCGTGCGCCATCGTCGGGACCCAGGCTGCGAGTCACCGAGGGCGGCCGGCCGGCACACCGGCGGCCGACGGCACGCCGGCGGTCGAGCTGCACGGCATCACGAAGCGCTTCCCGGGTGTGGTGGCCAACAAGGACATCGAGCTGACGGTCGACCGGGGCACGGTGCACGCCATCGTCGGCGAGAACGGCGCCGGCAAGTCCACCCTCATGAAGATCCTCTACGGCGTGCAGTCCCCAGACGAGGGCAGCATCACCCTCGACGGCACGGTCCGCCAGCTGCGCAGCCCGGCCGACGCCATCGCAGCCGGCATCGGCATGGTGTTCCAGCACTTCCAGCTCGCCGACAACCTCACCGTCCTCGAGAACGTCGTGCTCGGCGCCGAGAAGCTGCACGGCATCGGCGACCGGGCCCGGGCCGCGATCCGCGAGCTGTCGACGGCATACGGCCTCGGGATCTCCCCGGACGCCCTCGTCGGGGACCTCGGGGTGGGCGCGCGCCAGCGCATCGAGATCCTCAAGGTGCTCTACCGGGGCGCGCGGACCATCATCCTCGACGAGCCGACCGCGGTGCTCGTCCCCCAGGAGGTCGACGAGCTCTTCGACAACCTGCGCGAGCTCAAGGCCGAGGGGCTCACGGTCATCTTCATCTCGCACAAGCTCGACGAGGTGCTCAAGGTGGCCGACGCCATCACCGTCATCCGTCGCGGGACGACCGTGGCGCAGGTGGACCCGAGGGGGGTGACGCCCCGCGACCTCGCCCAGCTCATGGTCGGCTCCGAGCTGCCCTCTCCGAGCACCGAGGAGTCGACGGTCACCGACACGCCGCTGCTGACCGTCATCGACACGTCCCTCGAGGACCCGCGCGGGGGCCGCCGGCTCCTCGACGGCATCGACCTCGCCATCCACTCCGGCGAGGTCGTCGGCATCGCGGGGGTCGAGGGCAACGGGCAGGCCGAGCTCGTCGAGGTGATCATGGGGATGCGCGAGCCGTCGTCCGGGCGCATCCTGCTGGGTGACGTCGACACGTCCGCATGGCAGGTGCGCGAGATCCGTGAGGCGGGCATCGGCTACGTCCCCGAGGACCGGCACCGCCACGGCCTGCTCCTCGAGGCACCCCTGTGGGAGAACGTCGTGCTCGGGCACCAGACGGACCCGCTCTACCTCACCGGCCCCCGCGGGACGCTCATCGACGCCGCAGCAGCGCGCGCGGAGACGAAGGAGCTCGTCGCGCAGTACGACGTGCGCACGCCGTCGATCGACGTCAAGGCGGTGTCCCTCTCCGGGGGCAACCAGCAGAAGCTCATCCTCGGCCGGGAGATGCGCCGCCACCCGCGCGTGCTCGTCGCGGCGCACCCGACCCGCGGCGTCGACGTCGGCGCCCAGGCGGCCATCTGGGACCACATCAAGGCGGCCCGCCGCGAGGGGCTGGGGGTGCTGCTCGTCTCCGCCGACCTCGAGGAGCTCGTCGGCCTGTCCGACACGATCCGGGTCATCCTGCGCGGCCGCCTCTCGGGGGAGTTCGACCCGGACACCGTGACGAGGGAAGAGCTGGGAGCCGCGATGACGGGTGCCGGCGACGCGCCGGGTCCGACGGCCGCGGGCCGGCCCGGCGAGGGGAGGAGCCGATGACTGGTCGCCTCGACGTGCGTCGCGTCCTGCTCGCGCTCGCCGCGCCGCTCCTCGCGGTCGTTGTCGCCTTCGTCGTCACGACGCTCATCCTCGTCGTGGCCCGGGACCCGGTGGGCCAGGTCTGGTCGACGCTGCTCACCGCCCCTCGGCCGCGCCTCGTCGTCGCCATCGTCAACGGTGCGATCGTCTACTACATCTCGGCGGTGGCGGTCGCCATCGGCTTCCGGATGAACCTGTTCAACATCGGCGTCGACGGGCAGTACCGCGTGGCCGCGTTCGCCGCCGCCGTCGTGGCGGGGCAGGGCTGGCTGCCCGGCCCGCTCAACGTGGGGCTCGGCCTCGCCGTCGCCATGGTCGCCGGGGGGCTGTGGGCCGGAATCGCCGGGCTGCTCAAGATCTACCGCGGCGTGTCCGAGGTCATCTCGACGATCATGCTCAACGCCATCGCGACCTTCCTGGTGGCCTTCCTGTTGCGCAAGGTCGCGGTCGAGGGCGGCGGCTCCAACGTCGTGAGCACCCGTCCGCTGCCGGAGTCCTCCCGGGTGCCCGGGGTGCCCCTCGTGCCCGGCGTCTCCCGGCACGTCTACGGCCTCGTGTTCCTCGCCCTGCTCGTCGGGTTCCTCTACTGGTTCGTCCTCACCAAGACCCGCTTCGGCTTCGACCTGCGCGCCACGGGCGCCTCGGAGTCGGCCGCCATCGCCAGCGGCGTCAAGGTCCGGCGGATGGTCGTCACGTCGATGGTCCTCTCCGGCGTCATCGCCGGCCTCGTCGGGATGCCGCTCCTCTTCGGCCAGGACTACGCCTACGGCTCGACCTTCCAGCCGGGGCTCGGCTTCGCCGGCATCGCCATCGCGCTGCTCGGGCGCAACCACCCGGTCGGGATCGGCTTCGCGGCCCTGCTCTGGGCCTACCTCGAGCAGCAGTCCAACGCCCTGCAGATCACGGCGGGGGTGAGCGACAAGCTGGTCGGCGTCATCCAAGGCGTCATCGTCCTGTCGGTCGTCATCGCCTACGAGCTCGTCCGCCGCGCGGGCGTGGCGCTCGAGCAGCGGCGGGTCGCCTCGATCCTCGCCGCCCAGGCCGCTCCCGCGGCGGAAGGAGCGCCGGTATGAGCACCTCGTCGCCGCTCGTCGACACAGCCGCGCTTCCCGAGGGCGGTGCACCCGAGGCGGCGACGGGGCGTCCTCGCTGGCAGCGCATGCTGCTGTATGCCGCCGTCGGCCTCGTCGTCGTGTCCCTCGTCCGCGTCCTCACCGGGGCGCACGACATCGACTCCTCCGGTGCCCTGCGCGCGGCTCTCGCCCTCGCGGCGCCGATCGCCCTCGCGGGCCTCGGCGGCCTGTGGTCCGAGCGGGCCGGTGTGGTCAACATCGGCCTCGAGGGCATGATGATCCTCGGCACGTGGGGCGCCGCGTTCTTCGGCTACCACTACGGACCGTGGGCGGGACTGCTCGGGGCCGTGCTGCTCGGTGTCGTCGGCGGGGCGATCCACGCCCTCGCGACGGTCGTCTTCGGCGTCGACCACATCGTGTCGGGGGTGGCGATCAACACGCTCGGGGCCGGGGCCGCGGCCTACCTCGCGGCCCGGACCTTCACCGGGCTGCCCGGCGGCGGGCCCACCCAGTCGCCGCCGCTGCGCCAGCTGCCCACGGTGACCGTCGGGCCGGTGTCGGACTGGCTCGGCTCCCTCGAGGAGGGCCGCACCTTCCTCGTCGCCGACATCGCCTCGCTGCTGCGGGCGCTCGTGACCCAGCTGTCCGTGCTCACGGTGGTCGTCGCAGGCCTGCTGGTGCTCAGCTGGTGGGTGCTGTGGCGCACGCCCTTCGGCTTGCGGCTGCGCTCCTGCGGCGAGTCCCCGACGGCGGCGGAGACGCTCGGCGTCGACGTCTACCGCTACAAGTTCGTGGCCGTCCTCGTCTCCGGCGCCCTGGCGGGCCTCGGCGGCGGCTTCCTCGCGCTCGTCGCGTCCAACCTCTACCGCGACGGCCAGACGGGTGGCCGCGGCTTCATCGGCCTGGCCGCCATGATCTTCGGCAACTGGCGCCCCGGAGGGCTGGCGAGCGGGGCCCTCCTCTTCGGCTACTCCGACTCCGTGCAGCTGCGCGGAGGCGGCGACGTCGTGCACGCCTACCTGCTGCCGCTCGCGGCGGGGCTGCTCGCGTGGGGTGTCTGGCAGCTCGCGCGGCGACGCCGGGGCAAGCCGGCCACGGGCGTGGTGGCGCTCGTGACGGCCGTGCTCGCCTTCGGCTGGTTCGCCCTCACGTCGGTCGTCCCCAACGAGCTCACCGGTATGACGCCCTACATCGCCACCCTCCTCGTGCTCGCCTTCGCCGCCCAGCGGCTGCGGATGCCAGCCGCCGACGGCGCCATCTACCGCAAGGGGGAGGCGACGTGACCGCGGGAGGGTCGCCGACCCTGGAGGGCCTGCCCGACGTCGACTGGGTGCTGCTGCGCAGGCGCGCGGTGGAGCTCATGGGGCGGGCGTACGCGCCCTACTCCGGCTTCCCGGTCGGCGCGGCCGCCCTCGTCGAGGACGGGCGGGTCGTCGCGGGGTGCAACGTGGAGAACGCGGCATACGGCGTGGCCCTGTGTGCGGAGTGCGGCATGGTCTCCGACCTGCACGCGAGCGGAGGCGGGCGGCTCGTCGCCGTATGCTGCGTCGGCCGGGACGGCGCGGCGCTCATGCCGTGCGGCCGGTGCCGCCAGCTGCTGTGGGAGCACGGCGGCCCCGGGTGCCTCGTCCTCACCCCGCAGGGGGTGCTGCCCATGACCGAGCTGCTGCCCCAAGCCTTCGGGCGGGACACTCTCACGCGGCTCGCCGCACCGACGGTCGAGGAGGACTGAGGATGGGCTCGGCACCGGAGGCTTTCGACGCCGTGGAGGTCATCGCCACCAAGCGGGACCGCCGCGAGCTGTCGGACGCGCAGATCGACTGGGTCATCGACGCCTACACCCGCGGCGTCGTCGCGGAGGAGCAGATGGCGGCCCTCGCGATGGCCATCTACCTCAACGGGATGGGGGCCCGGGAGATCGCCCGCTGGGCCGACGCGATGATCCGCTCGGGAGAGCGGCTCGACTTCTCGGGCCTGCGCCGGCCGACGAGCGACAAGCACTCCACCGGAGGAGTCGGCGACAAGATCACGCTGCCGCTCGCACCCATCGTCGCCGCGTGCGGCGTCGCCGTGCCGCAGCTCTCGGGCCGGGGACTCGGCCACACGGGAGGGACGCTCGACAAGCTGGAGTCGATCCCGGGATGGCGGGCGTCGCTCGGCACCACGGAGATGATGCGCCAGCTCGAGGACGTCGGAGCCGTCATCTGCGCGGCCGGCGCGGGCCTCGCGCCCGCGGACCGGAAGCTCTACGCCCTGCGGGACGTCACGGGGACCGTCTCGTGCATCCCGCTCATCGCCACGTCGATCATGAGCAAGAAGATCGCCGAGGGCACCGGCTCGCTCGTGCTCGACGTCAAGGTCGGCTCCGGTGCCTTCCTCAAGGAGCTCGCGGACGCCCGCGAGCTGGCCGGGACGATGGTCCGCCTCGGCACCGACGCCGGCGTGCGGACGGTGGCCCTGCTGACCAACATGCAGACCCCGCTCGGCCTCACCGCCGGCAACGCCCTCGAGGTGCGCGAGGCGGTCGAGGTGCTGGCCGGGGGCGGGCCACCGGACGTGGTGGAGCTCACCCTCACGCTCGCGCGGGAGATGCTGGAGGGCGCTGGCCGCACCGGCGTCGACCCCGCCGACGTGCTCGCCGACGGGCGCGCCATGGACGTGTGGCGCCGGATGATCCGCGCGCAGGGTGGCGACCCCGACGCGCCGCTCCCCACGGCCAAGGAGACCCACACCGTCCTGGCGCCGGCCGACGGTGTCCTCGTCGAGCTGGACGCGCTCGCGGTCGGCCTGGCCGCGTGGCGACTCGGCGCGGGCCGCGCGCGCAAGGAGGACCCGGTGCAGGCGGCGGCCGGGGTCGAGCTGCACTACAAGCCGGGAGCGACGGTGCGTGGCGGAGAGCCGCTCCTCACCCTGCACACGGACACGCCCGAGCGCATCCCCCGAGCCCTCGAGGCCCTCGAGGGCGGCGTCACGATCGCTCCCGAGGGGTCTCGGCCCGCGCTCTCGCCGATCGTCATCGAGCGCGTCGCCTGAGCCGCGGGTGTGGCCGCCGCCCGACGGCCCGTCCCCGCGGGCCGGGCGCGCCAGGCGATTAGCGCCGGTCCCCGGGCCCTGCTAGAGTCGGGTCACCGCGGGAAACCAAGCGATCTCGTCCGGCCCCTCCAAGAGGCGGTTCACGGATTTGACTCCCAAGCTGGATCGCGGCAAACTTTGAAGGGTTGCCCCGGAGTCTGGCCTGGTTGGGTTGGGTTGGGTGATGGTGGGTGTCCGATTCTTGAGAACTCAACAGCGTGTCAAATAATCGATGCCAAGTTTTACCTCGTCGCGGGGTGGCGCTGGCCTGGTCGTTGTGGCTGGGTTGGGGTGGTCTCGTGGTGATGATTTCCTTTGGTTGATTCGGATGACTAGGTTTTGCTAGTTGTTTTGTTTCGGTCAGGTTTTCGGGCCCTTTGTGGGTTCAAGTTTGCTCTTGTCTGCCTCTTTGGTGGGGTGGGTGGGGGTGTTGAA
>NZ_DASSMH010000142.1:0-48995 GCF_035688975.1 Intrasporangium sp. | reverse complement strand
TGCTCCTCGTCGTCGCGGCGCTGCTGCTCGGCGGTTCCCTCGCCTGGGCAGGTGCGGGCTGGGCGGTGGTCTACCTGCCCAGTGCCGCGGTGGCCGTCTGGTGGCTGCGCAAGCTCGCCCGGAGGATGGGCGCCGCACCGCCCGACCCCGCCCCCGGAGGGCCCGAGCCGGCTGTTGGGTCCGCGGAGCCGGTGGGGCGCGCCTTCTGGCGCTTCAGCTCGGCCCGGGCCCTGACCAGCATCCTGCAGATGGCCATGCAGCGCCTCGACATCGTCCTCGTCGGGGCGCTCGCCGGCGCCGGGGCCGCCGCGGTGTACACGGCGGCCAGCCGGTTCGTCGTCGTGGGCCAGACGCTCGGCACGGCCCTCGGCAACGCGAGCGACCCGCGCATCGCGGCGAGCATGGCGAGCGGGAACACGGGCGCGGTGCGGGAGATCTACCAGGCCTCGACGGCGTGGTTCGTCGCGCTGACGTGGCCGATGTTCCTGCTCCTCGTCGTCCTGCGCGAGCCGCTGCTCGCCATCTTCGGTCCTGACTACGGCAGCGCGGGACCCGCCCTGGTGGTCCTGTCCCTCGCCATGCTGCTCTCCACCGCCTTCGGCACCGTCGACTCGGTGATCGTCATGGCGGGACACACCGGCTGGAACCTGGTCAACGCGGTGCTCGCCGCCGCGGTCATGTTCGGCCTGGACCTGCTCCTCATCCCGGCGTGGGGAGTCCTCGGAGCCGCCATCGGGTGGGCCAGCGCCATCGTCGTGCGCAACGTCGTCGGCCTCGGACAGGTGCGCTTGGCCTTGAGGCTGCACCCCTTCGGGCGGGCCACGCTGCTCACGGTGGCCCTCAACCTCGTCGCGTTCCTCGGCATCCCGATGGCGTTCCGGGCGCTCCTCGGCGACGGCCTGCCGGACCTGGTGGTGGGCTGCGCCGTGGCGGTAGTGCTCTACGCCGGCGGCCTGTGGTCGCTGCGCGAGCCCCTGCAGCTGGGCGCCCTGATCTCGTTCCCCGGTGGGCGCGACCGCGGCTGACGCAGGCGACCTCGTCGAGTGGCCAGGTCCGTGCACCCTCGCCCCTCGTCGAGTGGCCAGTTCCGTGCACCCTCGCCCCTCGTCGAGTGGCCAGTTCCGTGCGCCCTCGCCCCGCGTCGAGTGGGACAGCCTCGTCCACCCGACCGACGCCCTTTGCGCACGCCGGATGCCGACGGCCAGGTGAGGGCCAACGCCTCGCGTCGGCGAAGCCGGATCAGGCGACCACGCGAGCGAGCCCCCGCACCGGCCCTCCTCGCCCGGCGCCAGGGGCGCACGGGTGGGGGCCGCTGCGAGGGCTCGCTCGCTGCCGATCCTCAGGCCGCGTCGGTGATCATGCCCGCGGCGACCGTCTTGTTGGTCGCCTCGTCGATGAGGATGAAGCCACCGGTGGCGCGGTTGCGGCTGTAGTCGTCGCAGAGCAGCGGCACCGTCGTGCGAAGCCGGACTCGACCGATGTCATTGAGTCCCAGCGAGGATGCGTCCTCGTCCCGGTGCAGCGAGTTGACGTCGAGCCGGTAGCTGAGGTCCTTGACGATCGTGCGAGCCGTCCGCGTCGTGTGCTTGATCGCATACTTCCCGCCGACGCGCAGGCCGGCCGACTCGTCCATCCAGCAGATCATCGCGTCGACGTCCTGCGCGACGTGCGGCCGGTTGTGCGGCCGGCAGATCATGTCGCCGCGGGACACGTCGATGTCATCCTCGAGCCGGAGCGTGACCGACATGGGCGGAAAGGCCTCGGGCACCTCGCCGTCTGCCGTCTCGACCGCCTTCACCTTGCTCGTGAACCCCGAGGGCAGCACCATGACATCGTCGCCCTTGCGGATGGACCCACCGGCCACGGTCCCGGCATACCCCCGGTAGTCGTGCCAGTCGTCGGACTGGGGACGGATGACGTACTGCACGGGGAACCGCACGTCGATGAGGTTGCGGTCGCTCGCGACGTGGACGTTCTCGAGGTGGTGCAGCAGGCTCGGCCCGTCGTACCACGGCATGTTGTCCGAGCGCGTGACGACGTTGTCGCCGCCCAGCGCGGAGACCGGGATCGTCGTGAGGTCCGGGACCCGCAGCTTGGCTGCGAACGCGGTGAACTCGTCGTGAATCTCCTGGTAGACCTCCTGGGAGTAGTCCACCAGGTCCATCTTGTTGACGCAGAGGACGAGGTGCGGCACCTGCAGCAGGGTGGCGAGGAACGCGTGCCGCCGGCTCTGCTCGACGATGCCCTTGCGCGCGTCCACGAGGACGAGCGCGAGGTCAGCCGTGGAGGCCCCGGTGACCATGTTGCGGGTGTACTGCACGTGGCCGGGCGTGTCGGCGATGATGAACTTCCGCTTGGGCGTCGCGAAGTAGCGGTAGGCCACGTCGATGGTGATGCCCTGCTCCCGCTCGGCGCGCAGGCCGTCGGTCAGCAGCGCGAGGTTGACGTGCTCGTCCCCCCGCTCACGGCTGACCTTCTCGACCGCGTCGATCTGGTCGGAGAAGGCCGACTTGGTGTCGTAGAGGAGACGGCCGATCAGGGTGCTCTTGCCGTCATCGACCGAGCCGGCGGTGGCGAAGCGCAGAATGTCCATCAGAAGTACCCCTCACGCTTGCGATCTTCCATCGAAGCCTCGCTGAACTTGTCGTCACCGCGCGTGGCTCCGCGCTCCGTGACCCTGGTCGACGCGACCTCGTCGATGACCTTCTCGACGGTGTCGGCGTCCGAACGCACCGCGGCGGTCAGGCTCGCGTCTCCGACGGTGCGGTAGCGCACGCGCTCGGTGAAGACCTCCTCGCCCGGCCGGGGCTGCTTGAACTCGTGGACGGCGTAGACCATGCCGTCGCGCTCGAAGCACTCCCGCTCGTGCGCGAAGTAGATCGAGGGCAGCTCGATCTGCTCCTCCTTGATGTAGTGCCAGATGTCGAGCTCGGTCCAGTTGGACAGCGGGAAGACGCGGATGCTCTCCCCCGAGTTGATCCGGCCGTTGAACAGCGTCCACAGCTCGGGGCGCTGGTTCTTCGGGTCCCACTGACCGAACTCGTCACGGAAGGAGAAGATCCGCTCCTTGGCCCGCGCCTTGTCCTCGTCGCGTCGGGCGCCGCCGAAGATGGCGGTGAAGGCATGCTTCTCCAGCGCATCGAGCAGGACCGGCGTCTGGATCCGGTTGCGCGTGCCGTCACGTGGCGCCACGACGCTGCCGTTGTCGAGGGCCTCCTGCACGCTTGCGACGATGAGCTGCACGGAGAGCTGGCTCACCCTGCGGTCCCGGAAGGCCAGCACCTCGTCGAAGTTGTGCCCGGTGTCCACGTGCATGACGGGGAACGGGATGCGCGCCGGGTGGAAGGCCTTCTGCGCCAACCGGAGCATGACGATGGAGTCCTTGCCTCCGGAGAAGAGCAGGACCGGCCGCTCGAACTCGGCGACCACCTCCCGCATGATGTGGATGGCCTCCGCCTCGAGGACCCTCAGCTGGCTCAGCTGGTAGTCGGGTGACTCGGTCTTCACTGCGCTTCCCCCTTGGTGAGTTCCTCGATGGCTGCCAGCAGCTGGTCCGCGAGCTCCGGGCGGCAGATGAGCAGGTCGGGCAGCAGCGGGTCGCGGCGGTTGTACCGCAGGACCGACCCGTCGATCCGGCTCGTGTGCAGCCCCGCGCTGCGGGCGACGGCGACAGGCGCCGCCGAGTCCCATTCATACTGGCCACCGGCGTGCACGTAGGCGTCCACGACGCCGTCGAGCACGGCCGTGGCCTTGACCCCTGCCGATCCCATGGGCACGAGCTCGGCGCCGAGGCGAGCCGCGAGCCGCTCGACGAACTCCGGCGGCCGGGTGCGGCTCACCGCGAGCCGGATCGGCCCCGTGACCGGCTCCGGCGCGGTGGGCGGCGCATCGGTGGCGAGGGTCGAGCCCATCGCCGGCCTGGCGACGGCACCCGCGACGAGGTCACCGCCCTCCCAGAGGGCGACGTGCACCGCCCAGTCCTCGCGGGGAACTTCGGAGAACTCCCTTGTCCCGTCGAGCGGGTCGATGATCCACACCCGGTCGGCCTCGAGGCGGGCCGGGTCGTCCCCAGCCTCTTCACTCAGCACCGCGTCGCCGGGTCGGTAGCGACCGAGGCCCGCCGCGAGGTGCGCCTGCGACCTCCGGTCCCCCTCGTCCTTGAGCTGGCGCGGGGCGAGGTCGCCCGACTCCGCGCGAAGCCCCAGCAGGACCTCACCGGCCGAGTCGGCCAGCAGCCGCGCCAAGGCGTGGTCGCTGAGCGACTCCACCGCCTCCGCGGCGCGGCCCATCACGTCAACAGTAGTCATAGCCCCCACTTACTCCCCCAAGTCGCGCATGCCTGGAGCACCGGGGCGGATTAACCAATCCCCTTATGCTCCAAGCGGTTTCGCGACACATGTACGGCCTGCGGGCGACTCCATCGGTGCCTCCGGCCGTTGCTTGTGTTCATGCTACGGGGGCGCGGCGGCCCCGTTGGCAGAATCCACGAAAAGGGCGATATGGGCCCAAAGTTCGGTTCAGCGTGGGGCGTGGAAGCGCTGCTGCGCGGCCTCCAGGCCGACCTCGATGAGGGCGAAGGTCGCGTCAGCCGCGTCGGCGAGCAGGAAGGGCAAGGTCTCTCGCTCGGCCCTCGAGAAGTCCTTGAGCACGTATGCCGCCGGGTCCATCCGTCCCGGCGGCCGGCCGATGCCGACGCGCACGCGCAGGTAGTCCCTCGTCCCGACGGCAGCGGAGATGGACCGGAGGCCGTTGTGGCCGCCCTCGCCTCCACCTCGCTTCAGCCGGACGGCGCCGGCGTCGATGTCGAGCTCGTCGTGGATGACCACCAGCCGCTCCACGGGGATCGACCAGAACCTCAGAAGGGCGGCGACCGGCGCACCGGAGACGTTCATGTAGGTGCTCGGGACCGCGAGGACCGCCTTGGGCCCCGGCGCGCCGCCTGGTCCGGTCCCGAGACGGACCTCGGCGACTCGCGCGCGCGCCTTGTGGGTCTTGAACGACGCACGGCCACCCGCGACGCCTGAGGCGTCGCGGGTGGCGAGCTCGTCGATCACCATGGCGCCCACGTTGTGCCGGTTGCCGGCATACTCCGGGCCCGGGTTGCCGAGCCCGACAACCAGCCAGGGGTCCATGGTGGGGAAGCGAGTGTGACTGTGGCTCAGGCCTGCTCGGCGTCCGCGGCAGGAGCAGCGGCCTCGGCCTCCGCCGGGGCTGCCTCCGGCTCGTCGTGCTCGATGCCGGCCTCGGCCTCGGCCTCGGCGAGCTCGGCCTCGAGGGCGCCCTCGGAGATCTGCGCGGTGACGTTGACGACGAGCGTCTCGGGGTCGGTGACGAGCAGCGTGCCCTCGGGCAGCGTCAGGTCGCCGGCCTTGATCTGGGTGCCGGCCTCGACGCCCTCCACCGAGACGACGACGTGCTCGGGAATGTGCGTCGCCTCGGCCGACAGCTGGAGCGTCTGCGAGTCGACCGTGACGACGGTCTCGGCTGCGGCCTCGCCCTCGACGTGGACGGCGACGTCGACGACGACCTTCTCGCCGCGCCGGACGACGACAAGGTCGATGTGCTCGATGACTGGCTTGATCGGGTCGCGCTGGACGTCCTTGGCGAGGACGAGCTGGCTCGTGCCGTCGAGCTGGATGTCGAGCAGCGCGTTGGCGGTCTTGAGGGCCATCATCGTCTCGTGGCCGGGGAGGGCGACGTGGACCGGCTGGGTGCCATGGCCGTAGATGACCGCGGGGATCTTGTGGTCGCGGCGGATCTTGCGCGCGGCACCCTTGCCGAACTGGGTGCGGGCCTCGGCGACGAGCTTGACCTCGGACATGGGACTCTCCTCGTATGCGGTGACGGTGGGCCTCGACGCGGGACGCGGCACGGACGAGGACCGACGTGCGGAGGCAGTCGGGCTCCCACCGCGTCGATCACGGACGGCCGCGCGCCGTCCCTCGCCGAGGCAACTCGTCCGATGTTACCCGAGCACCAGCACGGGCAGAAATCGGCACGCACCCGCCGTCTCCGGACGAGATCCGCAAGATCGGGTGGTTGCGTCGGCGATGCGGAAGCCCGCGGTTCGGCAGGATGGCTACCAGTGGGTCTCGTCGATCGTGAGGAGAGCACATGCGACACGTGGGTCGTCTTTTCGCGTCCTTCGCCGTGGCCATGGCCCTCGCCGCCCTCGGCCTGTCCGGGCCAGCCTCGCCCCCCGCGGCCTGGGCCCTTACCCCAGGCCCGATCGTGGCCCAGTTCAACATGTGCGGAGGCAACGACTGCTCCGGGACGCCCGCTCAGAAGGTCGGCTGGATCGCCTCCACGGTCATCGCGCGGCAGGCCAGGGTGCTCACCCTCAACGAGGTGTGCGGCAACCAGCTCAGCGTGCTCACCGACAGGCTGCGGGCCGGCGGCTACGCGATGCAGGCCAGCTTCATGGCGACGGTCCCGGCCGGCGGCAGCCGGTGCGCCGGCACGGCATACGGCAATGCCGTGCTCACGCGGACGACCCAGGCGTCGGTCCGTCGTCACGTCTTCGCCGCCCAGGACGGTGGGGCGCAGAAGCGGGCCGTGCTGTGCGTGCTGACCCAGCTCGCCCGGGCGTCCCAGGTCTGCACGACGCATCTCTCGCCCGGCCCCCGGCGCGCCGCCGTCCGGGACCGTCAGGTGGCCGAGACGGTGGCCTTCGCCAGGCTGGTCAGCCGACCGACACTGCTCATGGGCGACCTCAACGACTACCCCGCCTCCGACTCCTTCGACCGTGTCTACGCCCCCTCCTACGGCGGTGGGGCGACGGGCGCCTACGTCGAGGGAGGCTCTACCAGAGGCGGCCTGCCGTGCCGGTGTGGGGCGCCCACCCGCGGCTCGACGAAGATCGACTACGTGTTCGCCTCCGGGTCCGCCTTCGGTCCCGGCACGTCGCAGACGATCGACGCACCCTACTCCGACCACCACCTGCTGCTCGCGAGGCCGGTCTGGCGGTAGCCGGTCAGGCCCTGCCGTCGAAGAGGCTCGTGACCGAGCCGTCCTCGAACACCTCCCGGATCGCCATGCTGACGAGCGGGGCGATGGACAGCACCGTCAGCTTGTCGAAGCGGCGGTCCTCCGGAATGGGCAGCGTGTTCGTGACGAGCACCTCGTCGACCTTGCACGCCTTGAGCCGCTCGACCGCGGGACCGGACAGGATGGCGTGGGTGGCCGCGATGACGACCGAGTTCGCTCCCTGGTCGAGGAGGGCGTCGGCCGCCTTGGTGATCGTGCCCGCCGTGTCGATCATGTCGTCGACGAGGATGCACACCCGGTCCTTGATCTCGCCGACGACACGGTTGGCGACGACCTGGTTGGGCCGGTTGATGTCGCGGGTCTTGTGGATGAAGGCCAGCGGGCAGCCACCGAGCCTGGTCGACCAGTCCTCGGCCACCTTGATCCGTCCGGCGTCCGGCGACACCACCGCCAGGTCCAGGTGGCCGTACTTCTCCTGGACGCACTCGGCGAGGATCGGCATGGCCATGAGGTGGTCCACCGGGCCGTCGAAGAAGCCCTGGATCTGGGCGGTGTGCAGGTCGATCGCCATCAGCCGGTCGGCGCCGGCGGTCTTGAACAGGTCGGCCATGAGCCGGGCGGAGATCGGCTCGCGGCCGCGGTGCTTCTTGTCCTGGCGGGCGTAGCCGTAGAAGGGCAGCACGACCGTGATCCGCTTCGCCGACGCCCGCTTGAGCGCGTCGATCATGATGAGCTGCTCCATGATCCACTCGTTGATCGGAGCGGTGTGGCTCTGGATGACGAAGGCGTCGGAGCCGCGCACCGACTCCTCGTAGCGCACGTAGATCTCGCCGTTGGCGAAGTCGTATGCCGATGTCGGCACCAGCTCCGTGCCCAGCTGCTCGGCCACCTCCTGGGCGAGCTGCGGATGGGCGCGGCCCGAGAAGACCATGAGGTGCTTCTCGGTCGCCTTGTTGATCCCCGTCATGCGGTGGCGTCCTTCGGGTCGGGGCCCTGCGGCATACCAGTGGCGTCGGAGTCGTCGGACGCTGCCGACGCAGCCGACGCGGTCTGTGCGGCCTGTGCGGCGGCGGCGGCGGGCGTGCCGGCCCGCCTTCGGGCGACCCAGCCGTCGACGTTGCGCTGCTGGGCGCGGGTCACGGCGAGCTGCCCCGGGCGCACGTCCTTGAGCACGGCCGAGCCGGCGGCGACGTAGCTGCCGGCGCCGATGGTCCGCGGTGCCACGATGACCGAGTTGCTGCCGACGAAGCTGTGCGGGCCGATGTCGGTGCGTCCCTTGGTGACGCCGTCGTAGTTGGCGAAGATCGTCCCGGCCCCGATGTTGGCGCCCTCCCCCACCGTCGCGTCTCCGCAGTAGGACAGGTGCGGGACCTTGGCGCCCTTGCCGATGGTCGCGTTCTTGGTCTCGACGAAGCCGCCGATCTTGCCCCCGTCGCCGAGCTGCGTGCCGGGCCGGAGGTACGAGAATGGCCCCACGGTGGCCCCGGCGCCGATCGAGGCCAGCTCCGCCTGGGTGCGCACCACCGTGGCGCCGTCGGCCACCTCGACGTCCTTGAGGGTGGTGTCCGGGCCGATGACGCAGTCCGCCCCGATGGTCGTCGCTCCGAGGAGCTGGGTCCCGGGGTGCACGACGGTGTCGGGCCCGATCGTCACGTCGGCGTCCACCCACGTCGTGGCGGGGTCGATGACGATGGCGCCGTCCCGCATGAGTTGCTCGACGGTGCGGCGGTTGAGCTCGGCGCCGAGCCGCGCGAGCTGGACCTTGTCGTTGACGCCCTCTGTCTGCCACAGGTCGTCGACGAGGTGGGCGCCGACGTGCAGGCCACGCGCCCGCGCGATGGCGAGGACGTCGGTGAGGTACTTCTCGCCCTGGACGTTGTCGGTGCCCACCTCGGCGAGGGCCGACCGCAGGAAGGCGGCGTCGAAGGCGTAGAGACCGGAGTTGACCTCCGTCAGCAGCCGCTGCTCCGCCGTCGCGTCCTTGTGCTCAACGATCCCGGCGACGAGGCCGTGCGGGTCGCGCAGGACCCGGCCGTAGCCGGTGGGGTCGGTCACCGACGCGGTGATCACCGTGACCGCGCTCCCGGACTCGGCGTGGGCGGCCGCGAGGCCGCGCAGCGTCTCGCCGGTGAGGAGCGGCACGTCGCCCATGGTGACGAGCACCGTGCCCGCCAGGTCGTCGGGCAGCCGCTTCAGCGCGCACTCCACGGCTCGCCCGGTGCCCTTGACCTCGTCCTGGTCGGCGATGACGACCTGCTCGTCGAACTCGACGATGTGCTCCACGACGCGGTCGCGCTGGTGGCGCACGACGACCACGAGGTGCTCGGGCGACGCCGCACGCCCCGCGGTGATGGCGTGCCCGATGAGGCTGCGTCCCCCGATCGTGTGCAGCACCTTCGGGGTGCGGGACTTCATGCGGGTGCCCTCGCCGGCGGCGAGGACGATCACGGCGGTGGGCCCCACATCGCTCACGGGTCGCAGCTCCTCCTGGTCGACAACCTGTCCGGCCGCACGCGCGCCCGGGGGCCGCGACGCGCCGCGCCCATGTTACTCGGGGCGCGTCGGCGCCCTGGGTCGGCGGTCGTCCGGACGTTCCGCGCGCGTGGAGCTCCGCGGACACCGGGGGCAGGTGTCGGGGCCGGGGGCCTCGCGGTGGGCAGCCGAACGACAATGCTCAGGAGATCGCGGCCTTCACGAGCTCGACGACCTGCTGCTCCACCGCGGGGCTCCACCTCAGGAGCGCGTAGGACACCGGCCACAGGTCGCCGTCGTCGAGGTGCGCCGCGTCCTGAAAGCCCAGGGTCGAGTACCGGTAGTTGAACTTGCCCGCGTCCTGGAAGAAGACGACGACCTTGCCGTCCGCGTTGGCGTAGGCGGGCATCCCATACCACGTCTTGGGTGACAGCTCCGGAGCCGTCGCCGTCACCGTCACATGCACCCGCTCGGCGAGCGCCCGGTCCTCCGGTGCCATCTCCGCGATCCTGTCGAGGACCGCCTGCAGGCCGTCGGCCTTCCTGCCGCCGGCCTTGCCCTCGGCGCGCAGCTCGGCCGCGCGCTCCTTCATCGCGGCGCGCTCCTCGGCACTGAACCCCTCGGACTCGGTGTTTGCCTTCTTCGCGGGCATCCCCGGGCTTCCTTTCAGCACTCGTCGGCAGGGTGTCATGCCGACCCTTCCCACCAAGGCTAGGGCCGGCCACGGCCGGGGTTCCATGGGTCCGACAGCTGTTCACCACGGCCAGGTGCTGTAGGCCAACGCCGCGGTGAGCCGGGAGAGCATCGCGTCCTCCTCCACTTCTCTGCGCGCGGCGTCCAGCAGAGCCGAGGACGCTTCCCATCCATGGACGTGAAAGAGGTCGTCGAAGCAGCCTGATGCCGGACCGTCCACCATTTTCGAACGCTCGCAAGCGGGCACGATGGGTCGGGCAAAGGCCGGGGCACGTCGCGGGCGCCTTGGTGGGCGCGATGGTGGGGGTATGCAGGTGCTCTCGCCGGAGGCGAGAATGGTGTTATGGGAGCGGATAGCGGCGCTGCTCGGATGCGAACCGTTGGAGCCGTTGCCCTGACGTCAGGGCTGCTTCTGCTCGCGGCGGGCTGCTCGGGTGAACCGCTCCGCGACTCGGCGGCGAGGACCTCCTCCCATTGCCCTACGACCGAGGCGGATCGTAAGGCACTGGACGCGAAGCTCACGGCCGCGCTGACCCAGCAGTTCGAACCCATCAAAGACAACCTGAACAACCTACGGGCTGTACTCATCGACGTCTGCGGGACAAGGGTTCACGAGGAGTATCGATCCGCATCTGCCGACGAGAGCCGCAACATCGCCTCGGTGACCAAGAGCTTCGTCGGGACCCTCGTCGGTATCGCCCTGGCCGACGGGTCGCTGAAAGGGCTCAATCAGACCTTGGGTGAGCTCCTGCCTCAATACCGCGGGGCGATGAGCACCAAGGTTGCGGGCATCACGCTGCGACAGCTGCTCACCATGACGGGCGGTCTTGACGCCGACCAGTCGAACGCCACCGTCGGTGCCTGGATGGAGAGCGACAGGTTCGTCGAGCGGATACTGCGCGAGGGGATCGTGGAGGCTCCTGGCACGTTCGCGTACTCCTCGGCGAGCTCGCACCTGCTGTCCGCCATCTTGGCCACAGCGACCGGTCGCCCGGTCATGGACTATGCGGTGGAGAAGCTGTTCGGGCCGCTGGGGATTGCCACCCGGGGAGCGACTCAGCCGCTGCTGGTGCCCGCCTCGGAAGCGGCCTACAACAAGGCCTCCTTCTCCTGGCCAGTGGACCACCAGGGGTTCAACTTCGGCGGCGGCTGGCTCAAGATGCGCCCACAAGACATGGCCAAACTAGGGCAGCTCTACCTTGACAACGGCACCTGGAAGGGCCATCAGGTCGTCCCTGCGACATGGGTGCACGCCGCAACCACAGGGCAAGTTCCGGCGCCCGGGGCCTTCGGCGGCGAGGAGTACGGCTACCAGTGGTGGGTGACGACTGCCGGGGGCCACCCCGCATACGCCGCGATCGGTTTCGGGGGACAGCTGGTCGAGGTCGTCCCCGACAAGTCCGTGGTCGCTGTGTTCTCCACCGCGCTGGACCCCGAAGGCATCCCCAGGGTCGACGGGCACCTCTATGAGGTCATCGTCTCGACCACGATCCAAGGCGCCCTACCGTGACGGGACACCGGGGCCCCACAACGTTGATGAATTTCGCCGTTGTGACTCAGGCGGTGGGACAGGATGGGGATCTGCGGCGCCTTGGCTCCCCAATCGGCGGGGTCTTGCAAAGGCGTGCCAGGATCGTTCGGCGCGCTGTCGACGCTGATGCATGAGCTCGGCAGGGTCGATGCTGGAACGCCATACGCCTTGGCCGAACTGACCCCGACCCACCCGGGCTGCCACATCGTCGACTCGCTGGGCGCCGGTCCCAAGGCCCTTCGGCGGCTACGCGGTCCAGCCTCGCTTGGGCCTCGGCCCCGACGCCCTTCGAGTCATGTCAGCAACGGTCTCGGCGGGTCCAAGACACCCCCGAACGCTCCTGACGGGGCCCGCTCCTATGGGGATGAACTGCAGTGTGGGCTCCCCGGGTAGGAATCGAACCTACGTCGCTTGTCCTGATTCAAAGTCAGGCGGGCCCTGCCAGCAGACCAACCGGGGATCGCCCCGCGCTCCGCGCCGAGACTCCCACAGGGTAGTGCAGGCGGTGTCGACGGCCGTCGCGCATGGCGGTCGGCACAATGGACCTCCATGAGCCCCGAGCCCACCCGCCCTGCCACATCCGCAAGAGCCCGGATGACCGGCTCGCAGCGGCGTGAGCAGCTGCTTGCGGTGGGCCGGCGGCTCTTCGCCGAGAAGGGCTTCGAGGCGACGACCGTCGAGGAGGTGGCGGCGAAGGCCAAGGTGTCCAAGCCCGTCGTCTACGAGCACTTCGGCGGCAAGGAGGGGCTGTATGCCGTCGTCGTCGACCGGGAGATCCAGGCCCTGCTCGGCGGCATCACCGGTGCCCTCGACCAGGGTGGGGGCGCCCGCCGGCTGCTCGAGCACGCCACCCTCGCCCTGCTCGACTACATCGAGGCGGACCCGGACGGTTTCCGGATCCTGGTCCGGGACTCCCCTCCCGGGCAGGCGACCGGGTCGTTCGCGAGCGTGCTCGGTGACGTGGCCCGGCAGGTCGAGCACCTCCTCGCAGCCGAGTTCAAGCAGCGCGGGCTGGCTCCGAAGTCGGCGCCGATCTACGCGCAGATGCTCGTCGGCATGGTCGCCCTCACCGGGCAGTGGTGGCTCGACCGGCGGGGCTTCAAGAAGGCCGACGTCGCCGCGCACCTGGTCAACCTCGCGTGGAACGGCCTGGCCGGCCTGGAGTCCTCACCCCCCTTCCCAGACAACTGCGGGGCCAGGTAGCGCCAGGACGATACCCAGCCCCCCAGACAACTGGGAGGTCAGGGGAGGTGGGCGACGGCGAAGGTGCGCGAGAACGGGAAGAGCACGCCGAAGGCGCGACGCGGGTATGCCGTCTCCAGCTCGCGCCCGTAGTCGGCGAGGAAGGCGTCGCGCTCAGCCCCATCCGTGAGCACCTCGAGCACGGGCCGTAGGCCGGTGCCCATCACCCACTCCAGCACGGGGTGCCGCGCGCCCTCCCCCGACGGGAGCACGTGCTGGTACGTCGTCTGCCACACGTCGACCGCGCCGGCCCGCTCGAGGAGGAGGGCGGCATACGTCTGGGGCAGGGCCACCGCGTCCGCGCGCTCCAGGCCCGGGCGCAGCTCCTCCGCGCGCGGATGCCGGGCGGCGACCTCGCGCATCAACCGGTGCGAGGGGGCAGCGAAGTTGGCCGGCACCTGCATGGCGAACGTGCCGCCCGGCGCGAGGCCGGCGAGCCAGGTCGGCAGCAGCCGCAGGTGGGTCGGCACCCACTGGAGGGTGGCGTTCGTCACGAGGACGTCCACCGGCGGAGCAGCGACCGGGTCCCAGTCCTCCACCGACTGCAGCACCCACTCCACGCGGCGGTCCGGGTCGGCCGCGCGCGCCCGCTCCAGCATCGCCGGCGAGCTGTCGATGCCGACGACGCGAGCCCGGGGCCAGCGGCGGGCGAGCTCCAGCGTGAGGTCGCCGGGGCCGCAGCCGAGGTCGACGACCATGCGTGGGTCCTCGGCCCCGACGCGGGCGAGGAGGTCGTCGAAGGGCCGTCGCCGGTGCTCGCGGAAGAGCGCGTACTGTCCGGGGTCCCACGCCGGCGCCCCCGAGCGCTGGTGAACCATGCCGAGCAGTCCTTTCCTTCGACGTCGAGAGTCTTGATGCGACCTAAGGTTGTGCCATGAGACCCGAACCGCGTCCCGTCGACGACGTCGACGCGATCGTGGCCGCCTGGCGCCGCGAGCGGCCCGACCTCGACGTTACGCCGCTCGAGGTGCTCTCCCGGGTCTCGCGACTCGCGCGCCGCCTCGACCTCGCCCGCGGCTCCGCCTTCTCGGAGCACCAGCTGGACAGCTGGGCCTTCGACGTGCTGTCCGCGCTCCGCCGCGCGGGCGAGCCCTACGAGCTCTCCCCCGGCCAGCTCGTCCAACAGACGCTGGTGTCCTCCGGCACGATGACCAACCGGGTCGACCGGCTGGAGCGCAGCGGCTACGTGGCTCGCCGACCCGATCCGGCCGACCGGCGCGGCGTGCTCGTGCGGCTCACGACCGCCGGCCGCGACGTCGTCGACGCCGCCATGGCGGACCTCCTCGAGCAGGAGAAGACGCTGCTCAACGACCTGCCGACCAGTGACCAGCGGCGCCTCGCCGCCCTCCTGCGCCAGATGCTCGCGCCCCTGGAGTCGCACGACGGCTGAGCCCATGAAGAGCCCACGAAGACGGCGTGGCTCAGCCCGCGACGTCGGCCGCCTCGAGCCACTGCACCTCGAGCTCGTCGCGCTCGGCCGTGACGGCCTGCAGTTTCGCGGTGAGGTCGGCCAGGGCCACCGGGTCGGTCGCCTGGACGACCATCTCGGCGTGCAGCCGCTCCTCGCGCTCGGCCAGCCGGGTCAGCTGCTTCTCGATGCGGGCCATGGACTTGCGCGCCTCTCGGATCTGCGCCGGTCCTGCGGTCGATCCGGGTATGCCGCCCGAGCCGCCGGAGCTGGAGCCGGCGGAGCCCGGCGCGAGGGCACGGCCCGCGGCCCGCAGGCGCAGGTAGTCCTCCACCCCGCCGGGCAGGTCACGCAGGCGGCCGTCCCCCAGGAGGGCCAGCTCGTGGTCACAGACCCGCTCGAGGAGGTAGCGGTCGTGCGAGACGACGATGAGGGTCCCCGCCCAGCCGTCGAGGACGTCCTCGAGGGAGGTCAGCGTCTCGATGTCGAGGTCGTTGGTCGGCTCGTCGAGGATGAGCACGTTGGGCTCGGCGAGGAGCAGCCGCAGCAGCTGCAGGCGCCGGCGCTCGCCACCCGAGAGGTCACCCACCCGAGACTGCTGGCGCCCTCCCGGGAAGCCGAGCCGCGTCGCCAGCTGACCGGCGCTGATCTCCTTGCCCCCCAACGTCGTCCACTGCCGGACCTCCTCGACGGCCTCGATGACCCGCCACTGCTCGAAGCGCTCGAGCTCGCGCACCTCCTGCGTGAGATGGGCGATGACGACGGTCTTGCCGACCTTGCGGCGGCCGCTCGTGAGCGCGACCTCCCCCGTCAGGGCCCGTAGGAGCGTCGACTTCCCGGCACCGTTGACGCCGACGAGCCCGACCCGCTCGCCCGGGGCGAGCCGCCACGTCACACGGTCGAGGATCGTGCGGTCGCCGAGCACCACGGTGGCGTCCTCGAGGTCGAGCACGTCCTTGCCGAGCCGGCGGGTGGCGAAGGACACGAGCTCGACGCCGTTGCGCGGCGGCGGCTCGTCGGCGATGAGCACGTTGGCCGCGTCGATGCGGAACTTCGGCTTGCTGGTGCGCGCCGGCGCGCCCCGGCGCAGCCAGGCCAGCTCCTTGCGCAGGAGGTTGGCGCGCCGGTCCGCGACGACCCCGGCGAGGCGGTCGCGCTCGGCCTTGGCGAGGACGTATGCCGCGTAGCCGCCCTCGAAGGCCGACACGTGCCCGTCCTGCACCTCCCAGGTCATCGTGGCGTAGGCGTCGAGGAACCACCGGTCGTGGGTGATCGCGACCGTTGCGTTGCCCGGCCTCGGCCGCTTCGCCGCGAGGTGCTCCGCGAGCCAGGCGACGCCCTCGACGTCGAGGTGGTTGGTGGGCTCGTCGAGCAGGAGCAGCTCGGGGTCGTCGACGAGCAGCCGCGCGAGGGCGAGCCGGCGCCGTTCGCCCCCGGACTTCGGCCCGACGGGACTGTCGAGGCCGCCCATCCCCTCCGCGCCGATGCCACCGAGCAGCCCGTCGAGCACGTCCCGGACCCGGGGGTCCCCGGCCCAGACATGCTCGGGCCGGTCGCCGAGCACCGCCTCCCGCACCGTCCACGCGGGGTCGAGGGCGTCGTCCTGGGCGAGCATCCCGATCCGTATGCCGTCGACGCCGCCCTGCTTCGACAGGCGGCCCGAGTCCGGCTCCTGCAGGCCGGCGACGACCCGCAGCAGCGTGGACTTGCCGCCGCCGTTGCGCCCGACGACGCCGATGCGGTCGCCGGTGAGGACGCCGATCGACACGTCGTCGAGCACCGACGTCGTGCCGAAGACGAGCGAGACCCGCTCCAGCGAGACGAGGTTGGCCATCAGTCGTGCACCTTCACTCGACCACCCTCACTCGACCACCCTCACTCGACACGAGGCCCCGCCACGACGGAGGCGCCGTGGACCGGGCCCTTCGCGCGCCGGATGTTGCGGCAGACGTCCGACGCGGCCAGCGACACGGAGAGGTCGAGCGCGGCCTCGTGGCTCGCGGTGAGGAACGCGACGGTCGGCCCCGACCCCGACACGACGCCGCCGAGCGCGCCGAACTCGACCCCGGCGTCGCGCAGCGTGCGCAGCTCGGGGCGCAGCCCGAAGGCCGCCGGCTCCAGGTCGTTGTGCAGGGCCCGGCCGAGCGCCGTGGGGTCACCCTTGCGCAGCGCGGCCATGAGCTCACCGCTCACCTCAGGTGCGCGCGGGGTGTGCCCGAGGTGGAGGCGGTCGAACTCGGCGAAGACCTCGGGCGTGGCGAGGCCGGTGTCGCTCACGGCGAGGACCCAGTGGAAGCTGCCGCGCGCGAGGACCGGGGCCAGCTGCTCGCCGCGGCCCGAGCCCATCGCATTGCCACCGAGGAGGGGGAACGGCACGTCGCTGCCGAGCTCGGCGGCGAGGTCTGCGAGCTCGTCGCGGCCAAGTCCGAGGCCCCACAGCTGGTCACAGGCGAGCAGGGCGGCGGCTGCGTCCGCCGAACCGCCGGCCATGCCGCCGGCGACCGGGATGTCCTTGTCGATCCGGATGGACACCGGCTCGTCCACATGGAAGCGCTCCGCGAGCAGCCGTGCCGCCCGCACGGCGAGGTTGTCCGCCCCGGTGGGCACGAGCCCGGCATACGGGCCGCCGACGTCGACCTGCCACTGCGCCGACCGGCTCACCGAGACCTCGTCGTGCAGCGACACGGCCTGGAAGACCGTCGCGAGCTCGTGGTAGCCGTCCGGGCGCCGGCCGCCGACCCGCAGCTCGAGGTTGACCTTCGCCGGCGCACGCACCGTCACGGCCTGCGGCGTCGGGGCGATCGTCATGCCGTCACCCTATGGTTTCCCCGCTGGACGGGCCGCCGCGATGCGGGCGAAGGCCGCGACGTCGAGCTGCTCGCCCCGGGCCCGTGGGTCGACGCCGGCCGCCACGAGCGCCGCCTCCGCGGCGGCCGGCGATCCGGCCCACGGCGCGAGCGCCGCCCGCAGGGACTTGCGCCGCTGCAGGAACGCCGCGTCGATGCACCGGAAGACCTCCTCGCGGGGAGCCGACGTCTCGGGCGGCTCCCTGCGGACGAGGGACACCAGGCCCGAGTCGACGTTGGGCACCGGCCAGAAGACGGTCCGCGCCACCTTGCCGGCGAGCTCGACGTCGGCATACCAGGCCGCCTTGAGGCTCGGCACCCCGTAGGTCTTGCTGCCCGGCGCAGCGGCGAGCCGTTCGGCGACCTCGAGCTGCACCATGACGAGCACGCGTTCCAGGGACGGGAAGTGCTCGAGGAAGGAGAGCACGACCGGGACCGAGATGTTGTAGGGCAGGTTCGCCACGAGCGCGGTGGGCCGCGGGCCCGGCAACGACGTCAGCGTGAGCGCGTCGGCGGCGACGACCCGCAGCCTGTCGAGGTGCTCCGGCTGGAACCAGCGGACCGTGTCCTCGAGGGCCCCGGCGAGCCGCGGGTCGACCTCGACCGCGGTGACGCGGCGCACCACGGGCAGCAGCGCGAGGGTGAGCGACCCGAGGCCCGGGCCGACCTCGACGACGACGTCGCGGGCGCCGACACCCGCGAGGCGGACGATCCGGCGCACCGTGTTGGCGTCGACGACGAAGTTCTGCCCCCACTGCTTCGTCGGACGCACGTCGAGCCGGGCAGCAAGCTCACGGATCTGGGCGGGCCCGAGGAGCGCGCCGGTGCCGGGCTCGGGATCGGTGCTCACGGGGTCACCCTATGGCGCGCGGGTGGGTGTCCCCGAGCCCGAAGACGGCGTATGCCGCCCGGCTGGGGGTGAGCCGGGCGGCATACGTGCTGCGGCGGTGCCACGGCACCGAGGTCGGTCAGGCCTTGCAGCTCCACTGCGACAGGCCGTTGTCGGCATACGCGCGGTTGGCCACCGTGATCTGCTGCTCCCGCGTCGCGAGGTCGGCGCGAGGGGCGAACTGGCCGCCGCCGTAGCCGAGCCACGTGCTGACCGAGAACTGCAGGCCGCCGTAGTAGCCGTTGCCCGTGTTGATGTGCCAGTTGTTGCCCGACTCGCAGGACGCCACCCGGTCCCACATCGACGCACGGGCGAGGTTGAGTCCGCCGCCGTTCGTCGGGGCGGGCGCGGGCGACGTGGTGCGGCTCGACGACGTGCGCACAGGAGCCGGCGTGGGGGCCGGGCGCTGCCTGGTGCCCACGAGGACGACCTGGTTGACGGCGGGCCGGGTCACCGTGGCTGCGACCGCGGTGCTGGAGACGACCTTGCCGTCGACGACGGTCTGTCGCACGGTGACGGTGCGGCTCCCCGTGGCACCGGGCGTGGCCACCTTCGTCTCGCCCGCGTAGAGGTCGGCCGACTGCTTGCGCACGGTCGTGAAGGGGATCGCCTGGGCGACGGCGGCGTCCTTGGTCGTCACGTGCTGCACCACGATCGTCGTGCCGTCGGCGAGGGCTGCGGCCGGGGCCGGCGCCACCTTGTCGGCGGGGCCGACCTGGACGCGCAGCTGCGCCAGGGCCTCCGACACCGTCGCGGCGGTGATCGTGTGCTTGGCCGGCTTGCCCGCCACGACGACGGTGATGTCCTTGGGCGTGGTCACGGTGAGGCTCAGGCCCTGCCGGCCGATCGTCTGGGACCGGGACACGGAGAGCCGGTCGTCGCCGCCGTGCAGCCCGAGGGCGAGCAGGGCGCCGTCGACGTTGGTCTCGGTCGTCGTGATCGTCCGGGTCTTGCCGTCGATGGTGACGGTGACGGTGCGGGCGTACTTGACGGTGACGGTGTCGCCGTCGTGCAGGGGGGCGCTGGGGTCGGGGACGACGACGTCGGCGCCCGACACGGCGATGCCCTGGGCGGACAGCAGGTCGCCGACGGTGCGGGCGAAGACGTGGTGCGAGCTCGACGCGCCGTCAACGGAGAGGTTGACGGACTTGTCGAGGGAGGCGGCAAGGGCACCACCACTCGTGAAGACGAGGGCGGCGCCGGCGGCGGACAGGACGGCAGTCTTGCGAGAGATCACGGCACTCCGGGGTCAGGGCGAAATCCGGGTGCTGCGCGCTCTCGAGACCCTCGATGCGGGGCGGCAACCGGCCAACGGTCACCCAGCCTCCCGGATCACGGCCCGAAAGGTCAAATTTCGGTAACGGTAGGGCCTCACTCTGGTCACGGACCGGCGTGTCGCGCGGTCACGACCACGAGCCGTAGACGCGCTCGGCGTTGCCGGACACCGCCCGGCACAGGGCCGGCACGTCGACGCCGAGGATGCCGGCCATCGTGCGGACCGTGAACGGCACGAGGTAGGAGGCGTTCGTCGCGCCCCGGTGCGGCGTGGGCGCCAGGTAGGGCGCGTCCGTCTCGACGAGCACCTGCTCGAGCGGCACGACGGCGAGCGCGTCGCGCAGCCGGCGGGCGTTCTTGAAGGTCACCGTGCCGGCGAAGGACAGGTAGTAGCCGCGCTCGACGCACTCCCGCGCCATGGCGAGGTCCCCGGAGTAGCAGTGCAGCACCGTGCGCTCCGGCGCTCCCTCCTCGGCGAGGATCCGCAGGACGTCGTCGTGCGCGTCGCGGTCGTGCACCTGCAGCGCCGCGCCGACACGCTTGGCCAGGTCGATGTGCCAGCGGAAGGCCTCCTGCTGCACCGGTATGCCGTCGGGCCCGGTCCTGAAGTAGTCGAGCCCCGTCTCGCCGACGGCGCGGACGCGCTCGTGGGCCACCGCCCCGGCGACGACGGCATACGCCTCGTCGAGCCGGCCAGCCGCGGCGAGACGGGGAATCTCGTTGGGGTGCAAGGCAACCGCGCCGAGAAGCTCGGGATGCCTCTCGACGGCGTCCACCGTGAAGCCGATGCCGTCGAGGTCACAGCCGACCTGGACCAGCCGTGTGACACCGACGGAAGCCGCCCGCTTGAGCGCGTCCGCCACGGCGAGGGGCTCCTCGTCCTCACGGGCCAGGTCGAGGTGGACATGGTTGTCGACCACGTCGATCGGCAGCGGGTCGGGGGCCGTGTCGGGAAGACCCCGACGACCGTTGTCCGGCGGGCTCATTCGCCCTCGCCCTGCGCCACCTCGCCACGCATGCGGTTGACCTCGTCCTCGACGACGGACGGGTCGAACTTCGTGAAGACGAGGGTCGGCTTGTCGATGCGCGTGCCGGGCACGACGGGTCGGGACTCCCACCGCGGCGAGCTGGAGTACTCGCCGGTGATGACGGGGTAGGGCACGCCGGTGTCGAGGTCGGTCACCTCGTCGAGCCGCGGCATGGGCACGAGCTGGCCGGTGCCCCCGAGCACCGAGTGGACCCGGTTGGCGCCGTGCGGCAGGAAGGGCGCGGTGAGCGTGTTGATGTCGGTGACGGCCTGCGCGAGCACGTGGAGCACCGTGGCGAGGCGCTCGCGCTCATGAGCGCCCTTGAGGCGGAAGGGTTCCGTGTCGGAGACGTACTTGTTCGCCTCGCCGACGACGCGCATCACCTCGCCGATCGCCTGCTTGACGCGCTGCCGCTCGATGAGCTCGCCGACGGTGTCGAAGGCGCCGCGCACCGTGTCGAGCAGAGCTTCGTCGACGGGCTCCAAGGCACCGGCCGCCGGGATCTCCCCGAAGCTCTTGGCGATCATCGACGCGGTGCGGTTGACGAGGTTGCCCCACCCCCCGACGAGCTCGGAGTTGTTGCGCTGGACGAACTCGGCCCACGTGAAGTCGCTGTCCTGGCTCTCCGGACCCGCAGCGCAGATGAAGTAGCGCAGCGGGTCGGGGCCGTAGCGGTCGAGGACCTCCCGGACGTAGATGACGTGGCCGCGGCTCGTCGAGAACTGCTTGCCCTCCATGGTCATGAACTCGCTCGCCACGACCTCGGTGGGCAGGTTGAGCTCGCCGTAGCCTCCGGCGGTGCCGCCCTTGTCCCCCCGACCGGCATACGCGAGCAGCTCGGCGGGCCAGATCTGGGAGTGGAAGGTGATGTTGTCCTTGCCCTGGAAGTAGTACGACACCGCCGCGGTGTCGTTCCACCACTCGCGCCAGCGCTCCGGCTCGCCGAGGCGCCGGGCCCATTCGATCGAGGCCGAGAGGTAGCCGACGACGGCGTCGAACCACACGTAGAGCCGCTTGTGCGGGTTGTCGCGCCAGCCGTCGAGGGGCACAGGGATGCCCCAGTCGATGTCTCGCGTCATCGCCCGGGGCCGGACGTCCTCGAGGAGGTTCTTGCTGAACTTGATGACGTTGGGGCGCCACGTGCCGGTGGCCTCGCGCCCGTCGAGCCACTCCCCCAGCGCACCGGCGAGCGCGGGCAGGTCGAGGAAGAAGTGCTGGGTCAGCACGAACTCCGGCGTCTCGCCGTCGATCTTGCTGCGCGGGTCGATGAGCTCCGTGGGGTCGAGCTGGTTGCCGCAGTTGTCGCACTGGTCGCCGCGGGCCTCGGGGTAGCCGCAGATGGGGCAGGTGCCCTCGATGTAGCGGTCCGGCAGCGTGCGGCCCGTCGACGGGCTGATCGCCCCGCGGGTCGTCTCCTCGATCATGTAGCCGTTGGCGTGGCAGACGGTGAAGAGCTCCTGCGCGACGGCATAGTGGTTCCCGGTCGTCGTCCGCGTGAAGAGGTCGTAGGAGAGGCCGAGGTCGGCCAGGTCGGTGGCGATGACGCGGTTGTAGCGGTCCGCGACCTCCCGCGGCGAGACGCCCTCCTTCTCGGCCAGGACGAGGATCGGCGTGCCGTGCTCGTCGGTGCCGGAGACCATGAGCACGTCGTGGCCGGCCATCCGCATGTAGCGGCTGAACACGTCGGACGGGACACCGAACCCGGCCACGTGGCCGATGTGGCGCGGCCCGTTGGTGTAGGGCCAGGCGACCGCTGACAGGACTTTGCTCATGCGCGCCATCCTAGGGCGGAGCGGCGCCGCCCCCGGGCGCCGGCAACGCGGGGCCCGGGGGCGGCGGCGGTGGCGTCAGGTCACTCGGTGAAGTGGGCCTCCAGAGTGATCGGCACGGCCTTGAGCGCCTGGCTCACCGGGCACCCGGCCTTGGCGTCCTCGGCGGCCTTCTGGAAGTCCTCGGCGGTCATGCCGGGGACGGCGCCGGTCACGGTCAGCGCGATGCCGGTGATGCCCGTGCCCGGCTTGAAGGTCACCGCGGCGGACGTGTCGATGGACGTCGCCGGCGTCCCGGCCTGGGCGAGACCGTGCGAGAGCGCCATGGAGAAGCACGTCGAGTGCGCGGCGGCGATGAGCTCCTCCGGGCTGGTCTTGCCGTTGGGCGCCTCCGTGCGGGCGGGCCACGTGACCTCGAAGGTGCCGAGCCCCGACGAGTCGAGGGTGACGCGCCCGGCGCCCTCCATGAGCGAGCCCTCCCAGTGGGCGGAGGCGTTGCGGGTGGTGGCCATGTGTGTGCTCCTTCGGATGTGGACCTGTTCGTGCCGTGCGCAGACAGCCTTACCCCCCTCGGGACCGGCCGCAACCCCCGACCACGCGGGCCGATCGCTAACCCACCGTGGCGTCGTAGAGGGCCTTCTTGGACAGCCCGGTGCGCGCGGCGACGTCGGCGCAGACGTCCTTGAGCCGCTCACCGGCGGCCACCCGCTGCCGTATGCCGCCCAGCGCGTCCTCGACGGACCCGACCTGCCGGTTCGCCCCCGCCACGACGATGGTGATCTCCCCCTTGACGCCCACCTCGGCCCATCCGATGAGCTCGTCGAGCGTGCCCCGCCGGACCTCCTCGTAAGTCTTGGTGAGCTCGCGGCACACGGCGCCCCGGCGGTCGCCGCCGAACGCCTCCCGCATGGCCCGCAGGGTGTCGACGAGGCGGTGCGGCGCCTCGAAGAAGACCATGGTGCGCCGCTCGGCCACGTCGTCCGCGAGGACCCGGGCCCGCTCGCCCGGCCGGCGCGGCAGGAAGCCGTCGAAGCAGAAGCGGTCGACCGGCAGCCCCGAGACGGCAAGCGCCATGAGGACCGCGCTCGGCCCCGGCACGCACGTCACGCGCACGTGCGCCTCCACCGCGGCGGCGACGAGCCGGTAGCCCGGGTCGGAGACCGACGGCATACCGGCATCCGTGACGACGACGACGCGGTCGCCGGCGAGGAGGCGGTCGACCAGTTCCGGGGTGCGGCGGGCCTCGTTGTGCTCGTGGTAGCTCACCACGGTGCCGCGGGGCGAAACGGCCAGCTCTCCGAGGAGGCGACGAAGTCGCCGCGTGTCCTCTGCCGCAATGACATCGGCGTCGGACAGCTCCTGCGCGAGCCGGGGGGCGGCGTCCCGGGGGTCGCCGATCGGGGTGGCGGCGAGGACGAGGACTCCGGCGGTCATGGCCTCATCCTCGCAGCGCGCGCGAGCCGGTCCGCCTGTCGACCCATCGCCTCGCGCAGCTCGGGTGGATCGAGCACGGTCAGCTCCCACGGCAGTGCACCCAGGTGCATCGCCATGGCGTCGAGGTCGCTCCCACCGGCCTCGAGCAGGCAGCGACGGGGCCCGTCTGCGGTGACGGTGCCCACCGAGGGCGGAATGCGTTGCGCCACAACCGGTTCCGGTGCCTCGATGCGGACCCTGGCGACGTGGTCGTAGGCGGACTGGCTGATCGCCCGGCGGACGTAGTCGGCGGCGTCCGGCGCCTCGCGCGGTGCGAACCGCCATCCCGTTGCCGCGGCGTCCGTGAGCCGGTCGAGGCGGAAGGTGCGCCAGTCGTCGCGGTCGAGGTCGAAGGCGAGGAGATACCACCGTCGCCCGGTGGCGACGAGCCGGTAGGGCTCGACACGGCGCAGGGACGGTGGCCCGGTCACGCCCGTGTAGGTGAAGGTGACGCGCTCGAGGCCCCGGACCGCGCGGGCCAGCAGGAGCAGGGCCCGGGCGTCCACGACAGGACCGGGGTGGTCAAGGGTCACCGTCGCGGCGTGGATGGCCTCGACCTGACCCCGCAGCCGGCCTGGCAGCACTTGGTCGAGCTTGGCGAGGGTGCGCACGGCCGCCTCGCCGACCCCTTCGACCGTGCCGCCCGCCGCGACGCGCAGGCAGACGGCGATGGCGACCGCCTCGTCGTCGTCGAGCAGCAGCGGAGGGAGCCGGCGCCCAGCGCCGAGCTGGTAGCCGCCGCCGGCGCCCTGGGTCGCGTTGACGGGATAGCCGAGCTCCCGGAGCCGCTCGACGTCGCGTCGCACGCTGCGGGTCGTCACGCCGAGCCGCGCGCCCAGCTCGGTGCCGCTCCAGACGGGCCGCGACTGGAGCAGGTCCAGCAGCCGCAGCACCCGTGCCGTCGTCTCCGCCATTCCCCCAGTGTGGCCGCCACTGCGGACACATCCTGTCCTAGTTGGCTGCGACGCTCGTCCCATGACGACGACGTGGAGCCGATTCCTCACCGAGCAGCTGGACTGGCACTGGACCGCGCAGCTGCGCCCCCGACTCGACGGGCTGAGCGACGACGAGTACCTCTGGGAGCCCGTGCCCGGCGCCTGGACCGTCCATCCCCGAGGCGAGGGCCGCACCGAGCTGCAGGGCGGCTCCGGCGCGACGACCATCGACTTCGCCTTCCCCGAGCCGCAGCCCGCACCCGTGACGACCATCGCCTGGCGCCTCGCGCACGTCGTCGTCGGCGTGCTCGGCACCCGGACGCAGCACCACTTCGGGGGCCCGCCGGCGGACTACCTGACCTTCGACTACGCGCCCACCGCCGGTGCCGCCCTCGCCCAGCTCGACGAGGCGTATGCCGGGTGGCGCGCCGGCGTGCGGGGCTGGGACGACGAGGCCCTGCTCGAGCCGTGCGGGCCCGCCGAGGGCCAGTGGTCGGAGCACTCCCGCGCAGAGCTCGTCCTGCACATCAACCGAGAGGTGATCCACCACGGCGCCGAGGTGGCCCTGCTGCGCGACCTCTACGCGCACCACCACCGCTGAGCCCAGGCCCGCACCCCCAGCCCGACCCACGAGAAGGAGAGTCCCGTGCCCGCACTTGTCTCCCCCGTCGTCGACGAGCGAGACGGCCTCATCGCCTTCCTCGACCAGCAGCGCGACGCGTTCGCCTCGGCGGCATACGGTCTCACCGAGGAGCAGCTCCGACTCGCCCCGACGGCGGGTGCGCTCACGATGGGCGGCCTCCTCAAGCATGTCGCGCACACCGAGTGGGCGTGGGTCGGTCGCATCACGGCCGCTCCCGGCCACTCCCCAGCCGACGGCGGATCGCGGGAGCAGCGCGCGGCGGCATACGGCGGCGACTTCCTCCTCACTGACGAGGACACGCTCGCCAGCCTGCTGCAGGCACTCGACGAGGTGGGCGCCGCGACGCGCGAGGTGCTGCGCACGGCCGACCTCGACGCGCCCGTGCCGGTGCCCCGAGACGCGCCCTGGTTCCCCCGAGACGTCGAGTCGTGGTCCGTGCGGTGGGTCGTCCTGCACCTCATCGAGGAGCACGCGCGCCACGCCGGCCACGCCGACATCGTGCGCGAGTCGATCGACGGCGCGACGATGTACGAGCTCGTCGCCGGGCGCGAGGGCTGGCCGGAGACGCCGTGGCTGCGCCCCTGGCGGGCGGGCGCCCGGACGTGAACCGGGGTCGGGGGTCAAGCCCACGGGTGCAAGCCCTCACCTCCCCGGCTTGAGGCGCTCCCGGAAGAAGGCGAGGACGCGCGCGACGGCCTCGGGATGCCGGTGGTCGGTGAGTGTCGAGTGGCCGAGGCCGGGCAGCTCCACGCGGAGGAAGCCGTCGCCGAGCTCGCGCCGCAGCGTCTCGAACCGCGTCCCCGTCACCCAGTCGTCGCGGTAGCGCAGGCCGAGCACCGGGCAGCCGCCGGCCACCCGCCGCCGGACCGCGGCAAGGTCGTCGGGCGAGAGGTTGAGGTCCGCGGCACGCCGGCGCCCGATCGGCAGCGGGACCGCCGGCTGCGCGACCACGGGCGCCACCACCGACGGGTCGACCATCATGGCGAGGGCGAACCCGCCCGTCACGCACATCCCGACGGCCCCGACGCCCGGTCCGCCCAGCTCCGCGTGCAGCTCGCGAGCGAGGCTGCGCAGCCACCCCGCGAGCGGCGCGGTGCGCCCGGTCGCCAGCATGGTGAACTCCCGGGAGACGCACAGGCGGGGAATGACCCAGGCCCCCTCCCACGTCCGGGGCGGTGCGTGGGAGCTGCCGAAGAGGTGTGGCAGCACGACGGTGAAACCCTCGGCGACGACCTCGTCGGCGAAGGCGATGACCTCCGGCGTGAGGCCGGGACTCTCGTGGATGACGACGACCCCCGGGCCCGCGCCGCGGCGGTAGGTCGGATAGATCGTCGGGCCCGCGGCGTGCGTCCCGCGCGACCACCGCCGCAGCTGGCTCTCGGTGGCGTGCTCGTCCACCATGACGAGCACCCTAGTCGCGCGCCCGGCCGAGCCGCGGCTCCGTAGAGTGGCGGCCATGCCCCGCCGGTATGCCGTGCCGCTCGCCGCGTTGAAGCGGGACCCCGCGGCGGTCTCGAGCCCGGTCGAGCGACGGGGGCTGCGCACCGAGACCTTGCTGGTCCTCGGGGTCTCGCTCGGTGCCTCCGCGGTCAGGTCGGTGCTGCAGATCGTCGAGCGGCTCACGCGTCCCGTGCCGCTGGCCCAGCAGACGGCGGCGATGAACACCGCCGTGACCCCGGACCGGCCCTGGCTCGACCTCGCCTACCAGCTCGTCGGCATCGCACTGGCGCTGGTGCCGGTCCTCCTCGCCCTCTTCCTCCTCGCGCGGGTGGCTCCGCCCGCCATGGGCATCTCGCCGCGCCGCTTCCTCGGCCTCGACGGCCGGGAGCCGGTCCGCGACGCGACGCGCGGTCTCGGGCTCGCTGCGCTGATCGGCATACCGGGCCTGCTGCTCTACGTCGCCGCCAAGGCGCTCGGTGTCAACACCTCCGTGTCCGCGGCCAACCTCGCCGATGTCTGGTGGGCCGTGCCCGTGCTCGTCCTCGCCGCCGCCGAGAACGCCGTGCTCGAGGAGGTCGTCATGGTCGGCTACCTCTTCACCCGCTGGCGCCAGGTCGGGTGGTCGTGGCCGGTCGTCATCGGCGTGTCGGCGGCGATCCGCGGCACCTATCACCTCTATCAGGGGTTCGGGGGCTTCGCCGGCAACGTGGCCATGGGCGTGCTCCTGGGGCTCGTCTTCGTGCGGACCCGTCGCGTGCTGCCGCTCGTGGTCTGCCACACGCTCCTCGATGTCGTCGCCTTCGTGGGCTACACGCTCCTGCGGGCGCGTGGAGTGGCCCTGTAGCGCCCAGCGGTCCCAGGCCGCGGCAGCCCGACCCCGGCGCCCTCGCGGCTTGACGTTTAGTCGAACGTGTGTTCTACTAGAGCATGGGCGTGGACACCACCGTCGGGGCCATGAGCCCCCTCCCCACACCGGCCGACGAGCCGGCCACCGGCGCCGCCGCGCTGCACGCCGAGCTGGCGCTGATCGAACGCGCCGAACGGCTCAAGGCCCGCCTCGACGCAGCCACCCTCCCGGCGCTGGCCCGGATGCTCGCCACCGCGCAGGCCGAGCTGGCCGCCATGCGCCGCGACACCCCGCGCGCCACGGCCGCGTTCACCCCCCGCGAGCTGGTGGTGCTGGAGGTCACCACCGCCACCGGGCTGGGCCCCACCGAGGTGGGACTGCGCCTGGACCTGGCCACCGGCCCAGCGACCCGCACCCGGTTCCTGACCGACCAGCTCACCGCCGGCACCACGACGATGTCCCGGGCCTGCGAGGTGCTCGAGGCCACCACCGGGCTGCCCGACGAGGACGTCGAGGCGGTCGCCCGGGCGGCGCTCGCCCCCACCCGCGACGGCGCGGGCCTGAGCGTGACCCTCTTCCGGCAGCGCCTGCGCCGCGCCGTCCTCGCCGTCGACGCCGAGGCCGCCGCCGCCCGCCGCCGCGCCGCCCGCGCCCGCATCGGCGCCTACACCACCCTGCACGACGACGGCACCGCCACCCTGACGGTGACCAACGACGCGGACAAGATCACCGCCGCCATGGACCGCGCCGACGCCGCCGCCCGCGCCGCCCGCGCCGCCGGCGACCCCCGCACCCTGCAACGGCTGCGCGCCGACTACCTCAGCGACACCGCGATCTGGGGCCACCCCGGCCCCGACAGCTCCTTCCCCACCCTCGGGCGCCGACCCGCCGCCACCGTGTGGGTCGTGGTCCCCATCACCACGGCCCTCGGCCTGGACGACAGCCCCTGCGAGCTGCCCGGCCACGGCTGGGTAGCCGCCGAGCAGGCCCGGGCCCTGATCACCGCCGAGGACAGCACCTGGAAAACCCTCCTCGTCGACGTGGACACCGGCCACGCGCTGGGCCTGCACCGCACCGGCTACCGCCCCAGCGCCGAGATGATCGCGCACGTCCAAGCCGTCGACGGCACCTGCCGCGGACCCGGATGCCACCTACCCGCCGCACGCTGCGACCTCGACCACGACACCCCCTGGCCCGCCGGGCCCACCACCCCAAGCAACCTCAGCGCCAAACACCGCACCCACCACCGGGTCAAGACCCAAGGAATCTGGCACGCGCACCGCGACCCCACCACCGCGGCCATCACCTGGCGCACCGCCGCCGGCCGACGCTACGTCACCCACCCCAAGGACTGGCTCGAAGCCGCCCGGCACGCCCCACCACGCCGACCACCACCCGACCCCCACCCGGACCCACCACCAGCCAAACCACCCACCAGCCCGCAACCCCACGACCCGCCGCCCTTCTGACGGACCAGCCGCACGCGCTGCTGGCAGTCGTCCATCCGGGCGTGGCCGCGCGAGTGGACCGGTGGGGGGTCGGCCCGCCTCGCCGGGACGGCCGCGCTCCGCGCTAGCCTTGGGTGGGTGGAGCCGTCGACCGCTCCCACGGGTCGGCTGTGGACGGCGGCATTCGTCCGGCTGACGGCGATGGATCTCGCCTATTTCCTCGCCGCGGGTCTCTTCGTCTACGCGCTCCCCCTGTATGCCGTGGGCCCGGTCCACGCGGCGGCCGCCGGAGCGGGCCTCGCCTTCGGGGCCTACTCCCTCACCGCGCTCGCGCTGCGCCCGTGGGCCGGGCGACTCTCGGACCGGTTCGGGCGGCGGCGGCTCATGGTGTCGGGCGCGGCCCTGGCGGCCGTCTGCGCACTCGGCTTCCTCGTCACGTCGACCATCGCCGCCGTCGTCGCAGTCCGCCTCCTCATGGGCGTCGCGGAGGCGGCCTTCTTCGTCGCCGGCTTCGCCGCCCTGGCCGACGTGGCACCGCCGGGCCGGGCCGGCGAGGCGCTCAGCTACAACTCGATGGCCCTCTACGGCGGCCTGGCGCTCGGGCCACCTCTCGGTGAGCGGCTCATCGGGTGGGCTGGGTACGCCGCAGCCTGGTGGGCGGCAGCGGCGCTCTGCGCGGTGGCGGCGCTCTTCGCGCAGGCGTTCGACGACCGGGCGCAGGACCGCACGCCGGCCCCGGGGCCAGCCCGCCTCATCCACCGCCCCTCTCTCAAGGTCGCCCTGGGACTCCTCGGTGGGCTGGTCGCCTCCGCGGGCTTCCTTGCCTTCGCCGCCATCCGGGCCGTTGAGATCGGCAGCCGCGCCCCCAGCCTGGTCCTGCTGACCTACGGCGCCGTCGTCGTCGCGGGACGGATCGCGTTCGCGAGAGCGGCCGATCGCGGCTCCCCGCTTCGCCACCTGGCCGGCGCGCTCGCTCTGACCGCGGCCGGAGCCGGGCTCGCGGCGCTGACCGCCAGCGTGCCCACCTTGCTCCTCGCCGCCGCCATCATCGGCATCGGTGTGTCCGTCCTCACCCCGGCGTACTTCGCCGCCGTCTTCGCGACCGTCGGGCCACGCGAGCGCGGCGCGGCCGCCGGCACGGCGAGCGTGTTCATCGACCTCGGCATCGGCGGCGGACCCATCGTCCTCGGCCTGCTGGCGCAGGCCCAGGGCCTCCAGGCGGCCTTCGCGGGAGGCGCCATCGCCGCGATCGCGGCGGCCGCGTGGACGGCCTGGCTCGCCGCGGGGCGCGCGTCCGCGGCCCACAAGGGCTGAGGGCTGCGCTCCTGAGCCGTCGGGCTGGCGTCACCGCGGCGGCCCCGGCGCCGTCACCGCCTTGGCGCGCCGGTGCGGGACGTCAGCTGCAGCGCGACGATGGCCAGGCCGACGACGGACGCCGTCGAGGCGAGCGCCGAGTAGCCGAAACGGTCGACGACAACGCCGGCGACCGCACCGCCGGCCGCCCCGGCGAGGCCCATGAGCACCTCCGAGAGGCCCTGCGTCGCGGGCCGCTCCACGGGGGACACGGCGGCGATGAGCAGCGTGGAGCCGGAGATCAACGTGCCCGACCAGCCCACCCCGAGCAGGAGCAGGGCGACGAGCAGAAGCGGTGACCACCCGGCCGCCGAGCGTCCCGCGAGCAGCGCGGCCACGGTGAGGACCGCCCCTCCCCCGGCAGCGACGGGCCGGCTGCCCCAGCGGTCCACGGCGGCGCCCACGAGCGGGGAGAAGGCGAACATGCCGAGGACGTGCGCCGAGATGACGAGACCGATGACCTCGAGCTCCGCGTGGCCGTGGCGCATGTGCACGGGGGTCATCACCATGACGCTGACCATGACGACGTGCCCGAGCGCGATGGTCAGCACGCCGAGCCGCGCCCCCGCGCGGGAGCGCACCACGCGCAGGCCGCGCGTGAGGGAGCCGTCGTGGTCCTCGGCCCCGTCCCCGAGCTCGCCCGGACCCAGGCCGTCGACCGGCTCCAGTGGAGCCGCGCCGTCGGGGGCCGACCCCACGGGGATCGAGACCGCTCGGGCCGTGCCGTCGGGGGCCGATCCCGCGGGGATCGAGACTGCGCGGGCCGCGCCGTCGGCGGCCGGCAGGGCGGCCCCGCTGGCTCCGCTGGCTCCGCTGGCGACGCGCTGCGCCGCGCCCGCGGGCCGTGCTGCCCCCGCGCGGCGAGCCTCCCGCTCGAGCGCGCGTGCCAGCAGGAGCGGGTCGGGGCGCAGGAACGCGGTGACGACGAGGAGCGCGAGCACGAAGCCCACGAGCGAGAAGCCGAAGGAGCCGGCGAGCGGTGGCAGGCCCACGGCCCGGGCGAGCGCCTGCCCCGGGCCGACGAGGTTGGGCCCGAGGACCGACCCGATGGTCGTCGCCCAGACGACGACGGACAGGTCGCGCCCCCGGCGCCCGGGGTCGGCGAGGTCGGCGGCGGCATACCGCGCCTGGCTGTTCGCCGACGTGCCGCCCCCGAAGAGCAGCATCCCGAGCAGCAGTAGCGCGAACGACCGGGCCACGGCCGCCGTGACGACGAGGGTCGCGCCGACCAGGGCCAGCACGAGCCCGAGCGCCAGGCCCGGGCGACGGCCCCGTGCCGCCATGACGCGGGCGACGGGGATCGCGATGAGGGCGGCGCCGAGCACCTGGAAGGTGGTGCCGAGACCGGCGAGCGACTCCGTGCCGGAGACGTCCTGGGCGAGGAGCGCCCCGACCGCGAGCCCGCTCGCCATCCCCAGGCCGCCGAGGGCCTGGGACAGGACGAGCGTGCGCACCACCCGCCGCTGCACCGACGCCCGGTCGCCGGCAGCGGCGTCCACCTCGATGCCCGGCATCACACGTGGCGTCGCGACGTGATGACCCGGAAGCGGCTCGCCACGAAGGCCGCGTCGGTGTAGGCGGCGTTCGCGGCGGGGTTGGCCCCCGTGCCGTGGTAGTCCGAGAAGGCAGCGGTCTGGTTGACGAACACCTGCCCGGTGAGGTTCTCGGACAGGGCCACCCCGGCGTCGGCGGCCGCCTCCCGCGCCGCCCCAAGGACCTCGTCGGAGGTGGAGTAGACCGAGGCCGTCATGCCACCGTGCTCGCGCACGGTCCCGGCCAGCCGCTCGAGCGACTGCTGCGTCGACGTCGTGCGGATGAGGAACCCGACCGGGCCGAAGCACTCGCGCGTGTAGGCGTCCTCGCGCGACACGTCGACGGCGACGAGTCCGGGGGCCCGGACGACCGCCTCGGCGTATGCCGGGTGCACGACGCGGCGCGACTCCAGCACCACGCGACCGTCGGCCTGCGCCGCCACGCGCGCGAGCGCGTCGGCGTTGGCGCGCACCTGGTCGTTGACCGTGGCGCCGAGCAGCTCCACGGCCTTGCCGGGGTCTGCCGTGAGCCGGGTGACGGCCTCGGCAAGCCGGTCGCCGAACTCGTCGAAGGACAGGTGCCCCTCGTCGGTCTGCACGCCGGACTGCGGCACGTAGAGGTTCTGCGGCGCCGTGCACATCTGGCCCGAGTAGAGGGCGAGCGAGAAGGCGAGGTTGCCAAGCGTCCCGCGCAGGTCGTCGGTCGAGTCGACGACGACGGAGTTGAGGCCCGCCTTCTCCGTGTAGACCAGTGCGCCCCGCGTCGCACCCTCCCGCTCGAGCCACTCGCCGAACGACGGGCCGCCGGTGTAGTCGATGATGGCCACCTCGTCGCGCTGCGCCAGCGTCCGCGCCAGCCCCTGGCCGTCGGACTCGGCCGCGAGCTGGACGAGGGCGCGGTCGAAGCCGGCGTCGGCGAGCACCTGGCGGGCGGCCTCGACGGTGATCGCGAGCGGCAGCACGGCCCGCGGGTGCGGCTTGACGACCACCGCGTTGCCCGTCACGAGCGAGGCGAAGAGGCCGGGGTAGGCGTTCCACGTCGGGAACGTGTTGCACCCGATGACGAGGCCCACGCCGCGCGGGACGATGCGGTAGTCCTTGCGCATCCGCAGCGGCTGGTCGCGCGCCGGCTTCTCCCACACGACCGACGCGGGGACCCGCTCCTGCTCGACGAGACCAGCGGCGATCGCCTCCAGTGCGCGGTCCAGGGCGTGCGGGCCGCCCGCCTGGAAGGACATGACGAAGGGCTGGCCGGACGTGTGCATCACCGCGTTGGCCAGCTCGAAGCTGCGCCGGCCCACGGCGTCGACGATCTCGACGCAGACGGCGGCCCGCACCTGCGGCCCGGCGTCCCGCCACGCGCGCAGCGCCCCGCGCGCGGCCGCGAGCCCGGCGTCGAGGTCGAGCGCGGGGTAGGAGACGCCGAGGGTGGGGCCGTAGGGCGAGACCTCGCTGCCGACGAAGGTCCCGTCGGTCGGCTGGTCGGCCAGGGCGGCATACGGACGACCGAGATGGGCCTCGTATGCCGCGAGGCCCACTGCCGCGGCGTCCTCGCCGTAGACCCGGGGGCTGGGAGACTCGGGGTATCGGGAGTACCACGACCGCGTCGCGAGGGCGGACCGGATCTCGTCGAGGACCGGCGCGTGCGCGTCGAGGAGCGGGTGGGCGGGCGTCGTTGCCTGTGCGGTCACGCCCTCAAGGCTAGAGCCGTGCCCGCCCGGCACAATGGCGGCATGGACTCCGAGGCCACCGCGTCCCCGCCAGCGCCCGTCGCCGTGCTCGGCGCAGGGACGATGGGCTCGGGCATCGCCCAGGTCGCGGCGGCCGCCGGCCACGACGTGACGCTCGTCGACGTCGCGCCCGGAGCGGCAGCCGCCGCGGTGGGCCGGGTCCGGGAGAGCGTGGCGCGGCTCGCGGACCGGGGCCGCCTGCCCGCCGAGGACGCCGAGGTCATCGCGAGCCTGGTCCGGGGCAGCGAGTCCCTCGCGGGCCTCCCCGAGTGCGGCCTGGTCATCGAGGCCGTGCCCGAGGACCTGGCGCTCAAGCGGTCCCTCTTCGCCGAGCTCGCCCAGCACCAGCCGTCGACGACGGTCCTCGCCACCAACACCTCCAGCCTCGACGTGTCCGCCATCGCAGAGGCCGTGCCCGACCCGGAGCGGGTGCTCGGCCTGCACTTCTTCAACCCCCCGCCGCTCATGCGGCTCGTCGAGGTGGTCCACGGCCACGACACCTCCGAGGCCTACCTCGAGCACGTGGTGGGGCTCATGCGCGCGTGGGGCAAGACGCCGGTCCGGTGCGCGTCGACGCCCGGTTTCATCGTCAACCGCGTCGCCCGGCCGTTCTACGGCGAGGCGCAACGCGTCGTGCACGACGGCATCGCCGACCCGGCAACGGTCGACTGGATCCTCCGGGAGCGGGGCGGCTTCCGGATGGGGCCGTTCGAGCTGACCGACCTCATCGGGCAGGACGTCAACCTCGCCGTCGGCACGTCGGTCTGGGAGCAGACCGGACGCGACGAGCGCTACGCGCCCACTGCCTTCCAGCGCGACCTCGTGGCGGCCGGCCGCCTCGGCCGCAAGTCCGGCTCGGGCGTCTACTCGTATGCCGCCGACGGCACCCTCGTGTCCGAGGAGCCCGACCTGCGGCTCGCCGCCCGACTCGTCGGCGGCCCCGTCGAGCACGACCCCCTGGCCCGCACGGTCGCCATGCTCGTCAACGAGGCCGTCGACCTCGTCCGCCGCGGCGAGGCGACCGCCGAGGACATCGACGTCGCCATGCGGCTCGGCGCCAACTACCCGTGGGGACCGATCGCCCGGGGACGGGAGATCGGGCTGCACGTCGTCGCCGACCAGCTGCGCCGACTGGACTCGGCCTACCCCGGGGGCCGCTACCGGCCGAGCCCCGCCCTCACGGACGGGAGCCTCGGATGAGCACCGAGCCGGCCGGCGTGGCCTTCGCCCGGAGGATGTGGGCCGACGACGGCGCCTCCCGAGGGCTCGGCATGGAGGCCCTCGTCGTCGAGCAGGACCACGCCGTCGTGCGGATGACCGTCCGAGGCGACATGGTCAACGGGCACGGCATCTGCCACGGGGGCTTCGTCTTCGCCCTGGCCGACTCGTGCTTCGCCCTGGCCTGCAACTCCCGCGGCGCGGTCACCGTCGCCGCGGGAGCTGACATCAGCTTCACGGCGCCCAGCCGGCTCGGCGACGTCCTCACCGCTGACGGCCGCGTGCGCACGGCATACGGCCGCAGCGGGATCACCGACGTGACGGTGACCCGCGAGTCGGACGCTCAGGTCGTGGCCGAGTTCCGCGGTCGGTCCCGCGCGCTGCCGAGCGCCTGAGCGACGCCGCTCAGCGCCCCCGGCGGCGGGAGCAGCTCAGCGCCCCCGGCGGCGGGAGCCGGCCGCGGAGAAGGCCGCGGCACCGCCCGTGCTCGTGCTGTGCACGGTCGTCGAGCCGCCCGTGCGGGCTGTCGGCGTGCGCGGGCCGCCGCGGCCGCCGCTCCCCGACCCGCCGCGGCGCTGGGCGCCACCGGCCGCGGGAGCGCTGTCGCGACGAGGCGTCCCGGTGCCACCGCCCGAGCCCGACCCAGCGCCGGTGGCCCGACCGCGGCCACGGGCCCGGCCGCCACCGGCTGAGGACCCGCCCCCGGAGCCCCGGGAGGCGCCGCGGGGCGCGGTCGGCTCCTCGACCTGGACGAGGCCGCCGGTGAAGGTGCGCTCGCCAGGAGCCAGTTCGGCCAGCAGCGGGTGGCCGGTCGCGACCCTGGTGGTCGTCGGGGTGATGCCGGCCTTGCGCGTCAGGTCCCGCACGTCCCGCACCTGGTCGTCCATCATCAGCGTGACGACGGTGCCCTCGTTGCCCGCGCGGGCGGTGCGCCCGGAGCGGTGCAGGTAGGCCTTGTGCTCGACCGGGGGGTCGGCGTGGATGACCAGCGTCACGTCGTCGACGTGGATGCCGCGCGCCGCGATGTCGGTGGCGACGAGGGTCTGGGCGCGGCCCGTGGAGAAGTGGTCCATGTTGCGGGTGCGGGCGCCCTGGCTGAGGTTGCCGTGCAGCTCGACGGCGGGCACGCCGGAGCTGTTCAGCTGGCGGGCGATCTTCTTCGCGCGGTGCTTGGTCCGCGTGAAGACCACGGTGCGTCCGGGCGCCGCCGTGAGGTCGAGGAGCACGGGCAGGTGGGCGTCCGCGGTGACATGCAGGACGTGGTGCGACATCTTCGCCACCGGCGACTGCGCCGAGTCGGCCTCGTGGGTGACCGGGCGGGTGAGGAACCGCTTGACGAGGACGTTGACTCCGGCGTCGAGGGTCGCGGAGAAGAGCATCCGCTGCCCGGTCCGCGGCGTGGCGTCGAGGATGCGACGGACGCCGGGGAGGAAGCCGAGGTCAGCCATGTGGTCCGCCTCGTCGAGGATCGTGATCTCGACGCGGTCGAGCACCGCGTGGCCCTGGCCCATGAGGTCCTCCAGACGCCCCGGGCAGGCGACGACGATGTCCACGCCGCCCCGCAGGCTCTGCACCTGCGGACCCTGGCCGACGCCCCCGAAGACGGTCCGCGTGGTCAGGCCCAGGGCCTTGGCGAGGGGTGCCATGGCGGTGTCGATCTGGGTCACCAGCTCGCGCGTCGGCGCGAGGATGAGCGCCCTCGGGCGGCGCGCCTGCCGGGGGGCCGGTGCCTGCGCGAGGCGGGTCAGGAGCGGCAGCAGGAAGGCGTAGGTCTTGCCCGAGCCCGTGCGGCCCCGGCCGAGCACATCGCGGCCGGCGAGCGAGTCGGGCAGCGTCGCAGCCTGGATGGGAGTGGGGACCGTGATGCCGTCCGCGGCGAGGAGGTCGGCAAGGACGGTGGGCACGCCGAGCGCGGCGAAGGTGGTGTCGGTGGACACAGGTGGGACTCCAGAGATGGGAAGGGGTCGTTCTGCCCGGCGCGAACCGGCACTGGGTCGCGGCGCAAGAGCGAATCGACGAGACGGGCGCGCCACGAGGGGGCGCATCCATCGAGAAGAGGTCGGCCCGAGGCAGAACTGGGCGGGCCACCACGAGGTACGGTACCCGACTCCTACCCATTTCCCCGCATCGGTCCACGAGGAGGATCTCCGCCGTAGCCTCCGGGAGGTCGCGATCCGCGAACGATCCCGGGTGGTGGGTGCCGGCGCCACCCATCAGTGGAAGGATCGGCTCATCCCGACTCAGCCGGACCCCTCCTCGCCGGCTGCGCACCTCCCGGAAGGACGTCCCCGAAATGCGCCGCGTGTCCCTGATCGCCGTTGCCGGCTGCGTGGCCGCTGGCCTGACCCTGACGGCATGCGGCTCGTCCTCGCTCACCTCGACCCCCGCCGGGTCCGCGCCGGCCCCGGGATCGAGCGCCACGGGAGGCGGGGCCGACCCGGCCCTCGTCGCGAAGCTCCCGGCCAAGATCAAGGCCGCGGGCAAGATCATCGTCGGCATCGACCCCACCTACGCCCCGAACGAGATGCTCGCGGGCGACGGCAAGACGGTCGAGGGCTTCGACGTCGACATCTTCAACGCCGTGGCCGCGAAGTTCGGTGTGACGGCGGACTACCGGCCCGCCGGGTTCGACTCGATCATCCTCGGCGTGACCGGCGGCAAGTACGACATCGGCGTCTCGAGCTTCACCATCAACGAGGACCGCAAGAAGCAGGTCAACATGGTCAGCTACTACAAGGCCGGCACGCAGTGGGTGGTGCCCAAGGGCAACCCCAAGGGCGTCACCATCGAGGGCGCCTGCGGCAAGAACATCGGCGTCCAGAAGGGCACCGTGCAGCTCGATGACCTCACGGCGCGCAGCAAGAAGTGCACCGACGCCGGCAAGCCCGCCATCACCATGATCGTCCAGGAGGGCCAGGACCAGGTCACGGCCGACGTCGCCAGCGGGAAGTCGGACGCCATGCTCGCGGACTCGCCCGTCGGCCTCTACGCGATCAAGAAGACCGGCCGGCTCGAGGCGCTCGGCGACATCTACGACTCGGCGCCGTACGGCTACGTCCTGCCCAAGGACCAGACCGAGTTCGCCAACGCGATCGTCGAGGCGCTGAAGGCCGCCCAGAAGGACGGCAGCTACGAGGCGGCCCTGAAGAAGTACGCGGTGGAGGCGGGCGCGATCACCGACTTCGCCGTCAACCCCTGATCGTGTCCACGTCGGCAGCGGACCGGCCGGGCGCCATCGACGCCCGGCCCGTCCGGCACCCGTGGCGGTGGGTGGCCCTCGCGGGAATCGTCGTGGTCGTGGCCATGCTGCTCAGCTCGTTCCTGACGAACGAGCGCTGGGACTTCGGCACCGCGCTCGAGATCATGAACCAGACGCCCGTCCTCGAGGGCCTCTGGAAGGGCACCATCATCGGCACCCTCGGCGCCATGGCCATCGGCGTGGTAGGTGGGGTCCTCGTCGCGATCATGCGGCTGTCTGACAACCCGGTGCTGCGCGGCACGTCGTTCATCTACACGTGGTTCTTCCGCGGCATACCGCGGCTCGTGCTCCTCGCCATGATCGGCAGCGGCGTCGGCTTCCTCTACAACGAGCTCGACTTCGGGGTGCCCTTCGGGCAGCAGCTCGCCTCGCTCCTGGGTCTGCGGACCGACTTCACCTTCTTCACCCTCGACGTCAACCAGTTCTCGAGCACGCTGCTGGCCGGCATCGTCGGCCTCGGGCTCTCCGAGGCGGCCTACATGGCCGAGATCGCCCGCGCCGGCATCATCTCGGTCGACAAGGGCCAGACGGAGGCCGCCCAGGCACTCGGCATGAGCCGCGGCCAGACGATGCGCCGGATCGTGCTGCCGCAGGCGATGCGCGTCATCGTGCCCCCGACCGGCAACGAGACGATCGCCATGGTGAAGGACACCTCGCTGCTCTCGGCGATCCCCGTCATCACCGAGCTCTTCTACCAGACCCGCGCCATCGGCACCCGGACGCTGCAGATCATGCCGTCCTTCGTGGCCGTCACCGCGTGGTACCTCATCGTCGGCTCGGTGCTCATGGTCGGGCAGTACTACCTCGAGAAGCGCTTCGGTCGCGGCTTCGGCGCGCCCGGTGCCACCAGGCGTGTGGCGCGCCCGGCAGGCGCGGGAGGGGCCTGATGACCGCGTCAGCTCCCGGACCGCGCACCGGCGCCGACCAGCCCCTCGTGCGCGCCCTCAACGTCACGAAGAGCTTCCACGGCAACGAGGTGCTGAAGGGCATCGACCTCGACGTGGGCCGCGGCGAGGTCGTCTGCCTGCTCGGCCCGTCGGGGTCCGGCAAGACGACCTTCCTGCGCTGCATCAACCAGCTCGAGGCCATCGACGGTGGGCGGATCTGGGTCGACGGCGAGCTCGTCGGCTACCGCGAGGAGGGCGGTCGCCTGCACCACCTCACCGACAGGCAGGTCGCCGCCCAGCGCCGGGAGATCGGCATGGTGTTCCAGCGGTTCAACCTCTTTCCGCACATGACCGCGCTGGAGAACATCATCGAGGCGCCGGTCCAGGTCAAGGGGACCTCCCGGCAGGAGGCGACCAGACGCGGCCTGCAGCTGCTCGAGCAGGTCGGCCTCGCCGACAAGCCGACGGCCTACCCGGGCGCCCTGTCCGGGGGCCAGCAGCAGCGCGTCGCCATCGCCCGGGCCCTCGCGATGGACCCCAAGCTCATGCTCTTCGACGAGCCGACCTCGGCCCTCGACCCGGAGCTCGTCGGCGACGTGCTCAAGGTCATGCGCGACCTCGCCGACGCCGGCATGACGATGATCGTCGTCACCCACGAGATGGACTTCGCCCGTGAGGTGGCCGACCACGTGGTCTTCATGGACGCCGGGGTCGTCTGCGAGCAGGGTCCGCCCGCCGACGTCATCGGCAACCCGCAGCAGGCCCGGACGCGCGCGTTCCTCAGCCGGATGCGCGCCGGGGAGACGGACGCCACGATGCGGCCATGACGACGAGCCCGGTCCGGAAGGGGGACGGGTCCGCCCTGCCCTCGCTGTCGGTCGACGAGCTGCGCGCGCTGCAGCTCGGCCGCCTGCGGGAGACGGTGCGGGCGGCATACGACCACGTTGCGCACTATCGGGCCGCGTTCGACGCGGCGGGGGTCCACCCCGAGGACGTGCGCTCGCTCGAGGACCTCGCCCGGCTGCCCCTTACGACGAAGGCCGACCTGCGGGGGAACTACCCCTTCGGCATGTTCGCCGTGCCGCGGGAGCGCCTGGCCCGGCTGCACGCGAGCTCGGGGACGACCGGGCGCCCCACCGTCGTCGGCTACACAGCCGGCGACATCGACCGGTGGGCGGACCTGATGGCCCGCTCGATCCGGCTGGCCGGCGGCCGACCGGGCGACGTCGTGCACGTCGCCTATGGCTACGGGCTCTTCACCGGAGGGCTCGGCGCCCACTACGGCGCGGAACGGCTCGGGTGCACCGTCGTGCCGGTCTCGGGCGGCATGACCGAGCGGCAGGTGCAGCTCATCGCCGACTTCGGCCCGCGGGTCATCCTCGTCACGCCGTCGTACTTCCTCACCCTGCTCGACGAGATGGAGCGCGCGGGCATCGACCCCGCCACGACGCGGCTGCGGGTCGGCATCTTCGGCGCGGAGCCGTGGACCGAGTCGATGCGGCGCGAGATCGAGGCCCGCACGGGCATGGACGCCGTCGACATCTACGGGCTCTCCGAGGTCATGGGTCCGGGCGTGGCGCAGGAGGCGGCCGAGACCAAGGACGGACTGCACCTCTGGGAGGACTCCTTCTACCCCGAGGTCATCGACCCGCTGACCGGCGAGGTGCTGCCTGACGGCGAGCGCGGCGAGCTCGTGCTCACCACGCTGACCAACGAGGCGATGCCGGTCGTGCGCTACCGGACCCGCGACCTCACCCGCCTGCTGCCCACGACCGCGGTGCCCGCCATGCGGCGGATGGAGAAGGTGACCGGCCGCACCGACGACCTGATGATCATCCGCGGCGTCAACGTCTTCCCGACCCAGATCGAGGAGCTCGTCCTCGCCGAGCCGCGGCTGTCGCCCTACTTCCAGTGCGTGCTGCGCCAACCGGGGCGGATGGTCGAGCTCACCGTGCTCGTCGAGCCGCTGGCACGGCTGGCCCCGGAGGACGCGGACGCGATCGGTCGGGCCCTGGAGCACTCGGTCAAGACGCACATCGGCACGACGTGCCGGGTCGAGGTGCGCCCGCCCGGCTCCATCGAGCGCTCGATCGGCAAGGCGCGCCGGATCGTCGACGAGCGGCCGCGGTCGTGACCGGGCCGTATGCCGCCGGGCTGCGTCAGGCGTCGCGACCGGCGGTGCGCAGGGCCGCGCGCACGACGTCGACGGCGGCAGCCTCGTCGAGGCCAGCGGCGCGGGCCGCCCGGGCGAACGCTGCGGCGAGCGCCGAGACGGTGGCCTCGGCCGAGTGGGCGCTGGACGCGACGACCGTCCCGGCCCGAGACCGGGTCTGCACGAGCCCGGCGGCCTCGAGCTCCTTGTAGGCGCGCGCGACCGTGTTGGCCGCGAGGCCGAGGTCGCCGGCGAGGGCCCGCACGGTGGGCAGCCGGTCGCCGGTGAGCAGCCGGCCGCTCTCGATGAGGTCGGCGAGCTGCGCGCGCACCTGCTCGAACGGCGGCTCGCTCGCCCCGGGGTCGACCGCGATGCCAAGGCGCTCGTCCATGGTCCTGCCTCCCTGTCCGGCGATGCGTGTCCCCACCGCGCCAGCACGCGCGCCGACCGGCATACGGCCACCCCCAGACAACTGCGGGGCTGGGTATCGCCAGGACGCTATCCCACCCCGCAGACAACTGGGAGGCGGGATAGCGCCATAGCGATACCCAGCCCCGCAGACAACTGGGGTGTGGTGTGCGCCACAGGGGACGGCGCGGCGCGGGAAACGGCTACTACGTCGCGTAGTATCTACTACGTCTTGTAGTCGAGCCGACCTCCCCGGGAGAGCCCATGGATGCGACAGACCTCGCACGGTGGCAGTTCGCCATCACGACCGTCTACCACTTCTTCTTCGTCCCGATCACCATCGGGCTCTCCCTCGTCGTGGCGGTCTTCCACACCGCCTGGGTGCGCACGTGCAACCCCGACTGGATGCGCCTCGCCAAGTTCTTCGGCAAGCTCTTCACGATCAACTTCGCGCTCGGGCTGGTCACCGGGATCGTCCAGGAGTTCCAGTTCGGCATGAACTGGTCGGACTACTCCCGCTTCGTCGGCGACATCTTCGGCGCGCCGCTCGCCATCGAGGCGCTGCTCGCGTTCTTCCTCGAGTCGACCTTCCTCGGGCTGTGGATCTTCGGCTGGGGCCGGATCCCCGAGCGGCTGCATGCCGCGACGATGTGGCTCGTGCATGTCGGGACACTGCTGTCCGCATACTTCATCCTCGCCGCCAACTCCTTCATGCAGCACCCCGTCGGCTACCGCTTCAACCCGGCCACCGGCCGCGCGGAGCTCACGGACTTCTGGGCCGTGCTCACCAACCCGGTCCAGCTCGTCACCTTCCCCCACGTCGCCCTCTCGGCCTACATGGTCGGAGGCGGGGTCGTCATGGGGGTGGCGCTGCACCTGCTGCGCCGGGAGGCTCGGCGCAACCCGGACCGCACGCCGGGGAGCTCCGACGTGCCCCTCTACCGGCGCGCGACGCGCCTCGGAGCCGCGCTCACCCTCGTGGCCGGCCTCGGGGTGGCGTTGAGCGGCGACATCCAGGGCAAGATCATGACCGAGGTGCAGCCGATGAAGATGGCGGCCGCCGAGGCGCTCTACGAGACGTCCCCGCAGGGCGCGGGCGCACCGTTCTCGGTCCTCACGGTCGGCTCCCTCGACGGGCAGCACGCCAACGCGCTCCTCGAGATCCCCCGCCTGCTGTCCTTCCTCGCGACGGGCACCTTCACCGGCGAGGTCCGCGGCATCACCGACCTCAAGGCGGAGTATGCCGCCCGCTACGGCGCGAGCGGCAACCCGCTCGTGGCCGATCCGGCAACGGCATACGTGCCCAACATCCCGACCACTTACTGGACGTTCCGTCTCATGATCGGCACCGGCATCGCGACAGCCGGCATCGCGGCCCTCGTGCTGTGGCTGACCCGCAAGGACCGCGCCCCGACGGCGCGGTGGCTGCTGTATGCCGCCGTGGCCGCGCCCCTGCTGCCCGTCTTCGCCAACTCCTTCGGGTGGATCTTCACCGAGGTCGGCCGCCAGCCCTGGCTCGTCTTCGGCCTCATGACGACGGCGACCGGCGTCTCCCCCGCCGTCTCCGCCGGTGAGGTCATCACCTCGATGGTCGTCTACACGCTGCTCTACGGCGCGCTCGCCGTCGTCGAGGTGCGGCTCTTCCTGGCCTACGTCGCACGCGGCGCCGAGCCCTTCGAGCCGCCGCACGAGCCCAGCGACCAGGACGAGGACGCCCCGCTCGTCTTCGCCTACTGACAGCAAAGCCAAGGGATACCAATGGAACTCAGCACCTTCTGGTTCATCGTCCTCGGCGTCCTCTGGACCGGGTACCTCGTCCTCGAGGGCTTCGACTTCGGCGTCGGCATGCTCTTCCCCGTCCTCGGCGGCAAGGCCTTCGCCGCCGACGCCGCCGACGCCGAGAAGCGGCGGCGGGTCCTGCTCAACACGATCGGCCCGGTCTGGGACGGCAACGAGGTGTGGGTGCTCACGGCCGGCGGCGCGACCTTCGCGGCCTTCCCGCACTGGTACGCGACCATGTTCAGCGGCTTCTACCTGCCGCTGCTGCTCATCCTCGTCGCGCTCATCCTGCGCAACCTCGGCATCGACTACCGGCACAAGCGGCCCGAGCAGGCCTGGAAGTCCGGCTGGGACACGGCGATCTTCTGGGGCTCGCTCGTGCCCGCGCTGCTGTGGGGGATCGCGTTGACCAACGTCGTGCGCGGTCTGCCGATCAACGCGGACAAGGAGTTCACCGGCAACCTCTTCACCCTCCTCAACCCGGTCGGGCTGCTCGGCGGGCTCGTCTTCGTCGCCCTCTTCCTCACCCACGGCGCGATCTTCGTGGCCCTCAAGACGGATGGTCCCATCCGGGCGGAGGCCCGCGGGATCGCTGCCAAGGTGGGCGTCGTGGCGGCCGTGCTCGCCGTCGTGCTGCTCCTCGTCCTCGGCCTCGGCAACGGCAAGGCCGCCTCGTGGGCCACGACCGTCGTGGCGGCCGGTGCGCTCGTGGCCGCCCTCGTCGCCAACGCCCGGGGGCGCGAGGGCTGGGCCTTCCTCGGCACGGCCGTCACCATCGCCATGGCCGTCGCGACCTACTTCCTCATCCTCTTCCCCGACGTCATGCCCTCGACCACCAACCCGGCATACGACCTCACGGTGGCCAACGCCTCGAGCACGCCCTACACCCTCACGGTCATGACGGTCGTGGCCGCGGTCTTCACGCCCATCGTGCTGCTCTACCAGGGCTGGACCTACTGGGTGTTCCGCAAGCGGCTCACCGCGGCGCACATCCCCGAGGACGTCCAGCTCTCGGTCGCCACCCACTGACCCGACCGGCCCGGCCCACCGAGAGAGGACTCCGCCGTGCGACCCTTCGACGCCCGCCTGGTGCGCGCCGTGCCCGAGGTGCGCGCGCCCCTGGCCACCCTGGCGGCCCTCGGCGTGCTGAGTGGCGCCGCCACCGTGGGGACGGCCTTCGCCCTCGCGGGCCTGGTCGTGGCCGTCGTGACGGGCCGCCCGCTGCCGGGGCCGGCGTGGTGGCTCGCCGCCCTCTTCGTCGCTCGGGCACTGCTCGCCGCGGCGGGCGACGTCGTCGCCGCCTGGGCCGGGGTGTCCGTCTCGACACGGCTGCGCTGGGCGCTGCTGCGGCGGTGGGGGGACCTCGACGCGGACGAGCGGCCCGAGCGCAGCACCGCCGTCACCCTCGCCACGGCGGGCACGAGCGCGGTCGAGCCGTATGCCGCCCGCTTCCTGCCCGCGCTCGCCACCGGCGCGGTGGTGCCCGTCCTGGCGCTGGCCGCCCTGGCGGTGGTCGACTGGCCGAGCGCCGTCGTCGTCGTGCTGACCGTGCCGCTGCTCCCGCTCTTTGCCGCGCTCATCGGCCGGGCCACGGCCGAGTCCACCGCAGCGAGGTGGGCCGCGCTGGCCGCGCTGTCGGGCCATTTCCTCGATGTCGTGCGCGGCCTGCCGACGCTCGTCGCCTACGGCCGGGCGGAACGCCAGGTGGAGACCGTCCGCGACGTCAGCGCCCGGCACCGGCGCGCGACGATGGGGACCCTGCGGCTGGCCTTCCTCAGCTCGGCAGCGCTCGAGCTGCTGGCCACGATCTGCGTGGCCATCGTCGCCGTCCTCGTCGGGGTCCGCCTCGCCGGCGGGTCGATGGCGCTCGGTCCCGCCCTGACGGCCATCCTCCTCGCTCCGGAGGCCTACTGGCCGATCCGGCGGGTGGGCGCCGAGTTCCACGCGGCCGCCGACGGCGCCGCGGCCCTCGACGGGATCCTCGCGGCGCTGACGAGGGAGCCGATGGCCGGGCCGTCCGTGGGCGGACAGGCGGGGTCGGCGTCCCCCGTGGCGTCCACCCTCGTGCCCTCGCCTGCGCCGTCGCCTGTGCCGTCGGTGGCGGCCCGCGGGCTGCGCTACCGCCATCCCGGATCGGACGCCGACGTCCTCGCGGGCCTCGACCTCGCGGCGGGTCCCGGCCTCACCGCCATCACCGGTCCCTCCGGCGTCGGCAAGTCGACCCTGCTCGAGCTGCTCGCCCGGGTGCGCACCCCGACCGGTGGCGTGCTGCGGGCCCCGGGTGCCCATCTGGTCACCCAGCGCCCCTTCCTCGCGGCCGGGACGGTGCGCGAGGCGCTGACGATCTCCCGTGCGGCCCCCGACGAGGCGTTGTGGGAGGCGCTGCGCCGGGTGCGCCTCGACGGGGTGGTGGCCGGGATGGACGGCGGCCTCGGCGGGCGGCTCGGCGACGACGGCTTCGGCCTGTCCGCCGGGCAGCGCCAGCGCCTCGCCCTCGCCCGCGCGTGGCTCAGCGTCGAGCCGCTCCTGCTCCTCGACGAGCCGACCGCCCACCTCGACGGACCGGCCGCCGACGCGGCGCACGAGCTCATCGCCGAGCTCGCCGAGCGCCGCACCGTCGTCGCCGTGACCCACCGACCCGAGCTGCTCCACCTGGCAGCCGCCCACGTGCGACTGTCCCGGCCCACCGACGTGCACCTGCTGCCGCCCCGAACCGCCACGGAGGTGCCGGCATGACGACCCAGACCCACGCCGGCCCCGGGGCGACCCACGAGGGGCAGCGACGGGCCGTGTGGTGGCCGGCGGCGGGGGTGGCCCGGGGCGGGCTGCTCGGCGGCGTCGCCACCGCGGCCGGCATCGCCCTCACCTCGACGTCGGGCTGGCTCATCGTGCGCGCTTCCGAGCAGCCCGTCATCCTCACCCTGCTCACGGCCATCGTCGCGGTGCGGGCCTTCGGCATGGCGCGGCCGGTCTTCCGCTACTGGGAGCGCCTGGCCAGCCACGACGCTGCCCTCGCGTCCCTCGCGGAGCGACGCACCGCGGCATACGCCCGGCTGATCCCGCTCACCCCTGCCCGGCTCGGCCGACGCCGCCGCTCCGACGTGCTGACGGGCGTCGTGGAGGACCTCACCGACGTCGCGGACGCCCAGGTCCGCGTCACGGTGCCGGTGCTCGCCTCCGCGGTGGCTGGGCTGGTCGCCATCGTGCTGGCGGCGTGGCTCAGCCCGTCGGTCGGGCTCGTGCTCGTGGGGCTCGCGCTCGTCGTGGCGGCGGTGAGCGGGCTCGCCCACCGGCTCGAGTCGCGCTCCCTCGCCGCGCTGCTCGACGCCCGGGCGGAGGTCACGCGGGTGGCCGAGCTCGTCACGTCCTCGGCCACCGAGCTGCGCGCCGTCGGCGGCTGGGACACCGCGCTGGGCTGGCTCGAGTCCGCGCACGAGGCGCTCGCGGGGGCCGCGCGCCGCCAGAGCGCGGGCCGGGCGGCCGCCTCGGGCCTCTTCCTCGTCGCCGTCGGGGGCGCCGTCGTGGCGACGGCGGCGGTCGTCGCGCCACTGCCCCTGTCCGGGCCGGTGAAGGCGCTCCTGCTGCTCACGCCCGTCGCCGTCACGGACGCCATCACGCCGCTCACCGACGCGATGCGGGCGCTCGCGCGAGCCCAGGGCAGCGCGGCCCGCATCGCCGCGCTGCTCGGCCTGCCGCCGGCGGCCCGCGCCGTCGAGGGCTCCCCCGCCGACCGCGCCCCCACGGGCGACGCGCCGCACATCGTCGTCCGCGGCGTGACGGCCTCGTGGACGGGAGACGTCGACCACGTCGGTCCCGTCGACCTCGACCTGCCCTCCGGCTCGCGGGTCGCCCTCACCGGGTCGAACGGCTCCGGCAAGTCGACCCTCCTCGCCGTCCTGGCCCGGCAGCTCGACCCGCGCGCCGGCCGCTACACGTGGGACGGCGCCGACGTCCTCGAGCTGCCGGTCGACGCGGTGCGCGACCACGTCGCGCTCGTCGACGACGAGCCGCACCTCTTCGCCACGACGCTGCGCAACAACCTGCTGCTCGCGGCGCCTGCCGCGACCGACTCGGACCTGTGTGGGGCCCTTCGTCGCGCGGGGCTGGGCGGGCTCCTCGCCGACCTGCCGGAGGGGCTGGACGCCCGCCTCGGCGGCTCGGGCCGTGGTCTGTCGGGCGGCGAGCGGGCGCGGCTCGGCATCGCCCGAGCGCTCGTGAGCCGCCGACCGGTGCTCCTGCTCGACGAGCCCGTCGCCCACCTCGACGGGCCCACGGCGCTCGCCGTCCTCACCGACCTGCTCCGTGCCCAGGCCGACGACCGCAGCCGGACCATCGTGCTCGTCACCCACCGCCTGGAGGGCCTCGAGCTCTTCGACCGGGTCGTCAGAGTCGGTCGACCGGACGAGTAGATTGGAGTCACCATGCCCCGGAACCCACGCAACCGCCTCGGCGACCTGGAGCGTGCCGTCATGGAGCACCTCTGGACCGTCCCCCAGACCAGCGCCGCCGACGCTGCCGCGGGCGTCACGGTCCGCGAGGTCCACGACGCCGTCGGCGTCGAGCGGGGCCTCGCCTACACGACGCTGATGACCGTCCTCGACCGGATGGCGAAGAAGGGCCTCGTCAGCCGGGAGCGCGACGGACGCGCCTGGCGCTACACGCCCGCCTCCACGCGTCAGGAGCTGACGTCGGAGTCGCTGCACCACACGCTCAGCGAGCTCGCGGGCGAGGAGCGGCGCAGCGCGCTGCTGCACTTCCTCGACGAGTCGACCCCGGAGGAGATCGACGAGCTGCGGGCCGCTCTGGCGCAGCTGGAGGCGCGCGGCGAGGCGCCTGCCGCGACCCGGCACACCGTCGCCGACCGGCTGCGCCGCCGCCGGGCGACCTGAGGCACGTGTACATCGCGGGGCTCGTCGCGCTCGCGCTCGCGCTGGCCTGGCCGGTGCCGCGCCTCATGGCCGGCTTCACCGCGTTCCGGCGCGCGCCGCGGGCCGCGCTCGTCGTGTGGCAGGCGACGGCGGTGGCCGCCGTGCTCTCCGCGCTCTTCGCCGCGCCGGCCGCCCTGCCGCTGATCGTGCGCCGCGAGGACCGGCTGCTCGACCACGTCGGACTCATCGGAGCCGCGGCCGCCGTCAGCGGCGTCGTCCTCGCACGCCTGCTGCTCTCCGGGCACCGCGTGGGCCGGGCCCTGCGGGCGGTGCGCCGCCGCCACCGCGAGCTCGTGGACGTGCTGGCGGTCCACGGCGACGCCCACGTCCGCGTCCTCGAGCACGCCACCCCCACGGCATACTGCCTGCCCGGGTCCCGGCGCCGCGTGGTGCTCACCCAGGGCACCATCGACACGCTTCCCGGTCGCGAGCTGGACGCCGTGCTGGCCCACGAGCGCGCGCACCTCGCCGGTCGGCACGACCTCGTGCTCGAGTTCTTCACCGTCGTGCACGAGGCCGTGCCCCCTGCAGTGCGGTCCGAGGCAGCGCTGCGGGAGGTGCAGCTGCTCATCGAGGTCCTCGCCGACCGGGCGGCCGTCCGCGAGGTCGGCCCGCTGCCCACCGCCCGCGCCATCGTCCGGATGGCCGGCGGGCCCAAGCCGGCGGGGTCGATGGCCGTCCGGGAGACGCCGTCGGCGGCCCGGCTGCGGATCGGCCTGCTCGACGGCCGCAGCATCGCCGGCTTCGACGTGTCGGTGGCCTCGGCGGGGATGTACCTCTTCGCCGGGGCGCTCGTCGCCCTGCCCATGGCGCTGCTCGCTGG
>NZ_DASSMH010000141.1:0-26391 GCF_035688975.1 Intrasporangium sp. | reverse complement strand
GGAGACGAGCAAGGAGACGACGTGGGCCAGCCCGCCCCGCAGGACCCGACCGGGCGCGTCGGCGCCCCCGCCGGGGAGCGCCGGACGCTGCGCCCGGGGTCGTCGGTCGCCGTGGGCGCCGCGGGCCTCGCCGCGGCGCTCGCCCTGCTCGTGCCCGCCGCGCTTGCCGACCCGCGGCCGTGGTCGCTCATCGGCTCGGTCGTCTTCGGGCTCGTCCTGCTCTGGCTCCTCGTCGTGCGACCGAGCGCCGTCATCGCCGACGAGGGAATCCGCCTGGTCAACCCGCTGCGGATCGTCGACATCAGCTGGCCGGCCGTGAGCGAGGTGCGCAGTCGGTGGGTGCTGGAGGTCGTCGCGGACGGCCGCCGCTACGCGGCGTGGGGAGTCCCCGCCGAGCCGAAGCGTCCCCGGCACGGCCGCGGCCGGCCGACCCTGGGCGCCCACCGCGTGCCCGCGTCGAGCCCGGCTCCCAGGGTCCTTGGCGCGCGGCTCCCGGTCGGGGCCCAGGCGGTCGCCGCGGAGATCGAGGCCCGGGTGGCCGCGGACCGGCGGCGCCCGGACGGAGGGAGCCTCCGCGTCGTGAGCCAGGCCTGGGACCCCGTGGCGGTCGGCCTGCTCCTTGCCGGCGCCGCCTGCTTCGTCGTCACGGTGCTCCTCGCCTGACCTCGACCGGCCGGGTCAGCTCCTGCACCTCGGCGCGGAGGGCGGCCAGACGGGTGGCCGCCGACCTCCGGGCCACCCGCACGGCATCGGGGTCGGGCCGGGACTCGCGAACCGGCTCCCCGACCGGCTCGCCGACCGGTTCGATGACCTCGAGGTAGACCTTGACCTTCGGCTCCGTGCCGCTCGGCCGGATGATGATGCGTGCGTCGCCCTCGAGATACCATCGCAGCCCTTCGGTGGGCGGCAGGCCGCCGGCACCACGGCTGAGGTCGTCGACCTGTCGCACCGCGAAGCCGGCGAGGCTCCGCGGGGGCCTGCGGCGCAGCCGGCCGACGACCTCCTCGATCTGCGTGAGGTCGGTGACGCGGACGGCGAACGAGTCGGTGGCGTGCACGCCGTGGAGCAGGGCCAGGTCGTCGAGGAGGTCGAGCAGCGTGCGGCCCTCGGCCTTGAGGCCGGCCGCGAGCTCGGCGAGCAGCAGGGCGGCGCTGACGCCGTCCTTGTCCCGCACCGCGGCCGGTGCCGCGCAGTAGCCGAGCGCCTCCTCGTAGCCGTAGCGCAGCCCCGGCACCCGCGAGATCCACTTGAACCCGGTGAGCGTCTCCTCGTGTCGGATGCCGGCCGACCGGGCGACGGCCGCGAGCAGCCGGGACGAGACGATCGAGTTGGCGAAGACGTCACCGGGTCGCACGCCCCTGGCCACGAGGTGCGCCCCGAGCAGCGCCCCCACCTCGTCGCCCCGCAACATCCGCCAGTCGCCGGCGTCAGGGTCGAGGACGGCCGCCGCGCACCGGTCCGCGTCCGGGTCGTTGGCGATGACGAGGTCGCACCGCTCCCGCCGGGCGACCGCAAGGGCGAGGTCGATCGCGCCCTCCTCCTCCGGGTTGGGAAAGGCCACGGTGGGGAAGTCGGGGTCGGGCAGGGCCTGCTCCACGACGGCCACCGGCTCCGGGAAGCCGGCCCGCACGAAGGCCTCACGGACGATCGCGTGGCCGACCCCGTGCAGGCTCGTGTGCGCGACGGCGAGGTCCCGGGCCGAGTCCGGGTCGAGCACCCCGACGACGGCGTCGACGTAGTCGCCCTCCAGCTCGGGGCCGAGCACCCGCCACCCCTGCGCGACCCGGGGCACGTCACGCACCCGCTCGACGGCGCCGATGTGGCGGGCGATCTGCGCGTCGACCGGCGGCACGATCTGGCTGCCGTCGCCGAGGTAGACCTTGTAGCCGTTGTCCTGCGGAGGGTTGTGGCTCGCGGTGACCATGACCCCCGCGTCGGCGCCGAGGCGGCGGATCGCGAAGGCGAGCACCGGCGTCGGCAACGGCTCGGGCAGCAGCAGCGCGGACCCGCCCGCGGCGACGACCACCGCCGCCGTGTCACGGGCGAAGACGTCGGACCCGTGACGGGCGTCGTAGCCGATGACGACGACGGGATGGTCCCCCGCGCCGCCCTCGCCCTGCAGGTATGCCGTCAGGCCGGCCGCCGCCCGCAGCACCACGCTGCGGTTCATCCGGTTGGGCCCGGCGCCGAGCGCCCCGCGCAGGCCCGCGGTGCCGAACTGGAGCATCCCGGTGAACCGGTCCGCGAGGTCGGCGGCGGCGTGTTCGTCCCCGCCCTCGGCCTCGGCGAGCAGGGTGCGCAGCTCGTCGCGGGTCGCGGGGTCCGGGTCGTCGTCGCACCAGGCGCGCGCCGCGGCATACAGCGTCTCGCGGGACCCCGCCGCGTCCGGCACCATCAGATCCTGCCCACGACCTCGGCGAGGAGTCGGCCGCATCGCCCGGCGGCCGCCCGACCTGCCTCGAGGACCTCGGCGTGGCTGAGCGGGACGTCCGAGATGCCCGCGGCCAGGTTGGTCACGAGCGAGATGCCGAGCACCTCCAGGCCGCTCTGGCGCGCCGCGATGGCCTCGAGCGTCGTCGACATGCCGACGAGGTCGCCGCCCAGGATGCGCGCCATCCGCACCTCGGCCGGCGTCTCGTAGTGCGGCCCCGGGAACTGGACGTACACACCCTCCTCGAGCCGGGGGTCGACCTCGCGGGCGAGCGCACGCAGGCGCGGGGAGTAGAGGTCGGTGAGGTCGACGAAGGTGGCGCCCTCGACGGGCGAGGAGGCGGTGAGGTTGAGGTGGTCGCGGATGAGGACCGGCGTGCCGGGGGGACGGCCCGGGTCCAGGCCCCCGCAGCCGTTCGTCAAGACGATCGCCCGGCACCCGGCCGCGGCCGCGGTGCGGACGGCGTGGACCACGGCGCGCACTCCGTGGCCCTCGTAGAAGTGCGTGCGGGTGCCGAAGACGAGCGCGTACCGCCCGGTGTCGCCGATCGCGACCGACCGGAGGCGGCCCGTGTGCCCGGCCACGGCGACCGGCCGGAAGCCGGGCACGTCGGCGTGGTCGACGGTGGCGACGGTGCTGCCGACGAGGTCGGCCGCCCCGCCCCACCCCGAACCGAGGACGAGGGCCACGTCGTGTCCGTCCACGCCGGTGCGCTCGGCGATCACGGCCGCGGCGTCCGCGGCGACACCGAAGGGATCCGTCGCGGGGTCGCTCAGATCGTGGGCTGGCGCTGTCACGCGTCCGAGCCTAGCGAGCACCGGAGACGGCCAACGGTGGATCGTCCCCTGCCTGACGGGCAGTGGTTGGATGGTCCCGTGATCACGCGAGCGACGTCCGTCGTCATCCTCGGAGGAGGACCCGGCGGCTACGAGGCGGCTCTCGTCGCGGCCCGGCTCGGAGCCGGGGTCACGGTCGTCGAGCAGGACGGTCTCGGCGGCGCTGCCGTCCTCACGGACTGCGTGCCCAGCAAGGCGCTCATCTCGACGGCGGACTACATGTCCGACTTCGAGGTGGCCGCCGGGCTCGGGGTCCGCCTCCAGGACCCGGAGGGCGACGAGGTGAGCGACGCCGTTGCCCAGGCCGAGACCGTCAACCGGCGGATCCTGCAGCTCGCCGCGGCCCAGAGCGTCGACATCCAGGCGAGCCTCGAGTCGGTCGGGGTGCGGGTGCTGCGCGGGCGGGGCCGCGTCGTCGACCGCGGCACCGTCTCCGTCGACACCGCGGATGGTGCCCGCACGAAGCTGCGCGCGGACGTCCTGCTCCTCGCGACGGGCGCCACGCCTCGTGTGCTGCCCTCGGCGGTGCCCGACGGCCAGCGGATCCTCACCTGGCAGCAGATCTACTCGCTGACCGAGCTGCCGCGGCGCATCGTCGTCATCGGCTCCGGCGTCACCGGGGCCGAGCTCGCGCAGGCCTACCTCGGCCTCGGCTCCGAGGTCGTCCTCGTCTCGTCCCGGGACCGCGTGCTGCCCGGCGAGGACGCCGACGCGGCCACCGTGATCGAGGACGTCTTCCGCAAGCGGGGCATGGAGGTCCTCAGCCGCTCGCGGGCGGCGGGGGTGGAGCGGACCGAGGCTGGCGTCGTCGTCAGCCTCGTCGACGGGCGCACCGTCGAGGGAAGTCATGCGCTCCTCGCCGTCGGCTCCGTCCCGCAGACCGCGGGCATCGGGCTCGAGGAGCTGGGGGTCGAGCGGTCGGAGTCGGGTCACGTCACCGTCGACCGGGTCTCGCGGACCTCCGTCGCCGGCGTGTATGCCGCCGGTGACTGCACCGGGGTGCTGCCGCTCGCGTCGGTGGCCGCCATGCAGGGCCGCATCGCCATGTGGCACGCGCTCGGCGACGCCGTCGCCCCCCTCAGCGTGCGCGGCGTGGCGGCCAACATCTTCACCGATCCCGAGATCGCCACGGTGGGCATCGGCCAGCGCGAGGCCGACGAGTCGCCCGACATCGAGGTGGTCCGCCTCCCGCTCGCGCGCAACCCCCGGGCCAAGATGCAGGCCATCACCGACGGGTTCGTCAAGCTCTTCTGCCGCAAGGGCTACGGCACCGTGCTGGGCGGCGTGGTCGTCGCGCCCAAGGCGTCGGAGCTGATCTTCCCCGTCGCGCTGGCCGTGCAGAACCGGCTGAGCGTCGACCAGGTCTCGAGCACCATCACCGTCTATCCGTCACTGTCCGGGTCGATCGCCGAGGCCGCACGCCAGCTGCACCAGTCGGAGTGAGTCGGCGGGCAGCAGGGGAGGCTGGCGCCGCCTCCGCCCGCGGGAGGCGTACGGTCGTAAGAGCACGTACCGTGACCCGGGGCCCGCGCCCCATCAGCACACCCGTCACCAGCACACCCGTCATCAGCACACGCCTCGACAGCACAGACGGAGGACTCATGAGCGACTGGATCGCCAAGGCCAAGGACTTCCTCAAGGGCCATCCCGAGCAGGCCGAGAGCGGCTTGCAGAAGGTGGAGGAGCTCGTCAACGACAAGACCGGCGGACGGTATGCCGAGCAGGTCGACAAGGCGGGTGACGCGGTGCGAGGCGGGCTCGGGCTCCCGCCGGAGGCCGAGCCCGCCTCGGAGGCGTCCGTGCCGACGCCGCAGCCCGAACCGGCGCCGGGAAGCACGCCGGAACCGGGTCCGGCTCGGCCGGCCGACCCGACCCCCTTCGACCCGGGGACCTCGCCGTCGTCGGTCCCGCGCGAGCCCGTCGCCCCGCCCGGACCCGACATCCCGGACCTTCCGGAGCCCACCCTGCCGGACGGTCCCGGCACGGAGCAGCCGGACCTGCCGCCGCCCGGCCAGCCGACCGAGCCGTCCGACCGCATCGACGCACCGCCGCCGACGGGGTCGGCAGCCCCGCCGGCCGGCGGTCGGATCACCTTGGGGGACCCGCCCGCCTGAGGCGCGCTTCCCAGCGCCCGGGCCTCCGCCACGTCGAGTGGCCAGTTTCGCTCGGCCCGGGCTGGGACCAAACTGGCCACTTGACTGAGGGGAGGAATGCCGGTTCGCTCCCCCGACAGGTCGAGTGGCCAGTTTCGCTCGGCCCGGGCTGGGACCAAATTGGCCACTCGACTGACGGGAGGAATGTCGGCTGGTGGCCCTGAGGAGGAATGCCGGCTTGCCCAGGACCGTGAGAGCAGGAGCGGGGCGTCAGGCCTGCGCGTCGGCGATCTCGGCGAGCACCGCGCCGGAGGTGACGGTCTCGCCGACCGACGCGGCGAGGCTCGTGATCACGCCGGCCCGGTGCGCGTTGATCGGCTGCTCCATCTTCATCGCTTCGAGGACGATCACGAGGTCGCCCTCGGCGACGACGGCGCCCTCCTCGACGGCGATCTTGACGATCGTGCCCTGCATGGGTGCGGTGAGCGAGTTGCCGGACGCCGCGGCGCCCGCCTTGCCGCCACCGGAGCGCTTGGGCGCCTTCTTCCTGGCGGCGCCGCCGGTGGCGCCGCCGCCGAAGGAGAGTCCGCCGGGCAGGGAGACCTCCAGCCGTTTGCCGCCCACCTCGACAACGATGGTCTGCCGCTCGGCCGCGTCGGCCGCGTCGCCCCCGGAAGCCGGCCCTGCGGCATACGGCTCGACGGTGTTGTCCCACTCGGTCTCGATCCAGCGGGTGTGGATCGAGAAGGGGGTGCCGTCGGCCGGTGCGAACGCCGGGTCGGCGACGACGGCACGGTGGAACGGCACGACGGTCGGCATGCCGTCGATCGTCAGCTCGGCCAGGGCCCGGCGCGAACGCTCGATGGCCTGCTCGCGGGTGCGGCCGGTGACGATGAGCTTGGCGATCATCGAGTCGAAGGCGCCGGCGACGGTGTCACCCTCGACGATGCCGGCGTCCCAGCGCACGCCAGGACCGTGCGGCACGACCATCTTCGACACGGTGCCGGGGGCCGGGAGGAAGCCGCGGCCGGCGTCCTCGCCGTTGATGCGGAACTCGATGGAGTGGGCGTGCGGCTCGGGGTCGTCGTAGTCGAGCGTCTCGCCGTTGGCGATGCGGAACTGCTCACGCACGAGGTCGATGCCGGTGACCTCCTCGGTGACGGGGTGCTCCACCTGCAGGCGGGTGTTGACCTCGAGGAAGCTGATGTCGCCCTGCGGTCCGACGAGGAACTCGCACGTGCCGGCGCCGACGTAGCCGGCCTCCTTGAGGATCGCCTTGGACGCGCGCAGGAGCTCGTCGTGCTGCTCCTCGGTGAGGAACGGGGCGGGTGCCTCCTCGACGAGCTTTTGGTTGCGGCGCTGGAGCGAGCAGTCGCGCGTCGAGACGACGACGACGTTGCCGTGCTGGTCGGCCAGGCACTGGGTCTCGACGTGCCGCGGGCGGTCGAGGAAGCGCTCGACGAAGCACTCCCCGCGGCCGAAGGCCGTCACGGCCTCGCGGACCGCCGACTCGTAGAGGTGCGGGATCTCCTCGAGGGTGCGGGCCACCTTGAGCCCACGGCCGCCTCCGCCGTATGCCGCCTTGATGGCGACCGGCAGCCCGTGCTCCTCCGCGAAGGCGACCACCTCCTCGGGGCCGGAGACCGGGTCCTTGGTGCCGGGCACGAGCGGGGCGTCGGCCTTCGTCGCGATGTGCCGGGCCTTGACCTTGTCGCCCAGCGCGTCGATGGCGTCGGGGCCCGGGCCGATCCAGACGAGGCCGGCGTCGAGCACGGCCTGGGCGAAGGAGGCGTTCTCGGCGAGGAAGCCGTAGCCGGGGTGGACGGCATCGGCACCCGAGCGCGCGGCGACGTCGAGCAGCTTGTCCTGGACGAGGTAGCTGTCGCCGGGCGTCGAGCCTCCAAGGGCGTAGGCCTCATCGGCGACCTTGACATGCAGGGCATCGCGGTCCGGCTCGGCGTAGACCGCCACCGAGGCGATCCCGCTGTCCTTGCACGCCCGCGCGATGCGCACGGCGATCTCACCACGGTTTGCGATCAGAACCTTGCTGATGGATGCCATGCGACGGAGCCTAGCGCGTTGCCAACGCGCCTCCCGGGGTCGAAACGAGCGTCGTGCGAGCACGCCGGGTGAGGTGCGGCACACGCGGTCGGCGAGCCGGCGATAGGTTTTGGGCCATGACCGCACACACCCGCGTTCCCTCTGTCGAGCTCCTGCACGCCTCGATCCCGGGGCTGACCATTCCGCAGCTGGGCTTCGGGGTCTGGCAGGTGCCCGACGACGAGGTGGAGGCCGCCGTGGCGGTGGCGCTCGACACCGGCTACCGGCACGTCGACACCGCTCGCCTCTACGGCAACGAGGCAGGTGTCGGGCGGGCCCTCGCCGCGACCGACGTCCCGCGTGAGGACGTGTTCGTCACGACGAAGGTGTGGAACGACGACCACCGCAACGTCGCGGCCGCCTTCGACGCGTCGCTGGAGCGGCTCGGCCTCGAGGTCCTCGACCTGTACCTCATCCACTGGCCGGTGCCGTCCCAGGATGCCTACGTCGACGCGTGGACGGCGATGCTCGAGCTGCAGCGATCGGGACGGGTGCGCGCGGTGGGAGTCTGCAACTTCACGATCGAGCACCTTCAGCGGCTCCTGGACGAGACGGGCGTGCTGCCCGCGATCAACCAGGTGGAGCTGCATCCCTACCTCCAGCAGAGGGAGCTGCGCACCTTCCACGCCCAGCACGGGATCGCCACGGAGGCGTGGAGCCCGCTCGCGTCGGGCGGCGACGTCCTGCGCGACCCGACCGTGGCGGCCATCGCGGACAAGCACGGCGTGACGCCGGCCCAGGCGATCATCCGGTGGCAGCTGCAGATCGGCAACGTCGTGATTCCCAAGTCCGTCACGCCCGCCCGCATCGCCGAGAACGCGGACGTCTTCGGCTTCGAGCTCGACGGGGACGACCTCAGGGGCTTCGAGGCGCTCGACCGCGGCGTGCGCACGGGCCCTGACCCCGAGACGTTCTAGCAGGGATAGCCTGATCCCGTGGGCTGGTTCTCGAGGAGGAGCAGGACCGATTCGGGCGTATCGGCAGCGGGGTCCGGCGCCCCTGCGACCGACGATGCGGCCGAAAGGCTCGACCCCACGTTCGACGGCAAGCCCGTCGCCGAGCCGCTCACCGAAGCGGAACGGGCCCGGATCAGCCAGCGGCTCGAGACCTTGGCCGCCCGGGGCGTTGACGTCGACGACCTTTCCTCCATCGGGGCGGCCTATGATGCGGCCCGCAGCCACGAGCTGCGCGCGCCGAGCGGCGAAGGCGCTGACCTTCTCGTCGACCTCTTCGCCGTGGCGGTCGGCGAGCACCTGGTCCGGCACAGCGCGCGCCAGTGGGCCATCGTCACCGACGCGTTCGGGACCGACCTCGGCCTCGTCGCTGCACGCTCGGACACCGTCGTCGTGCCGCACAACCTCGTCAGCGCCCGGTGGATGCGGCGGGAGCTCGGGTGGATCCCTGGGGTGGTCGGCCACCTGGTGTCGCTGGCCGCCCGCCCTTGACGAGAGGGCGCCACCTACGATCGACCGATGGACACCGTTGATCCGACGAGCCAGCGCGACCTCGAGCGGGGCATCCAGCGGGACTTCGCAGGGAAGCTGTCCTACGGCGACTACCTCGGGCTCGACCAGCTCCTCTCGGCGCAGCGGCCGCTCAGCGACCCACCCCAGCACGACGAGCTGCTCTTCATCATCCAGCACCAGACGACCGAGCTGTGGCTCAAGCTGCTCATCCACGAGCTGCGCTCGGCGCGCAGCCTGCTGGCCTCGGACGAGCTCGCCCCGGCCCTGAAGAGGTTGGCCCGCATCAAGCACATCCAGCACACGCTCGCGGACCAATGGAGCGTGCTCGCGACCCTCACGCCGAGCGAGTACGCCGAGATCCGGCCGTTCCTCGCCACCAGCTCGGGCTTCCAGTCTGCGCAGTACCGTGAGGTCGAGTTCCTCCTTGGCAACAAGAACTCGGACATGGTGGCCGTCTTCGCCCACGACGAGGGCGCCCGGGCCGCCCTCGAGGAGCTGCTGCGCCAGCCGAGCCTCTACGACGAGTTCCTCGCCTACCTCGACCGCCGAGGGTATGCCGTGCCGCCGGAGCTGCTTGACCGCGACTGGAGCCAGCCCTACCGGTCCAATGCCGCCCTGGTCGACACCATCGCCGAGGTCTACGCGCGACCGCATGACCACTGGGGCGTCTACGAGACGTGTGAGGAGCTCGTCGACGTCGAGGACAACTTCCAGCTGTGGCGCTTCCGACACCTGCAGGTCGTCCAGCGCACCATCGGCGACAAGACCGGCACCGGCGGGTCGAGCGGGGTGGGCTTCCTTCGGCGCGCCCTCGACCTGACGTTCTTTCCCGAGCTCTACGCGGTGCGCTCGCGGATCACAGGATGACCCACGCGCCCGCGGCGCCGGCGCACGCTCAACCGGTCCGGGCCCGGGGCGCCGGCTCGCACTGGCAGGGACAGGTGGGTGGGCACGCGGCCCCGAGGTAGCACCTGTCAAAGCACCGGCATTCGGGAAGCGGTCTGGGTGCGGTCTGCACCCACGCCGGTCGCGCACGCAGCAGCTGGCGGCGTTGCTCCAACTCCCTCACCGTCGGGTGATCGTCCCCGGGGGACGTCGTGCCGGTCGACCGAATGCGGAGGCGGTCCCGTTCCGGGCGAAGGTGATACCAGCCTCTGGCCGGGGGCCGGTCATAGCGCGGGAAGTGCCGGCGCGCTGGCGGCACCAGGTCCGGTGGAGCGACGTCGAGGTGCGCGGGAAACCGCCGATCCGCGTTGTCGCGGACAACGTCGGCCGCAACCGGCTCCACCTCGCAGCCGTCGGAGTCGACGACTGCCAGGCGCAGGCCAGCGCATCGCAACACCGCTGCCAACAACCCCAGACTGCCTCTGGTGTGCCCTGATTCAACCCGGGACACCGTGGCCGGCGAGACACCGAGCACCTCCGCCAGCTCCCGCTGGCTGAGGTCGGCTCTGCGCCTCGCCCTGACGACGAACCGTCCGAGGACGCCGTCGTCGGCCCAGTCCATGTCTGCCGCTCTGTTCTGCATGCGGTCACTCTGGCGGCGACCGCCGACAGTCCTCAGCACACGCCAAAGCCGCCCGTTGGGTGCCTCGCCCGGCGGCCTACGTCACTGCTGCAGAAAGTGGAGCAGTGACGTAGGGGGCGCGGTGGGTAGCTCCCCGCGGGCTACGTCACTGCTGCAGAAAGTGGAGCAGTGGCTTAGCAGCCGGGTAGGGGTGGGGGGCGGGGGACCGCTGGCTCAGTCTCAGGCGGCCGTCTTGGCGCGGACTTGGCGCTTGATCCGCGCCAGCATGGCGACCATTCCGCGCATGCGCAGCGGTGAGACCGCCTCGGCGAGCCCGAAGCGCATCGGGGCGTCGTCCGGCACGGCGAGCACCTCCGCGGCCGACAGTCCCTCAAGCCCCTCGTGCAGGATGCCGGCGAAGCCGCGGGTGGTGGGCGCCTCGTCCGGGGCGTCGAAGAAGACGTGCACCACCCGCTCGTCGGGCGACGGGCCGGGATCCACCTCGACCATGAGGAACACGGGGGACTGGCACTCGTCGACGCGTTCGAGGGCGTCGAGCCGGCCGGCATAGCGCTCGGGCAGCGCCGGCAGCTCGTCGCTGAACTCGAGCAGCAGCTCGAGCTTGAGCTCGTTGGTGGCCGCGCGGAAGTCCTCGGCGATGGACGCGAGCGACTCGGGCAGTGGCGTCTCGGGCAGTGGCGTCTCGGGCAGTGGCGTCCCGGGCAGTGGTGCATCGGTGCTCACGGCGCTCACCGCTCGATGGGGACCCGCACGGCGTTGCCCCACTCGGTCCAAGAGCCGTCGTAGTTGCGGACCTTCTCGAAACCGAGCAGGTGGGTGAGCACGAACCAGGTGTGCGACGACCGCTCGCCGATCCGGCAGTAGGCGACGACGTCGTCGTCGGGCGACAGGCCCTGCTCGTCGAGGTAGAGCCGCTCGAGCTCCTCGCGCGACTTGAACGTGCCGTCGTCGTTCGCCGCCCGGGCCCAGGGCACGGACTTCGCGCCGGGGATGTGGCCGCCGCGCATGGCGCCCTCCTGCGGGTAGTCCGGCATGTGGAGCAGCTCGCCGCTGTACTCGCCGGGTGAGCGGACGTCGACGAGCGGCTTGCCGAGGTGGCCGAGCACGTCCTCCTTGAAGGCGCGGATCGGGGCGTCGTCGCGGTCCACGACCGGGTAGTCGACGGCGGTGACGGTCGGCACGTCGCGGGTCAGCTCCCGGCCCTCGGCGATCCACTTGGCCCGGCCCCCGTCGAGCAGCCGCACGTCCTCGTGGCCGAACAGGCTGAAGACCCACAGCGCGTATGCCGCCCACCAGTTGCTCTTGTCGCCGTAGATCACGACCGTCGTGTCGCGGGAGATGCCGCGCGCACCCATGACCTCGGCGAAGCGCTGGCCGTCGACGTAGTCGCGGGTCACCGGGTCGTTGAGGTCGAGGTGCCAGTCGATCTTCAGCGCGCCGGGGATGTGGCCGGTGTCGTAGAGCAGGACGTCCTCGTCCGACTCCAGCAGGGCGATGCCGTCGGGGCCACCGACGCGTCCGGAGCCGATCTGCTCGGCCAGCCACTGCGTCGTCACCAGCCGTTCGGGGTGTGCGTAGGCCTGGATCTTGGGGTCGAGCTGGGGGTCGAGCTGGGGGTCGAGCTCGGTGTCGTCAACGCTCATGGGGCCATCCTCACACGCTCGCCCGGTCACCTGACGGGCAGGTCGAGGCTCACCCGTCGTCGCCGAGCCGCTCGAGGTCGGCCCGGCAGCGACGCTCGAAGTCGCCGAGCTCGGCGATCGCGTCGTCGAGGTCGCGGCGGCGCCGCTCGAGGTCGGCGCGCCGCTCGTCGATCTGGCCGAGGACGTACTCCAGCTGCGCGCGCCGCCCCCGGGGCGCGTCGAAGAGGTCGATGATCGTGCGGATCTCCTCGAGCGGGAAGCCGAGCCGTTTGCCCCGCAGGATGAGGCCGAGGCGCGTCCGGTCACGTGGGCGGAAGACGCGCTGCGTGCCGCGCCGCTCGGGGCTGATGAGGCCGAGCTCCTCGTAGTGGCGGACGGTCCGGTGCGTGACGCCGAACTCCTGCGCCACCTGCGCGATGGTCCACGTCGGGCCGCTTGTCATACCAGGAATCATGCTTTACGTTTACGTCAACGTCAATCAAGGGAGAGGGATGTTCGAGCTCAGCCAGGACCACGAGGACTTCCGCAAGGTCGTGCGCGACTTCGCCGAGAAGGAGGTCGCCCCGCACATCGCCGACTGGGACCGGGAGGCCCGGTTCCCGACCGAGCTCGTGCCCAAGATGGGCGACCTCGGCCTCTTCGGCCTCATCGTGCCGGCGGAGCACGGCGGCAGCGACGGCGACTTCACGAGCCTCTGCGTGGCCATCGAGGAGCTGGGGCGGGTGGACCAGTCGGTGGGGATCACGCTCTCGGCGGGCGTGGGCCTCGGGATCAACCCGATCCTGACCTACGGCGACGCCGAGCAGAAGGACCGCTTCCTGCCGGACCTCGTCGCGGGCCGCGCGCTGGCGGGCTTCGGGCTGAGCGAGCCCGAGGCAGGGTCCGATGCCGGTGCGACCCGCACCCGGGCCGTCCGCGACGGGGACGAGTGGGTCCTCGACGGTGCCAAGGCCTTCATCACCAACTCGGGCACTCCCATCACCTCGGTCGTCACGGTCACCGCCCGCACCGGCACCAACCCCGACGGCTCCGCGCAGATCTCGGCGATCCTCGTCCCCTCCGGCACGCCGGGCTTCACCGTCGAGCCGGCCTACCGCAAGCTGGGCTGGCACGTGTCCGACACTCATGGGCTCACGTTCGACGGCTGCCGGGTGCCGACGGCCAACCTGCTCGGCCGTGAGGGAGACGGCTTCCGCCAGTTCCTCACGATTCTCGACGACGGTCGCATCGCCATCTCGGCGCTCGCCGTCGGCTGCGCGCAGGCCTGCCTGGAGCTCGCCGCCGACTACGCCAGGACACGCATGGCGTTCGGTCGCCCCATCGGCGCCAACCAGGGGGTCGCCTTCCAGGTGGCCGACCTCGCGGTCATGGTGGAGTCCGCCCGGCTGCTCACCTACAAGGCGGCCTGGCTCAAGGACGAGCTGCACGCGGGTCGGCGCTCCAGCCGCGAGGTCAAGCACGCCGCCGCCATCGCCAAGCTGCACTCGACGGAGGCCGCCGTCACCGCCACCCGGATCGCAACCCAGGTCTTCGGCGGCAACGGCTTCATGGAGGAGTACCCCGTGGCCCGGTTCTACCGCGACGCCAAGATCCTCGAGATCGGCGAAGGGACCTCGGAGGTGCAGCGGATGGTCATCGCGCGTGGTCTGGGGCTGCCGGCATGACGCAGGCCGATGCCGGCGCGGATGGCCCCGCCGAACCCCGGTCCGACCCGGGCGCCGACCCCCGCGTGGCCGATGTGCGGACCCGGCTGCAGGCGGCATACGCCGCCTCGTCGGCCCCGCCGCCGAAGGCCCGGGCCAAGCTCGAGGCCCAGGGCAAGATCTACGTGCGCGAGCGGATCGACCTCCTCTTCGACGCGGGGTCCTTCGTCGAGGACGGCCGCTACGCCAACGCGCTGGAGCCGGGGCTGCCCGCCGACGGCGTCGTCACCGGCCGGGGCACCGTCGACGGCCGGCCGGCCGTCGTCATCGCCAACGACCCGACCGTCAAGGCCGGGTCCTGGGGAGCCCGCACCGTCGAGAAGATCGTCCGGGCCACCGAGATGGCGCTGCGTGAGGAGCTGCCCGTCTTCTGGTTCGTCGACTCCGCCGGGGCCCGCATCACCGACCAGGTCGAGATGTTCCCAGGTCGCCGCGGCGCCGGCCGGATCTTCCACAACCAGGTCGCGCTGTCCGGAAAGGTGCCGCAGATCTGCTGCCTCTTCGGCCCGAGCGCGGCCGGCGGCGCCTACATCCCGAGCTTCTGCGACGTCATCATCATGGTCGAGGGCAACGCCTCGATGTACCTCGGCAGCCCACGCATGGCCGAGATGGTCGTCGGGGAGAAGGTCTCCCTCGAGGAGATGGGCGGCGCGCGGATGCACTGCACCGTCTCGGGCGTGGGTGACCTGCTCGCCGCGGACGACGCGGACGCCATCGAGCTCGCCAAGCTCTACTTCTCGTACGTGCCCGGCAGCTGGCGCGACTCGCCGCCGTCCTACGACCCCGAGGAGCCGGCCGCTCCGCTGACCCGGCATACGGTGCCGGAGCGGGAGTCGGTGCCCTTCGACGTGCACGAGGTCATCGACGGGCTGGTGGACGCGGACTCGTTCTTCGAGCTCAAGCCGCTGTGGGCGGCCGAGCTCGTCATCGGCTTCGGGCGGCTGCGCGGCGAGACGGTCGGCATCCTCGCCAACAACTCCGTGGTGAAGGGCGGGGTGCTCTTCACCGACAGTGCCGACAAGGCGGCCAGGTTCATCTGGCTCTGCGACGCGTTCAACGTCCCGCTCGTCTACCTCGCCGACGTCCCGGGCTTCATGATCGGCTCGGAGGTGGAGCGCGGCGGCATCATCCGGCACGGGGCCAAGATGGTCAGCGCCGTGGCCTCGGCGACCGTGCCGCAGTTCTGCGTCGTGCTGCGCAAGGCCTACGGCGCCGGTCTCTACGCCATGGGCGGGCCCGGCTTCGGGCCGGATGCGACGATCGCCCTGCCGACGGCGCGCATCGCGGTGATGGGCCCGGAGGCCGCGGTCAACGCGGTCTACGCGAACAAGATCGCCGAGGTCGAGCAGAGCTCCGGCGTGGCCGCCCGCGACGCCTTCGTGGCCGAGCGGCGCCGCGAGTACGAGGCTGATGTGGACATCGAGCGCCTGGCGGCGGACCTCGTCCTCGACTCCGTGCTCGAGGCCGACGAGCTGCGCGACGACCTCGTGCGCCGCCTCGCCTACGCCGCCAGGCGGGATCGCCGCTTCAGCGAGCGGCGCCGCTCCGTGCCCCCCGTCTGACCCGCTCGCCTGAGCGGCGCCCGCCTGCCGAGGCCGCTCCGGGGCGGCCGTCGTCGTAGTCTTGAGACCACGCCCACCGTCGCCTCAGCGCCTGGTGGGCTGCTGCCCGCCCGCGACGTTGGAGCCGATCATCACCGCCACACTCGAGTCCGTCGACCGCGCCATGGAGGCGCGGGTGCCGTTCTACCGCCGGTTCGGCGTGTGGTTCCCCGTCCTCGTGTATGCCGTGTCACGCCTGCTCGTCTGGGTCGCCGGCTCGGTCCTGTCCCACGACCAGATGGCGCTGCACCTCGGGCAGGAGCTCATCCGCATCACGTACCCGCAGGCGGCCGACCCCGGCTACCTCAGCGTCATGACCAACTGGGACGGCCAGTGGTACCGCATCATCGCCGAGCGCGGCTACCCGGAGGTCCTGCCGCGCACGGCGACGGGTCGGGTCGACATGAACCCCTGGGCCTTCTACCCCGTCTTCCCGGTCACCGTCGGCGTCGTCATGCGCCTGACCGGGCTGCCCTTCGTCGTGGTGGGCCCGATCCTGTCGATGCTCATCGGGGTCGCCGCCATCCTCATGCTCTTCAAGCTCGTCGACGAGGCGGTGGGCCGCTGGGAGGCCGTCGTGGCCGTCGTCGCGACCTGCTTCTACGTCGCCTCGCCGATCTTCTCCGCCTCCTACACCGAGTCGACGGCCCTGCTCCTCGTGACCCTCACGCTGTGGCTGCTGCGCCGACGCCGGTACGGCTGGGTCGTCGTGTCGCTGCTCGTGCTGTCGCTGAGCCGCAACGTCGTCATCGCCATGGTGCCCGTCATCCTCGCCCACGCCGTCGTGCGGTGGCGGACCGGTGACGAGGGTCCCCACCCCATCCGGCTGCGGGTGGGCCTCGCCGCCCTCGCTGCGTATGCCGGGATGCTGACCTGGCTGTGGCCGACGATCGCGTCGGCGGTGACCGGCACGCCGGACGCCTACAACGAGACGATGCTGGCGTGGAAGATCCAGACCAAGATCAAGCTCTACATGTGGTGGAACCTGCTCTACGACTACGGCGGCGTCGCCACGCAGGTGCTCGGCGTGCTCGGCGTCGCGGCCTTCACGTGGTTCATGCTCACGCGGCACTCGTGGCGCTGGGGGCCGGAGATCTGGGGCTGGGCCGGCGCGTACCCGGCATACATCGTCCTCGTGTCGAGCACCACGCCGAGCCGGGTCCGCTACGCGCTGCTCGCGTTCCCGATGACCCTGCTCATCGCCTGGTTCCTCACGCTGGGCCCGTGGCGGCGCTGGCGCTACTGGGCGCTCGGCGGCATCGTCGGCGTCGGCGGCGTGCTCATGTGGTGGTACACCGCGACGTACATTGTCATCGACCAGCTCGTGGCCAGGCCGCTGCTCTACCCCTGAGTCCGGCCTATCTGCGCGCGTGCGGCCCGGCGACGTCGAACCAGCCGACGCCGGCCTGGCCGAGCAGCTCGCGCAGGAGCGGCAGCGAGACCCCCACGACGTTGTGCGGGTCGCCCTCGATGCCCCTGACGAAGGCGCCGCCGAGGCCGTCGATCGTGAACGCCCCCGCGACGCGCAGCGGCTCGCCCGTCGCGACGTAGGCCTCGACCTCGGCGTCGGACAGCAACGCGAAGTGCACCGTGGTCGATGCCGTCTCCCCGAGCGTGGCGCCGCTGCCCTCCGACCTGTCGTCGACGATCCAGTGCCCCGTGTGCAGGACGCCGGACCGCCCCCGCATGCGTCGCCAGCGCGCCACCGCCTCGACCGCGTCCGTCGGCTTGCCGTGCACCTCGCCGTCGAGCTCGAGGACGGAGTCACAGCCGAGGACGACGGCGGACTCCTCGGTGCGGTGCGCGACGTCCTCGGCCTTGGCCCGGGCGAGCAGCAGGGCGACGTCGGCCGGCCCGAGCGGCCCGTAGCGTCGGGTGGCCTGCTCCACGGCGTGGTCCTCGTCGACCCCGCTCACGACGATGACGGGCTCGATGCCCGCCGACCGCAGCGTGGCGGCGCGGGCCGGGGAGGCCGAGGCGAGCACGAGGGTCACGGCGGGCGGCATACGGCACAGCGTAGGGCGACACCGCCCTCCACCCGGCCCCCGGCGCCTCCGGTCGGTCAGAGGCCGCCGAGGACCGCGGCGCGCAGGACGTCGAGGCCCACACTGCCGAGGTCGAGGGCCCGGCGGTGGAAGGCCTTGAGGTCGAAGGCGTCGCCCTCGCGCTCCTTGACCTCCTCGCGCAGCTGCAGCCAGAGCCGCTCGCCGAGCTTGTAGGTCGGCGCCTGTCCCGGCCAGCCCAGGTAGCGGTCGAGCTCGAAGCGCAGCACCTTCTCGTCGAGCAGCGCGTGCGCGGTGAGGAACCGCCAGGCCTTGGGGTGGTCCCAGGCGCCCCCGCCGACCTCCTCGGGAGCCTCGAGGCCGCAGTGCACGCCGATGTCGAGGACGACCCGGGCGGCCCGCAGGGACTGCCCGCCGAGCCAGCCCATCCGGTTGCCCGGGTCGTCGAGGTAGCCCAGCTCGGCCATGAGCCGCTCCGCGTAGAGGGCCCACCCCTCGGCGTGCCCCGAGGTCCACGCCTGCAGCCGGCGCCACCGGTTGAGCGTCCCCGAGCGGTAGACCGTCTGCGCCATCTGCAGGTGGTGCCCCGGGACGCCCTCGTGGTAGACGGTCGTCAGCTCGGTCCACGTCGCGAACCGCGTGTTCCCCCTCGGCACCGACCACCACATCCGCCCGGGCCGCGAGAAGTCGTCGCTCGGTGGCGTGTAGTAGATGCTGCCCGTGTGGGTGGGCGCGATCCGGCACTCGATCCGCCGGACCGGCTCCGGGATGTCGAAGTGGACGTCCGCGAGCTCGGCGACGGCCTCGTCGGCCCGGTCCTGCATCCAGGCCTGCAGCTCGTCCGTGCCCTCCAGCTGGTACCTCGGGTCGGCGTCGAGCATCCCGGCGGCCTCGTGGACCGTCGCTCCCGGACGCAGCGTCTGCGCGACCTCCTGCATGGCGGCGTGGACCCGCGCCAGCTCCTCCAGGCCCCAGGCGTAGGACTCGTCGAGGTCCACGGCCGCGCCGAGATGCCTCCGCGACTCGAGGGCGTAGCGCTCCCGGCCGCAGGCGTCGGCCTCCGGGGCGGCAGGGGCCAGCTCCTCCTCGAGAAAGCGTGCGAGCTCCTCGTATGCCGCGGCCGCCGCCTGCGTGCCGCGCTCGAGCTCGGTCCTCGGGCCGCCCGGCAGGGGGGCGCCGCCGACCCGGGCGTCGGCCACGAGGTGGGCGAAGTAGCCGTCCGCGGCCACGAGGTCGCGGCTCTGCCGGGCGCACGCCAGCACCTGCCGACGGGGGCTGACCCGTCCCGAGTCGCGTGCGGCGAGCAGCGACTGGCGGTAGCCGGCCAGCGCCTCGGGCACCCGGGCCAGGCGCGCGCCGAGGGTGCGCCACTGCTCGTGCGTGTCCTGCGGCATGAGGTCGAAGACGTCCCGGACCGCCTGCACGGGTGAGGCGACCACGTTGAGCGACATGGCGTCGAGCCCGGCGGCGTGCACCTCCTCGGCGAGGCCGAGGCGCTCGCGCATCGTCGCCAGGGTCACCCGGTCGACGTCGTCGGCGGCGGTGGCGGCCTCGAGGGCCACGAGGGTCGAGCGGCGCAGCCGGGAGAGCTCGGCCAGGCCGGCGGGGGAGAAGTCGTCGAGCTCGTCCTCGCGACCGGGCACCCCCATGGTCGTGGCCCCGATGGGGCTGAGCCGCACGTAGGCGTCGAGGTAGGCCTCCGCGATGCGGTCGACGTCGGTCTGCGCTCGGGTGCCCTCGCTCACCGGCCGAACGTATCCCACGGCCCCCATGGACGTGCTTCGGTCAAGCCCGATCGGTGGTCATGCCGGGCCCTGTGCCGGGCCCTGTGCCGGGCCCTGTGCCGGTGCCGAGTGCTGTGGCATCGTCGGGATATGACCGCAGATCTCGCCAGCGCGCGGCACGTGTCGATGTGGCTCGACGGCGCCCCGCCCACCGCATACCCACCGCTCGAGCGCGATCGGGCCGTCGACGTGGCGGTCGTCGGCGGCGGCATCACCGGGCTCACGACCGGGCTGCTGCTCGCTCGCGCCGGCCTGTCCGTGTGCCTCCTCGACCGGGCGTCGATCGCCACCGGCACCAGCGGGCACACGACGGCCAAGGTGACCTCGCAGCACCACCTCACCTACGCCCGCCTCCAGAGCACGCATGGCCGCGACGGCGCCACCGCCTACGGCGCGGCGATGGAGGCCGCGAAGGAGCAGGTGGCCGCGTTCGCCGACGAGGGCATCGACTGCGACCTGCGGCGGCGGCCCGCCTACGTGTATGCCGCGCGCCACGCGGACCGGGTGCTGCTCGAGCGGGAGGCCAAGGCCGCCCGGGAGGCCGGCCTGCCCGCCACGCTCGACGACGACGTGCCGCTGCCGCTGCCGACGAGCGGCGGTCTGCGGTTCGACAACCAGGTGGAGCTGCACCCCCGCGCCTATCTCCTCGGGCTCGCCGACCGGCTTATGCGGGCTGGCGGCGAGATCGCCGAGCACACCACCGCCACCTCCGTCGACGAGGCGGCGGACGGGTGTGTCCTGCACACCGACCGGGGCACGGTCCGCGCCGGTTCCGTCGTCGTCGCCACGCTCCTGCCCTTCCTCGACCGCGGCGGCCACTTCGCCCGCGCCCACCCGACCCGGTCCTATGTCGTGACGGCCCGGGTGCGCGGCGACCTGCCGCAGGTGAGCGCCATCAGCGCCGCCGCGCCGCTCTACTCGGTCCGGTCCGCGCCCTTCCGCGGCGAGGAGCTGCTGCTCGTGCTGGGGCAGGGCCACCGCCTCGGGTCGAGGTCGGCGACGCCCGAGCGCTACGCCAAGGTCGCCGAGTTCGCGCAGCGGCACTGGGACGTCGTCGCGTTCGAGCACCGCTGGTCCGCCCAGGACTACACCCCCGACGACGGGGTGCCCTACATCGGCCGGCTCACCGCGCGCTCGAAGCGGATCCACGTCGCCACCGGCTACAAGAAGTGGGGAATGACGGCCGGCACCCTCGCCGGGATGCTCCTCAGCGACGCCATCCTGGGGCGGCCCAACCCGTGGGCGGCGCTGTTCTCCTCGACGCGGGTCAAGCCCCTGGCCGAGGCGCCCCGCTTCCTGTCCGAGAACGGCCGGGTCGCGCTGCGGCTCTTCGGCGACCGGGTGCTGTCCCCGGGCTTCCGCGGCATCGCCACCCTCCGTGCGGGTGAGGGGGCCATCGTCACGGCCGCGGGACACAAGGTGGCCGGCTACCGCGACGACGACGGCAGGCTCCACGCGGTGTCGGCGCGGTGCACCCACCTCGGCTGCCAGGTCGCGTGGAACGCCGCCGAGCGCAGCTGGGACTGCCCCTGCCACGGGTCCCGCTTCGACCCGGACGGCCAGGTCATCGAGGGTCCGGCCACCGAGCCGCTGGGCCACCGCTCCACCGGCGCCGAGCCGCCCGGCCCAGGACCGGCTGCACGGAACTGACCACTCGAGGGGGAGGGGGCTGCACGGAACTGACCACTCGAGGGGGAGGGCGCTCAGCGCGGAAGGCTGGAGGAGCGCCACCCGCCGCTCGCGGGACGGGGACCGACGAGCTGCCACGCTGGGTCGGCCCACGCGGAGGCACGCCGGGGGGCCGCCTCGTCCTCCCCCCCGCCTCCGACGGCGGTGAGGACGACGACGAGGGCCGCGAGCTCCTCCGCGCTCGGCTGGCCGGAGCGGACCTGCAGGACCGGCGGTGGCGAGTCGGGCGCAGGCGGCTGTGCGGCGTTCACAGCGGGATGTTCCCATGCTTCTTCGGGGGCAGGGTCTCCCGTTTGGTCTTCAGGGCCCGCAACGCCCGGGTGACGTTCATCCGCGTGTTGGAGGGGGAGATGACGGTGTCGATGTAGCCGCGTTCGGCCGCGATGTAGGGGTTGGCCAGCGTCTCCTCGTAGTGCGCGACGAGCTGTGCGCGGTGCGCCTCGACGTCACGGCCCTCGGCGGCCGTCTTGGCCAGCTCCTTGCGGTAGAGGATGTTGACGGCGCCCTGCGCCCCCATGACGGCGATCTGCCCGGTCGGCCACGAGAGGTTGATGTCGGCGCCGAGGTGCTTGGAGCCCATGACGTCGTAGGCGCCGCCGTAGGCCTTGCGGGTGATGACGGTGATCTTGGGGACCGTCGCCTCGGCATACGCGTAGATGAGCTTGGCCCCCCGGCGGATGATGCCGTCCCACTCCTGGCTCGTGCCGGGCAGGAAGCCCGGCACGTCGACGAACGTCAGGACCGGCACGTTGAAGCAGTCGCAGGTGCGCACGAAGCGGGCCGCCTTCTCGGAGGCGTCGATGTCGAGGGTGCCGGCGAACTGCATCGGCTGGTTGGCGACGACCCCGACCGACATCCCGTCGACCCGGGCGAACCCGGTGATGATGTTGGGCGCGAAGAGGGGCTGGACCTCGAGGAACTCCTCGTCGTCGACGACGTGGCGGATGATCGCGTGCATGTCGTAGGGCACGTTGGGCGAGTCCGGGATGCACGTGTCGAGCCAGAGGTCGTCGTCGGTGACGGTGAGGTCGGCGCTGCCCTCGTCGTATGCCGGGGGGGTCTCGAGGTTGTTGCTCGGCAGGTAGGACAGCAGCGCCTTGACGTAGTCGATGGCGTCCTGCTCGTCGGCGCCCATGTAGTGCGCGACGCCCGACTTGGAGTTGTGGGTCAGGGCGCCGCCGAGCTCCTCGAAGCCGACGTCCTCTCCGGTCACGGTCTTGATGACGTCGGGGCCGGTGATGAACATGTGCGAGGTCTGGTCGACCATGACGGTGAAGTCGGTGATGGCCGGCGAGTAGACGGCGCCGCCGGCGCACGGGCCCATGATGAGGCTGATCTGCGGGATGACGCCCGACGCGCGGACGTTGCGCATGAAGATCTCGCCGTAGAGGCCGAGGGAGACGACCCCCTCCTGGATTCGCGCACCGCCCGAGTCGTTGAGCCCGATGACGGGGCAGCCGATCTTCATGGCGAAGTCCATGACCTTGACGATCTTCTCGCCGAACACCTCCCCGAGGGAGCCGCCGAAGACGGTGAAGTCCTGCGCGAAGATAGCCACCTGCCGCCCGTCGACCGTGCCGTAGCCGGTGACGACGCCGTCGCCGTAGGGCCGGTTCTTCTCCTGGCCGAACTGGTTGCTGCGGTGCCGGGCGTACTTGTCCATCTCGATGAAGGTGCCCTCGTCGAGCAGCATGGCGATGCGCTCCCTGGCGGTCTTCTTGCCCCGGGCGTGCTGCTTCTCGACGGCTCGCTCGGACCCCGCGTGGGCCACCTCGGCGACACGCCGTTTCAGGTCCGCGAGCTTGCCGGCGGTGGTGGTCAGGTCAAGAGGCTGCTCGGGTGCCTGATCGGGTGCCATGGCCGCAGCCTAGCCTTGTCGGGGTGCGCAACCCCTTCGACGTCACCGCCGCCCGCGAGGCCTTGGTCACGGGAGCCGGGCCCTGGACCGAGCTGGAGTTCGTGCCCCGGCTCGGGTCGACGAACGACCGCGCCGCCGAGCTGGTCCGGCGCTCGGGCCGGCCGTGGGTGGCCGTCCTCACCGACCACCAGACTGGGGGCCGGGGCCGTCTCGGCCGGGCCTGGGTCGTCCCGGACCGGGCCTCGGTCGCGGTGTCGGCCGTCGTCCCCGTCGAGCACGTCGCGACGGCCGCCTGGGTGCCGCTCCTCGCCGGGCTCGCGCTGGAGCGGGCGGTCCGGCAGGTGGCCCGAGCCGGCGGCCGCGAGCTCACCCCGCGGCTGAAGTGGCCCAACGACGTCCTGCTCGCTGACGACGGGGACCGCAAGCTGAGCGGCATCCTGTGCGAGCTCGTCCCCCTCGGGTCCGGGCACGGCGTCGTCGTCGGCACGGGGGTCAACGTCGACCAGACCCGGGAGGAGCTGCCGACCGACGCTGCCACCTCGCTCGCGCTCGCCGGCGCCCTCGTCCGCCGCGAGGACCTCGTGGTGGCCTACCTGCGCGAGCTGGCCCGCGTCGTCGCGCCGGGTGCCGCTGCGGAGGGCCGGGCGGCATACCGGCTGGCATGTGCCACCATCGGCAGCGACGTGCGGGTCCACCTGCCCGGGGGGGCCGCCGCGGAGGGGCGGGCCATCGCGGTCGACGACTCCGGCGCGCTCGTCGTCGCCACCCCGCAGGGCCCGCGAGCCTTCGCGGCCGGGGACGTCGTGCACGTGCGGCCCCGGAGGGGCCGGCTGGCAGAATCGGGGCATGGCGACCAAGGGTGAGGACTACATCGAGCAGCTGCTCGGCCGCCCCCTCGAGCTGCGCCGGCGCGACGTCAGCCGGGGAGCCGAGGTCTCCCTCCTGTCCGCCCGCAAGTTCTGGCACGCCCTCGGGTTCCCGGTCGTCGACACCGACGAGGAGATGTTCGCCGACGTCGACCGCCAGGCCCTGCAGTGCGTGGCGTCCCTGGTGCGCGAGGGCGTCCTCGACGAGGCGACGGCGCTGTCGCTGACCCGGGCCTTCGCCCGCTCTGCCGACCGCCTCGCCGGCTGGCAGACCCAGCTCATCTTCGAGGCCGTCGAGGAGGAGCGCGCGAACGCGTCCGCGACCGAGGGCGGCGAGGACCCGGACCTGTCCGGCTCGGTGGTGACCTTCGAGACGGCCACGGAGACCGCCCAGCGGATCGCCGCCCTCACCGACCGGCTCGAGCCGCTCCTCGTCTACGCGTGGCGCCGCCACCTCAGCGCGACCGTCGGGCGGATGCTCGCGGAGGCCGACCCGGAGTCCTACGGCCGCACGAAGATCCGGTCCGTCGGGTTCGCCGACCTCGTCAACTTCACCGCGCTCGTGCGGCGGATGTCCGAGCGGGACCTCGCCCGGCTCGTCCAGCGCTTCGAGGCGCTGTCCGCCGACGTCATCACCGCCCATGGTGGCCGACTCATCAAGACCGTCGGCGACGAGGTGCTCTTCACCACGGTCGGCGCGGCCCCCGCCGCCGCCATCGCCCTCGACCTCGTCGACGCCATGGGCGAGGACGACCTGCTGCCCGAGGTGCGCTGTGGCATGGCCCGTGGGGCGGTCATCTCCCGCCTCGGCGACGTCTTCGGCACGACGGTCAACCGCGCGTCTCGCCTCACCGCGGTCGCCCAGGCCGGCGGCGTCGTCGTGGACGCCACGCTGGCCCGCGAGCTGGCCACCCTGTCGGGGTTCGAGCTGACCGGTCAGCGCCGGCGGGTGCTGCGCGGCGTCGGGCCGGTGAGCCCGTCCGTGCTGCGCCGTGCCTCCACCGCCGGTCGCCGACCCGGCTGACCCTCCCGTCGACACCCGCGCAAGGAGACCCCGTATGCCGCCCGCTCCCCTCGTCCGCGTGTCCCGCCCGGAGGGGCCCGACCTCGCGCACGTCGCCGAGATCGTCCTTGACCGGCCCGCCGCCCTCAACGCGGTGTCGACCGACATGGCGCGCGCCATCGCCGCGGCCGCCCGCGCGGTCGCGGCCGACGAGGCGCTGCGGTGCGTCGTGCTCTCCTCCAGCCACCCCACGGCGTTCTGCGTGGGGGCCGACCTCAAGGAGCGGGCCACCTTCACGGACGCCGACCTGCTCGAGCAGCGCCCGCTGGCCCGCGCGGCATACGGCGCGGTCCTCGGCCTGCCGGTGCCGGCCGTCGCGGCGGTGGACGGCTTCGCCCTCGGCGGGGGCTTCGAGCTTGCCCTGTCGTGCGACCTCGTCGTCGCCGGCGAGCAGGCCGTCGTCGGGCTGCCCGAGGTCGGTGTGGGCGTCATCCCCGGCGGCGGCGGCACGCAGCTGCTCGTCCGCCGGGTGGGCTGGTCCCGGGCGGCACGGGCCGTCTTCACGGGCGCGCGGCTCTCGGCCCGCGAGGCGCTCGACCTCGGGGCGCTCGACGAGGTGGTGCCCGCCGGGCAGGCCAGGGAGCGGGCGCTCGCGATCGCGGCTGCCATCGCGGCCAACTCGCCCGTGGCCCTGCGCAACGCCAAGAAGGCCATGCGTCTCGGCTCCGGCGTCGACCTCGCGGCCGGCCTCGAGATCGAGGACGCGTGCTGGCGCGCGACGGCCTTCTCGGGCGACCGCCGTGAGGGCGTGGCCGCCTTCAACGAGAAGCGCCGCCCCGAGTGGCCGGGGCGCTGAGCCGGTCAGGCTCCGGCGTGCCGGCGAGCCCGCCACCCGAAGCGTGAGGGTCGGGACGGGGGATCACCGTCGTCCGGATAGGCTTCCGACAGCGGCACACAACCGCGGACGATCAGGAGGGCCGGTGACGTGACGCGAGTGCTGTTGGCCGAGGACGATCCCACCATCTCGGAGCCGCTGGCGCGTGCCCTCCGACGCGAGGGGTACGAGGTCGACGTCCATGCCGACGGCGCAGCCGCGCTCGACGGTGCCAAGGAGAACCCCGACCTCGTGCTGCTCGACCTCGGCCTGCCGAGGATCGACGGGCTGGAGGTGTGCCGTCGGCTGCGTGCCGAGGGCCGGACGATCCCGGTGCTCATCCTCACGGCGCGGGCCGAGGAGGTGGACACCGTCGTCGGTCTCGACGCGGGCGCCGACGACTACGTCACGAAGCCGTTCCGGCTCGCTGAGCTGCTCGCCAGGGTGCGGGCGCTGCTGCGACGCACGCCGGTCGACGCCGTCGCCACGGGCGAGCTCGTGCGGATCGACTCCGAAGGCCGCCGGGCCTGGTTCAAGGACCACGAGCTGCAGCTGACCGCCAAGGAGTTCGACCTGCTCCGGGTCCTCGTCCGCGAGCAGGGCAAGGTGGTCTCGCGCGAGCAGCTCATGCGCGAGATCTGGGACACCTCGTGGTTCGGGTCCACGAAGACCCTCGACATGCACATCTCGGTGCTGCGCCGAAAGCTCGGAGACGACGCCGCGCAGCCCCAGTACATCGCCACGGTTCGCGGGGTGGGCTTCCGGTTCGAGCGCCCCGACCCCGAGTGACCATGCGCCGCCTGCTCGACCGCATCGCCGTGACCGCCGCGGCCTCGACGGCGGCGACGTTCGCCGTGCTGGCGATCGTGCTCGCCGCCTGGGTGCTCGTCAGCCGACCCACGGTCGTCCAGGA
>NZ_DASSMH010000140.1:0-4054 GCF_035688975.1 Intrasporangium sp. | reverse complement strand
GGGGCTGATGCGCGCCTTCACCGCCGCTGCCGTGCAGCTCGCGCCGGTGCCGGGGCCCCTGTCCCCCGCGGCTGTCCGCGCCAACGTCGACAAGTGCGTCGACGTCACCAGGCGCTGCGTGGCCGACACCGGCGCCGAGCTCGTCGTGCTGCCCGAGTCCGCCACCACGGGCTTCACGCCGGACTGCTCCACCGAGCAGCTGTGGGACCTCATGAGCGAGCTGCCCGGACCGGTCGTCGAGCCGCTCCAGGACGTCGCGGGCGAGCTCGGCATCCACCTCTGCGTCGGCACCTACGAGCGGGGCGCCGAGCGAGGAGTCGTGCACAACTCCGCCGCCCTCATCGGCCCCTCGGGCGACGTCCTCGGTGTCTACCGCAAGACACACCCGTTCTGCTCCGAGATCGCGAGCGGAGGCGGGTGGGTCACTCCGGGCGACACCGTGACGGTGTGCGACACCGAGCTCGGCCGGATCGGCATGATGATCTGCTTCGACGGCGACTACCCGGAGCTGGCCCGGATCCAGGCGGTGCGGGGCGCCGAGGTGATCTGCCGCCCCTCGGCCCTGCTGCGCAGCGCAGACATCTGGGAGCTGACGTCGCGTGCCCGGGCCTACGACAACCACGTCTACGTCATCGGCGCGAACGCGACCGGTGTCGACCCGGCCGGGGTGCTCTACTTCGGCAACTCCCACGTCGTCACCCCGCTGGGGCACATCGTCGCCAAGGCGGCCACGCACGAGGGCTGGGTCTCGGCGCGCCTCGACCCCGACGAGGCGCTGCGGTCCCTCACGCCAGGCTCCAACGTCGGGCAGGGCTTCGACCACCTGAGGGACCGCAACCTCGACCTCATCCGCAACCACCGCGAGGACCTCGAGCGCCCGGCCCGGACCTCCTTCCCGCACGAGGGAGGCTCCGATGCTCCCCGGTGACACCCGCCGGGCCCTGCACGGCGTCGCCGAGCTCGTGCTCGCCGGACCGCAGTGGCGCACGTCCGGCACGATCCGGCTGCGCGTCACGCCCGGCGGCTTCGGGACCGTCGCCGAGCCGGACGTGCGGGTAGACGGCGCGGTGCTCGTGCGCGGCGACCGTCGGGTGCCGATCGAGGGGAGGTCCGCGTCCGCGCTGGCCGAGGCGGTCGGTCTCGTCGTGGCCACGCTCACGCAGGTCTACCCCGGCGGGTCGGGAGTGACCGTGGACGAGCCGCTGACCGCGGATCCCGTTGCGGCGCAGCACCTCTCGTCCTGCTTCGCAGCCGGGGAGACGGCCCTGCGGCGCCTGGCGCCCCACGAGGTGCCGGTGCTGTGGCCGGAGCACTTCGACGTGGGCGTGACCGTCGACGCGGTCAACTACGGCGTCTCCCCCGGCGACTCGCTCGTGCCGGAGCCGTATGCGTACGTCGGCCCGCACCGGCCCCGCACCGGGGACTTCTGGAACCAGCCCTTCGGCGCGGCGACGCCGCTCGGGCCGGTCCCGGACGCCGAGGCCGTCCTCGCGTTCTTCCTGGCGGGACGGGCGGCCGCCGCGCTGCCGTGACGACGACGGCACGTATGCCGCTGGGGCCGGCTCCGGCCGGTCGGCTTGCTCGCGCTCCGGCCGCTCAGCCCTGGGAGGGCGGCTTCGCCGACGTCGACGGGGTGGCGGCGCACGCGGCATACGTCATGGTCTTCGCGCCCGGCACCGTGGCCCGGTAGACCTGCCACCTGCCGTCCCGCTGCGCGGCGAGCCGGCACCTCGGCGGCCAGCCCGCGACCGCATGAACGGGCGTGCCCGCCGGCAGCAGCCCGGCCCCGCCGTCCACCGGCGGTGGGGGCTGGTGGCCGGTGCGCCGGTTGAGCTCGCTGTAGCTGCACGTGATGCGGAACAGCTCGGAACCGATCTGGTCCGCGGTTGCCGGCACGTCACCGAGACCCGCGAGGAACTCCACGCCGCCGGTCCGGATGAAGTCGACGTAGTCCACGATGGCGACCGGCCCGCCGCTGGCGACGGGTGGGCACCGGTCGACGGCGGTCGGGCCGTCCCCCGACCCCGGCCCGGGCTGCGGGCCACCCGTGCCGCATCCGGCGACGAGGGCGAGGACGAGTGCTGACAGGGTCCGCATGACATGCATGGCCGCTCCTCCACGATGGCTCTCCTGGTAGAGACACCCCACGGCTCGACAACGTTGCCTTAACGTGCGAAGGCCGCAGCGGCGCCGCACCACCAGCTGGTCTCAGCGGGGGCAACCAGGTTGACCAGCTTGGCTGACCAACGTAGCGTCGCAGCATGAGCAGGACCGTGAAGATCCAAGCGGCCAAGACCCACCTCTCGGCCCTCCTCGCCGACGTGGAGCGCGGCGAAGAGGTCATCATCGCCCGAGGCGACGAGCCCGTGGCTCGCCTCGTGCCCGTCCGCGGGCGGGGGCAGCGAGACCTCGGCTTCGTCGCGTGGCAGGTCCCGGGCACCTTCTTCGAGGAGCTGCCCCAGGAAGAGCTGGCCGCGTGGGAGTCGTGAGCGGAGACTGCCTACTCGACACCCACGCCCTCTTGTGGGCGCTCACGGACCCCGCCCGCCTCGGGGCTGCCGCGCACGCGCTGGTCGCTGACTCCCGCGTGCGGCTGCATGTCTCCGCCGCGTCAGGCTGGGAGCTGTCCACCAAGAGCCGGCTCGGCAAGTTGGCCGGGGCGGCGGTGGTCCTCGACGGCCTCGACCGTCATCTTGCCCGGCTCGGGGCGCGCCCGCTCGACATCTCCCTCCAGCACGCACTGCTCGCTGGGCGTCTCGACTGGGACCATCGCGACCCCTTCGACCGCATGCTGGCCGCGCAGAGCATGATCGAGTCCATGCCGCTCGTGAGCAAGGACCCCGCCTTCCATGAGGTGGCCGGCGTGCGGGTCGTCTGGTGAGCGGTGGAGGGCGCTCTGGGCACGTCCCACGCGGCAGCGATCGATGGTGAGGCGCCCGTGGGGCGGTGTCGCGACGGCCGTGACCGTGGCCCTGGGTCTCGCCGCCGCCGCCTCCTGCTCGGGGAGCTCCGGCTCGGAGACTTCCGGTGAGTCCCCCACCGCGACGGCCAGCACCGCATCGTGCCCGACCGCCACGGCATCGGCCACCGCCTCCGCCGCCTCTGCGGCTCACTCGGCACCCCAGGGCATCTCCGCCTACTTCGTGATGCCGGCCGCGACACCGTGCGCCAACGCCTCGCTGCTCCTCAGCATGCAGGCCGACGCGATCACCTTCGGCTACCGGGTCCTGCCCGCGTCGCCGTCCACCTACCCGGCCGCCGTCCGGCAGCTCGTCGGAAGTCGCACGGCATACGACTACACGGGCGGCGGTGACTGGGCCCCCGCAGCGCTGCGTCCCACGGACCACACCACCACGGTGGCCGGTGTGACGTGGACCGTCATGGACACCGGCGGCGGCACGGTCGTCGTGTCCCGGAGCGGCGACGACCGCCTCAAGGCTCTCAACACCGCGGGAAACCGCTTGGGGGCCAAGACGATCGTCGGCCTCCCCGCCCCGAGGGCCGGATCGCAGGACCGGGTCACCTACCTGCCCGACACCTCCTACCTGCCCACGCTCGCGCAGTTCACGAAGCGCTTCGTGGCGGACGCGGCGGCCGAGGGCGCCGACGGCTTCTACCAGCACGTCGAGATGCCGGTGACCGACACCGCGACGTGGGCCCCCGTCCGGTCCCTGTATGCCGTGCAGCACGCAGCCGTCAACGCCACGACGCCGGGCGCCCTGGTCGTCGTCTCCCCGTATCTCGAGTCCCGCACGGGCCGTGCGGGATTCACACCGGCTCAGGCCGGTCGCGGCGCACGGCTGATCCTCGACACTGCGAGCGGCACACGGCTGCTCATCGCCCCGCAGGACGGTCTGGGCGTCGGGACCGCGGCGCTGCGGGGGGACGGTGCGGCGGGTCGGGTCGCGCCCCTCGAGGACTACCTGCGTGCGATGCGGGACGCCGTCGGCGTCCATCTCTGGTCCAACGTCGAGCTCATGCGGCCCGGCGGTGGAGACTCCCGGGTCCCGACGACCGAGGCCCGGGTGTCCCAGCAGCTGTCGGCCGAGTCGCC
>NZ_DASSMH010000139.1:0-5481 GCF_035688975.1 Intrasporangium sp. | reverse complement strand
CTGTGGCAGGGGTACGCCAACAGCAGCCTGTGGTCTCGGTACTACGGGTCGGGTGGGTGGTCGTCGTGGGTGCGGCTCGATGCGGGCGGGACGCAGGTGGCGCCGACGCTGGCGTCTGGGGTGTCGCTGGACACGGTCCAGGCGGACGGCTGGACAACGGTGCTCAACGCGAACAACAACGCGGGGCGACCGGAACCGACCGGGTCGGGCATGGTCCGCACCGGGTACGCGTCGGCGACGTCCGGGGTACAGCTGTGGCTGTCGCTGGGCTCGACGCAGTCGGTTTTCCACCGCTTCCGGGGGTCGACGGGGTGGTCTGCGTGGCACCGGGTCGACACGCCCCTGTCCCCAATGGAGCCGTACCGGAAAGCGCTCGCGCAGCGGGCCACGACACCGGTGCAGATCATGTGCGTCGGGGACTCGCGGACGGAGGGCACGGGCACCTCTGACGTGTCGCTGCGGTGGCAGACGAGGATGCAGAAGTACCTGCGGGAGCGGCTTTCGCCCGTGCCTGGCGCCCTGTTTCCCTTCATCCCGGGGTACCCGGTGACGTCAGCGCCGGGCATGCCGGTCACGATCGCGGGCACCGTCACCCGCGACACGACGTACGGGCTGGGTTGGCGCACAGCGAAGCTCGCGGACTCGACGTCGTCGCTGACCTTCACGTTCACCGGCACGTCGTGCAAGGTGATGTACACGAAGGCGTCGTCCACGGCGAAGATGCTCATCGCCATCGACGGCGGCGCGGCCGTGAGCGTGGAGACCAACTCCACCATCGTCGGCGCGTCCAACAGCGCCGTGTGGTCCTCCCCGGCCCTGACCGCTGGGGCACACACCGTCGTCATCACCCGCGACCCCGCCACCACCAACTCGGCGTGGCAGGTCTACGTGCAGGGGCTGCTCACCTACAACGGGGACGAGGCGGCGGGCATCCGGGTACTGGACTCCGGCTACCACGGGTCGTCGAGCACGTTCTTCACGAGCACCCGCAACAGCATGGAGGCCGCGGCGCTCACGGCGGCCGGTGGCGCGTCGCTCATCGTCATCGGGATGGGCACCAACGACGCCGGGTCCACGACCCCAGCCACTTTCCAGACCAACCTGCTCAACTTCATCAACGCGATGCGCAACAGCGCCGGTTTCACGGGGTCGTTCCTGCTGCTCAACTTCACGAAGCCCAACGCACAGACGGAGGCCACGTACGCCGCGATCGGTGAGCAGATGGCCCTGATCGCGGCCGGTGACCCGCTCATCGAGTATCTCGACATGCGCCGCGACATGCCAGACAACCCGACGCCGTACACGGCCACCGCCGGGCTCGGGCTCTACAACGACAACATCCACGAGAACGACGCCGGCCACGCGTGGATCGCGGGCCGCATGGCAGCGCGACTGGTCGTGACCTGACCGCGCCTCTCAGTGCGTCACCCCACCCGCCCGGGAGTTGGGCTGCCGGACAGGTGGGGCCGCACTGGTCAAGGACCGACCATACGGACCTTGATACATCCCCGATCCCTTGCGTGTCAGCGAAATCGGCTCGGGAGGGCCCCATGCCGCAGCCCAAACCCCAACAATCTGGCGGAAGGTGGCACCCGCTCATGCCGCTGCACGGCTATACCACCGACCGGCGCCCGCCGTCCCTGATGGACCACGTCTTCGCCCACCCCTTCGAGCTGACCCTGGCCACGTGGTGCGGTCTCGCGGGCGCGATGCTCGCCGCGTCCACGATCACCGGCGTGCAGGTCTCACCCACCCTCGACCGTCTCCCATGGTGGCTCTCGGTCATGGTCGGAGCCCTGCTCGTCGTCGGCGGCATCTGCCAGGTCTGGGGACTCTTCGACGACTCCGACGACATCGCGGTCGGGTGGAAGATCGAGCGTGTCGGGCTGATCCTCTCCGGCTCCGCGTGGTCGTCGTACACCCTCGCCATCGTGTACCTCATACCGGGTGCCGTCCTGTCGTGGTCGCTCGGTCTCGCGATCCTCACCATGCTCGGCCTGCGCTTCACGGCGACCGTCAAGGAGGAGCAGCGCATCCGGAAGGCCATCCGCCAATGAACGCCGGGTGGATCACCGCGCTTGCCACGCTGATCACCGCGCTGTCCGGCGTGGGCGTCGTGTGGGTGAAGCAGCGGAGCGAGGCGAAGGACCCGATCCCGAAGGCCGCCGCCGAGCTGGCCGTGGCCGAGCAGGCCCTCGGCCTGATCAAAGAGTCGCGTGACGCGCTGAGGGAGGACGTGGTCCGGTTGAAAGAGGAGCGCACCGAGGACCGCAAGCGGATGGACGAGCTGCAGGAGCAGGTGTACTCGCTGCGGGAGGACAACGCGGACCTGCATGGGGTGGTGGACCAGATGCGGCACGCCCTGTCGCTGGCCACGAGGTACATCGAGGCTCTGCTGCGGTGGGCGCGTGAGGGGTCGGTGCCGCCGCAGCCGACTGTGCCTGTGTCCTTGCGTGACCTGATCGACCCGACCCTGCAGTAAGGGAGGCCAGCATGCCCGGCACGTCGACACCGCTGACCGCGGAGCAGATGACCGCCGCCCTCGACCTGTGGGGGATCCGGTGGAAGCCGTACCGCCCGGACTGGGCGACCCACAACCGCAACTCGGCCGGCGCGTCCGGCCCGAAGAACGGGGTCCTCTGCCACAACTTCGGCAGCGAGGGCCGCGACGTCGACCAGCTCGCGTACCTGTGGGACGGCGACCTGGCCCGGGGGATGCCGGGCCCGCTGTGCCAGTGGGCGATCGACGACGCCGGGGTCGTGTGGCTGATCGGGTGGGGCCGCGCGCTGCACGGCGGCCAAGGCGACCCCACCTCGTACGGGCTGATGCTCAACGACCTCCTGCCGCTGGACCGGGACGTGGTCCCGGCCACCTTCGGCAGCGTCGACATGAACACGCACGCGTACGGCTACGAGGCCTTGTACGGGGTGAAGCCCACGCAGGCGCAGTACGACACGATGGTGCGCCTGCCGGCGGCGATCTGCCACGCCCACGGCTGGACCGCCCGCTCGGTCATGGGCCACAGGGAGTCCACGAATGTGCGCTCCGACCCGGTCGGGGTGCCCATGTGGCGGCTGCGGCGTGACGTCGCCGCCGCTCTCGCTGCGGGCCCCACGCCCGCCACCCCGTCGCCACCCCCGGCGCCGGCACCGAAGCCTGTCACTCCTGAGGAGGAGACCATGCGACTGATCACAGCCCCCGGTCGCCCGTGGGCGATCCTGTCCGCGTCCGGGACCATGACCATCGTCCCCCCGGGCACGCCCGCCGCGACGTACACCGCGCTCGGGCTGCCCACCACCCCCGGCCAGGTCACCGTCGCCGTGTACGACGCCCTACGCGCGTCGTCCGAGGCGCAGAAGGCCGACGCCGCCGGGGTCAAGGCCGCCATCGACCGGCTCGGCACGCAGGTCGGGCAGCTCGCGACCGCTCTCGACAAGCCGCGGGCGGTGTGACCCGTGACCCTCGGCCGGCTCGTCCTCGCGGCCATCGTCGGCGCCGGTGTCGCCGGCGCCCTGATCGGTGGCGCGATCGCGGCGTGGGGCACGAGGCCGCCATGGCCGGAGTAGGCGACTGGCTCGCCCTCGCATTCCTGATCACGGCCGCGACCTTCGCGGTCCTGGCACTCATCACAAGGGAGCACTGATGTTCAGCAAGGCATTCGCCCTCGCCGCCGCCGAACGGGCAATGAAGACCTTCGCCCAGACGTTGGCCGCGCTGCTCGTCGCGGACGGCACGGGCCTGCTCGACTCGCAGTGGGTGCCGCGGCTGTCCGCCGCGGGCATGGCCGCACTGCTGTCCGTCCTGACGTCCGTAGCGTCCGCTGGGGTCAGTGAGCCCGGGCCGTCGCTCGGCACCGAGGTCCTCGCCCCCGCCGTCGAGGCGAAGGTTGCGCCGGACTCCCCGACCGGCGCTGTCGCCGGCCCCGGGTCGAGCATCCCCGAGGACACGCCCGTCCACGTCGACCCTGCCCAGGCCTACGACGGCATGGGCGCCCCCATCAGCAACCCCGAGCAAGGAGTCTGACCAGTGAGCAAGCTGATCGAGCAGGCCGTCACGCAGGACGAGGACGGCACCTACGGCTTCCGCTGCCCCGTCAATGACGGGTCGTGCGGTGGCGTCGACGACAAGGGGACCGTCGTGCCTTTCACGTCGACGGGGTGGCCCACGAAGCGGCTGGCGCAGGCACGCGGGCAGCAGCACGTGGACGACCACAAGGGCATCGCGCCCACCCCGTCCCTGGCCGACTTCCGCGTCGAGCACGGTCTCATCACGTCCCCCGCGGGCGTCGTCGCAGTGAGGGACCTCTGACATGGCAGCCATCACGAGCGCTGAGATCGTCTGGCGCTACTCGGTCACCACGGGCACGGCGGGCAACACCGTCGCGGGCACCGCCGCCGGCTCCCTCGGGAAGTACATCTCCACCACGGCGTGGGCCGGCGGCGCCGCCAACGACCTTTTCGACGACATCAGCGGGTCGGAGAACGCCGCGAGCACCGTGGACTACCGCGGCATCTTCGTCTACAACAGCAACGGCTTCAACGCCTACCAGAACCCCACCGCGTACATCTCAGCGGAGGTCGCGGGTGGTGCGTCCATTGCCATCGGCGCGGACACGACGGCCACATCGGCGCTGGGGTCCGCGACGGCGCAGGCCCTGACCATCGCCACCGAGACCACCGCCCCGGTCGGGGTCACGTTCTCGTCCCCGACGACCGCGGCCACCGGTGTCGCCCTGTCGTCGATCCCGTCCGGCAACGTCAAGGGCCTGTGGGTGCGGCGCACCGCCGCCAACACAGCCGCCATCAACGCCGACGGGGTCACCCTCGCCACGTCCGGTGACACGGCGGCAGCGTGATGGACGCCACCCTCGCGGCCATCGTCGACCTCATCGAGCAGTGGGCCGCTGGGCAGGTCGCGTCCGAGCACGCCGCGTCCCAGCAGATCATCGACGGCCTGCACGCGCAGCTGTCGGCGGCCCTCACCCAGCACGACACGGACGCTGCTCTCATCGAGCAGCTGCGGGCGCGTATCGCCGAGCTGGAGGCGCAGGTCCCGAAGCCCCCTGAGCCCCCGCCCACACCGGAGCCCCCACCCCCCGTGCCGGTGTGGGCGGGCCTGCTGTACGGTGCGAACGACTCCCATTGGTCGTCGCTGGCCCCGCAGGTGCCGGGCATGCAGGTCCGCCGGTCGTACGCGGGGACGTGGCCGGGCGCGCCGACCGCGCGCATGCAGGAGGACTGGAAGGCCGGGCGCGTCCCGTACGTGTCGTTCAGCGACACCAACCCGACCGACGCGAACCTCGCCGCCTTCTTCCGCTCGTGCACGGGCAAGGCGATCGTGACACCGGTGCACGAGGTCGACAACGGGAAGATGACCGCCGCCGCATACGTCTCCCTGCTCAAGCGGGTGCACGCCGCGAAGGAAGCCAACGCCGTCCACCCCGAGCAGGTGTTGGTCGGCCCGACCCTCATGGGCTGGAC
>NZ_DASSMH010000138.1:0-14403 GCF_035688975.1 Intrasporangium sp. | reverse complement strand
ACGTCTCCGTTGCTGATGACCGAGTGGCGCACGCGGGTACCCGTGATCGCGATGTCCAAGGTGAGGGGAAACGGGTCGAACGGCAGGTTGGCCGGAAACCATGCCTCGAGATAGCGGCCCGCGAACAGGTCCGACAGACCGAAGCTCCACCGCAGCCGCGGCCCGGCCTCCCACCGGAGCACCGGGGGATACGTGCCGCCCAGCTCAGCCTGCGGCGTGCCGAGTCGATACCGCAGCCGCAGGCGGTGAGCGGATCGGGAGGCTTGCCAGCAGCGCAGCATCCGGACGGTGCAGGCCGGTCCGGCGCCGACGTCCACGGCCGCGACCTTTGCCGGGTCGATCTCCCGGCCGTCCAGCCAACAGCGGTCCACGGCCTGTCGCAGGTCGAAGAACGGGTGCCCGGCATAGGGGCCCACGACGTAGTCCATGGTGGCGTCGGCTGCCGCCGCTGCCGTGGCCGCGTCGAGACGGACCATCCCCCGGACGGCCAGGATGTGGAGCGGCACCGCGAGCAACCCCTCCGCCAGGGTGGGCGGCGGCGCATGGCCGAAGTCGGCGCCCGGCGGTCCGTCGGTGGTCACGGATCAGGCATAGCACCTCCGGGACCCGGTCCGTGGGCGGACTCAGGCGAGGTCGACGGTGAGGTCCGGCTCCGTCTTGGTGCGGACCTCGTCCTCCGTCACCCCGGGGGCCAGCTCGCGCAGCACTGGGCCGGTGGGTGTGACGTCGAGGACGCAGAGGTCGGTGATGATCCGCTGCACCACGCCCCGCCCGGTGTAGGGCAGCGAGCACTCGCGCACGATCTTGAAGGCGCCGTCGCGGGCGGTGTGCTCCATGAGCACGATGACCTTCTTGGCGCCGTGGACGAGGTCCATGGCTCCGCCCATGCCCTTGACCATCTTGCCGGGGATCATCCAGTTGGCGATGTCGCCCGCCTGCGAGACCTGCATGGCGCCGAGGATGGCCGCGTCGACCTTGCCGCCCCGGATCATCCCGAAGGAGGTCGCCGAGTCGAAGAAGGAGGCGCCGCGCCGGACGGTCACCGTCTCCTTGCCGGCATTGATGAGGTCGGGGTCCTCCTCCCCGTCGAACGGGTAGGGGCCCACCCCGAGGATGCCGTTCTCGGACTGCAGGACGATCTCGACGTCGTCGGGCACGTAGTTGGGCACCAGCGTCGGCAGTCCGATGCCGAGGTTGACGTACGCGCCGTCGGACAGCTCGAGGGCCGCGCGGGCGGCCATCTCCTCACGGGTGCGGGCCACGGGCTCAGACCTCCTGCGTGGGGGTGGACGGGGTGCGCGGTCGCACCGTGCGGCGTTCGATGCGCTTCTCGGCGGCCTGCTCGGGGGTGAGGGGCAGGACGCGCTGGACGAAGATGCCGGGCAGGTGGACGGAGTCGGGGTCGAGCTCGCCCGGCTCGACGAGCTCCTCGACCTCCGCGACGGTGGTGCGGCCGGCCATCGCGCAGAGGGGGTTGAAGTTGCGCGCCGACTCGTGGAAGACGAGGTTGCCGTGCCGGTCGCCGCGCGCGGCGCGCACGAGGCCGAAGTCGGTCGAGATGGCCTGCTCGAGGACGAAGGTGCGCCGCTCGCCCATCCAGTCGAACTCCTGCACCTGCTTCGGTGGCGACGCCACCGCGACGCGGCCGTCCGTGTCGTAGCGCCAGGGCAGGCCGCCCTCGGCGATCTGGGTGCCGACCCCGGTCATCGTGAAGAAGGCGGCGATGCCCGAGCCGCCGGCACGCAGGCGCTCGGCGAGCGTGCCCTGGGGGGTCAGCTCGACCTCGAGCTCACCACTGAGGTACTGCCGCTCGAACTCCTTGTTCTCCCCGACGTAGGAGCTGACCATGCGCCGGATCCGCTTGTCGTGCAGCAGGATCCCGAGACCCCAGTCGTCGACGCCGCAGTTGTTGGAGACCGCCTCGAGGTCGGTCAGTCCGCTGTCGTGGATGGCCCGGATGAGCACGCTGGGCACGCCGCAGAGCCCGAAGCCACCGACGGCCAGCGACATCCCGTCGCGGATCCCGGCGATGGCGTCGGCGGGCGTGGAGACGACCTTGTCCATGCCGCCGACTCTAGCCGGGGGCCCACGCGGCCATGGGGGTGGGCGGGGCCCACATCCGCGGGCCCGCAGTGGAGTGCCACCACGTATGCCGTCGACCCGGCCTTCCGGCCCTTTCGCCCGCAGGCACGGGAAACGACAGCGATGTGCTTTTCCCCGGGAAGAACTACTGCCATGTAGTTCTTTCCAGGGACTTGTGAACGGTGGGGCCGAAGTGAATTAATGAGGTCGCCTACTCCGACAAAATGGACATATCGCCCCCCACTGGCGGGTCTGCCGACGAGGTCGCAGCAGGCACTCATCCTGCTGCCGCGCTCCTGAAGCGAGCGCCCTGGTGGAAAGCGAGACCCCATGACGTTGCGTCGCCGGATCGGCATGGCCCTTGCCGTGCCCGCCCTCGGCATCCCCTTGACCGGGCAGGCCGCTGCCCTCGCCGCCATCCCGGCTCCGCCGCATCCGTCCCGGCCGCTGCCGGTCGCCCTCGACGTGGCGGTGCCGTACCAGGCGCAGACGATCTGCGACCCGCGGGCGCGGCCGGGCGTGGTGGCCTTCGCCACGCTCCTGACGTCGTACTACCGCGTGGGATCCGTCTCCCTCATCGGTCGCACCTGCTCGGCCGGGACCTCGGAGCACTTCGACGGGCGAGCCTGGGACTGGATGCTGAGCGCGGACAACCCCGCGCAGGAGGCGATCGCGCAGTCGGTGCTGACGTGGCTCACCCGTCCTGACGCCCAGGGTCGGCCGGGCGCCATGGCCCGCCGCTTCGGGCTCATGTACATCATCCACAACCGCAAGATGTGGCGCGCCTATGCCCCCGAGCGGGGGTGGGCGCCCTACTCGGGCTCCTCGCCGCACACCGACCACATCCACTTCAGCTTCACCTACGACGGTGCGGCGGGCCGCACGTCGTGGTGGACCGGCGTCGCGACGACGTCCTACCTCACCACGCTGCCCGCCGCCGCGGGGACGGCGGCACCGCCGCCGGCCCCGGCCCGGCCCGTTCCCGCGGGCTTTCCCGCTGCCGTCCCGCTGTCCTTCGGCATGACGTCAGAGGCCGTGCGGACCCTGCAGGCCAAGCTCGGGTCGCTGCCGACGACGGGCTACTTCGGCCCTCTGACGCAGGCGCGGGTCGTCGCCTACCAGCGCTTCGTCGGCCTGCCGCCGACCGGAGTCGCCGATGTGCGGACCCAGCAGGTCCTCGCCACCCGCGGCTGGGCCGCGCCGCCCCCTCCGGCGCCGTCGGTGCCCCCTCCAGCGCCCGCGGCGCCCGCCACCCTGTCCTACGGCATGCGCTCGGAGGCGGTGCGAGCCCTGCAGGCCAGGCTTGGAGGGCTGCCCACGACGGGCTACTTCGGTGACCTGACCAAGGCCCGCGTGATGGCCTACCAGCGGTTCGTGGGCCTACCGGAGACCGGGGTGGCCGACGCCCGGACCCAGCAGGTGCTCGCCAGCCGTGGCTGGGCCGCGGCCCCGGCGCCGGGCACCAGGCCCGCGCCGGCGCAGCCGCCCGCGGCCTACACCTATCCCGCCGACCCGGGCCGGGGCTTCCTCTACCTCGAGTGCGGCGACTTCGTCGCGTGGAGGCTGGGCCTGACGTGGCGCTCCTTCGGCTTCCCGAGCGGGCGGGGCGGGGCGGTGGACTGGAAGGCGTATGCCGGCAACATCGGCCGGGTCGCGACGTCGACGCCGTCGGTGGGCGACATCGCCTGGTGGGCGCGTGGGCACGTCGCGCTGGTCACGGCGGTGGCGCCGGACGGCTCGGTGACGATCGAGGAGTTCAACGGGCCGCGCTACCACGCCTACTCGGTGCGCTCCGGCATGCGCGCCGACTCCTACCTGCACAAGGGGCCGGCTCCCGCCGCGCCCGCCGCCCCGGGGGCGGACCTGCGCACGCCGTTCACGGCATACAAGGGCACGACCCTCACGCTCGGCTCCCGCGGCGGGGCCGTCGCCGTCCTGCAGCGCGCCCTGCGCGTGCACGTGACCGCGGTCTTCAACGCCGAGACGCGGACGGCGGTGCGCGTCTTCGAGCAGCGCGCGGGCCTGCCGCGGACCGGCACAGTGACCAGGCCGGTGTGGGATGCCCTCGAGCGACGCGACTTCCCCTTCCTGCGCTACCGGGCCACCGTGCTGCGCGTCGGGGCGACGGGGGAGGCGGTCAGGGGGGTCCAGCGGGTCCTCGGGGTCACGCCGACGACGGGCTACTTCGGCCCGCGGACGGAGCTCGCCGTGCGCACCGCGCAGGTGCGGGCCGGCCTGCCCGGCACGGGCGTCGTCGACGCGCGCACGTGGATGCTGCTCGACCGGCTGGCGCGCTAGCGCAGGTCGACCGTCACCCCTTCGGCCTCGAGCCGGCCGGCGTGAGCGGCCCGTGGCCCGCGCAGCATCACGACGGAGCCGTCCGCCGCCCAGGCCGACAGGGACTGCACGAGTGCGGTAGCCGGCGGAGCCTGCACGGCCACCCGTGGCGCCGGCCCCCACTCGGGTCGGGCGACGACGAGCGCGTCGTAGGCCGTGTCGACCCCGTCCCCCGACAGCGCGACGTCGCCCGGCTCCGGCTCGCTCAGGGGCGTGAACCGGTCCCCGTGCGACGGCAGCTCCCGCGCCTCGTCGACGGCGCCGCCGGCCTCCGCGGCCCCCGGGTGGCGGCGGGCGAGCGCAGGCAGCGTCACGAGGACCGCGTCGCCGTGGTGGCCGGCGGCCCGCTGCGGCGAGTCCGTGACGAGGAGGTCGGCCACCAGCGCGTCGGTCCCGACGACGACGGTCGCGCCGACGCTCCACGTGGCGAGCGCCCAGTATGCCGTGCGCCAGTGCGTCGGCAGGTCGAGGCCGACCGTCGTGCCGGGGCCGGCCGCGGCGTCGTCCTGCAGGAGGTTGCCCGCCTTGGCGACCCAGTTGGCGAGCACGCGAGCGGACAGCTCGATGCGCTCGCCGGCCGTCGGTCCCGGCTCGTCGTCGTACCACGTGAGCCGCGGGCGTCCCGGGTCGGAGGCGAGCAGGCGGCGCAGGACGTCGGCAGGCATGAGCACGGCGCCAGCCTAGGGTCCCGGCAGGGGTGCCCGATGCGGGGCGCCCGGCCTGAAGTGCCCGGTACGGCCCGCTCGATGGGCGGCCCGATACAGTCGGAGGACCATGACGGACCCCCACGGCCTCGGAGCGATCCGCGAGGGCTCGGCAGAGCCGGTGTCGGCGGCGCTGCGGATCGCGGTGGTCGGCCCCACGCATCCGCCCAAGGGACGGGCGCCCGCGCACACCACGATGCTGGCGCATCACCTCGCGGACGCCGGCCACGACGTCCTCCTCGTCGCCTGGGCCTCGTCCCACCCTGCCGGGCTGGCGGGGCCGGTGGCCGCGCCCGAGACGGGTCCCGCGGTCCCGCCCTTCCCGCGGACGATCCGGGCGCTCCGGCCGAGCCGGCCGGACACGTGGCTGCGCGTCGGCAGGAGGCTGCGCGCGGTCGACGCGATCCTTGTCGTGGACGTGCCGCCCGTCCTGGTGCCCGGCCACGTCGTGCTGCTGAGGGCGGCCGGCTCCGTGCCTGGGAGAGGGAGCCGCCGGCGTGCCGCCACCGGGCAACCGGGGAGGCGGCCGCAGTCGGTGGCGATCTGCCTCCACGGCCTGCCGCCCGAGCCTCCGGGGGGCGGCGCGCGGCTGCTGTCCTGGCTCTTGTCCAGCGTCGACGCGACCCTCGTGCACAGCGAGCACGATGCCCGGGTGGCTGGCCGCCTCGGCGCCGCCCGGGTGGCCGTCGCCGAGCTGCCGCCGCCAGTCCGGGCGGGCGAGCCGGCCGGGACCGGGCGGCGGAGCGGGGCCACGCGGCTCCTCATGCTCGGGCTGACCGTGGAGCACGAGGGCTTGGACCCGCTGTTGCACGCCATGCGCTCGGTCCCGGACGTGACGCTCACCGCGGCCGGGCCGATGTCGGGGGCCCGTCGGGCGGCGGTCGAGGAGCTCACCGGGGACCCGTCCCTGGCCGGCCGGGTGCGGCTGCACGACCGTGATGTGCCGGCGGACGAGCTTGCCGCCCTGCTCGCCGACCACGACGTCCTCGTCCTGCCGTCCCGGGCGGCGTCGGCGACGCAGGACGTCGCGCTCGCCCACATCCACGGCCTGCCCGTCCTCGCCCCGGCCGTGACCCCGTTCGACGAGCAGGTGCAGGACGGCCGGACGGGGCTCCTCGTGCTGACGTGGGACGAGGAGGCCCTCGTGGCGGCGTTGCGGCGCCTCGGTGACGCCGACGTGTGGCAGCGGCTGGCCGACGGGGTGCAGACGCCCGACCTCTCGGGGACGTGGGCCACCTACCTGGGGACGGTCGAGGCGCTCTCGGTCGACGAGGCGGCCGTCGTGCCGGAGCCCGACGAGCCCGAGGCGGCCGAGGGTCCCGGACGGTCACGGGCAGCGGACAGCGGCCACGGGCGGCCCTGGGCAGCCGGCCTCGTCCGTGACGCCCGCGCCGGGCTCGGCGCGCTGCGGGCGCGTCGGCGGACCGTCGTCGCGCTGGGCGGTGACGACCTGCCCGACTGGGTGCGTCCCACCGACGCGCTCGTGGAGCCGGCTGAGGCCGACGACGCCCGGCACGTCGCTCGCCTGGTCGGCCTCCCGCGGACGCGGGACGCCATGGCGGCCTGGGCGGCGCTCGGCGCCCTCGCGGCGATCCTGCGGGTTCGGGACGACGGCCGGCGCAGCGCCGTCGTCGTCGACGCGGCCGGCGGCCGCTCCCTCTTCTCCCGGTGGGCCCGTGCCGTGGGCTTCGCGCCGGTCGAGATCGACTTCACGGGCACGTCCCCCAGCCTGGGGGCGCTCGACATCGACCCGGGCTCGCTCGACGTCGTCGTGCGCATCCACCCGCAGGACTGCGACGCCGACGACGTCGACGAGCTCCTCGAGCAGGCGTCCTGGGCGCTGCGTCCAGGCGGCCTGCTCGTCATCACCGTGCCCGTCGGGCCGTTCGGGGCACCGGGTGCCATGGGGCCGGCCGACGTGCGCGGCGTCCTCGCCCGGGCGCACGATCTCGGCTTCGTCCTCGTCGGGGACCTCGACGGCGACGTGACGGCCCGGGTCCGCGCCGCCGCGGGCCGCGCCCGGGCCGGCGACGCGGCATACGGCCTCGTCCGGCTCACACTGCGGCGGCGCTGACGTGACCCGGGGCCGCATCCTCACGGCGCTGCGGGTGGGCGTCGCCGTCGTCACGCTTGCCGCCGTGGTCTATGCCGTCGCCCGCAACTGGAGGGACGTGGGCCCGCACCTCGACCGGATCTCCGGCGGGGTGGTCGCCCTCTCGACGCTGGCGGCCGCGCTCGGGACCTGGCTGACGATGCTCGGCTGGAAGGTCATCCTCGGCGACCTCGGCTCACCGCTGCACCCGGCACCTGCGTCGGGCGTCTACTTCGTCGGCCAGCTCGGCAAGTACCTCCCAGGCTCGCTGTGGTCCGTGCTCGTCCAGGCCGACATCGCCAGCCACCTGCGCGTCCCCCGCCGCCGGACGGCGGTCGCCGGCCTGCTCGCGCTCGGGCTCGCCCTCCTCACCGGCGTGCTGGTCGGCCTGCCCGCCGCCTCGTACCTGCTGCGGTCCCCGACCGGCGGCTTCCCGTGGCAGGTGCTGCTCGCGATCCCGCTCGTCGCCGTCCTGCTCGTCCCCGCGCTGCTCAACCGGCTCGTCGCCGTGGGGCTCCGGCTGCTGCGCCGTTCGCCGCTCGACCACGACCTGTCGGGGCGGGCAGTGCTGCTCTCGGTCGGTCTCTTCGTCGCGGCCTGGCTCGGCTTCGGGGCGCACACCCTCCTGCTGGCGCGCGCGGTGGCGGGTTCCGGCTCGCCGCACCCCGACCTCACCGTCGCGGCGGTGACGGGCTACCCGCTGTCGGTTGCGCTGGGGATGCTGACGATCGTCCTGCCGGCCGGGCTCGGCGCCCGTGAGGGGCTGCTCACACTCATCCTGTCCACGGCGATCCCGACCCCGGCCGCCGCCGCGGTCGCGATCGTCTCGCGGTTCGTGGTGACGGTGGTCGACGTCGGCGCAGCCCTCGCCGGGTGGGTCTACGCTCGGCGGCACCACCTCACGGGTGCCGGTCCGTCCTCGGCGGGGGCGACGGGCAGCGGCGACGGTCGCGGCCGGACCTGACGCGGCCGGACCTGAAGCAGCCGGACCTGAAGCAGCCGGACCTGAAGCAGCGCCGGTCAGGCGGCCCCAGCCTCGGGCGCGGCCGACCACGGGTTGGCCTTGACGAAGCTCTCGACCACCTCGGTGCTGAGGCCACCGCAGAGCTGGCGCTTGCCGGCCTGCTCGGTGACCTTGCCGCTCGAGTCCGCCTTGGCGAACCAGTGGCTGAGGGCGTACTTCTTTCCAGCCGGGAAGGCGCCGCGGCTCGTGTCCCACGGCGTGATGAGGAACTTGTTGCCTGCCTCAGGCATGGCGTTGATCTTCTTGGCGAGGGCGTCGAAGGCCCCTGCCTGCTCCTTCTCGACCGACGGGTCGTACCAGAGGATGGTGTAGCCGTGCTCGAGGTTGTGCACCAGCGACTCGACGGCGGGGGCGTCGGCCACGGTGTAGACGCGGCGCTCGCCGAGCACCGGGCTCGCCAGGTGAGGCCCGCTCGACGGCGGCACGGTCGTGTACTCGGCCTTGGTCTGCTCCGGCTTGTTGGTGCCCGGCCCGAAGTGGTCGGAGGAGCCGACTGCGGGGTCGGTGATGACGGGGTCGCATGCGGCGCTCGCCGCGCCGTTCGAGAGCTTGTCGAGCGCTGCCTGCTCCTTGTTCCGCTCGCCCATGATGGCCCAGGCCACGCCGCCGGCGATGGCGAGGATGACGACGGCGCAGGCGGCGATGACGGCGAGCAGCCGGCGCCGCTCGGCCGCCTTCTGCTGCGCCTGCATCGCGGCCACGCGGGCGCGTCGGTCTCGGGTGCTCTCGCGGACCATGATCCTCTTCCGTCTCGGTTTCCGTCTCGACGGTGCGTCGGGCCCCGCCGTCGGCTCGGACCGTGCACCGTCACCGGTCGTTCGGCGACGCCCCGAGTCTAGGCGAGACTGGGGACATGCCCGCCCGCACCCGCCTGTGGCGCACCGATCGGCCGGTGTCGCTCGGGGCCCAGCTCGGGGTCTTCCGCCGGGGGCCGGGCGACCCGACCTCGCTGTGGACCGAGGGTGGCGCCTTCGTGCGCGCGGCCCAGACCCCGGACGGCCCGGGAGCCCTCCACCTCGTATGCCGTGCGCCGGGGCGAGAGGTCGAGGCCACCGCGTGGGGCCCTGGGGCGGACTGGCTGCTCGACGGGGTGCCGGACCTGCTCGGCGCCGCCGACGACCCCACTGGCTTCGTGGCACACCACGACGTCGTCCGCGACGCCTGGCGGCGCTTCCCCGGGTGGCGCGTGCCCCGGTCACGCCTCGTCCTCGACGCCCTCGTCCCGGCCGTCATCGAGCAGAAGGTCACTGGTCAGGAGGCCTTCGCCGGCTACCGGCGGCTCGTGCGGCGCTTCGGGTCGCCGGCCCCCGGTCCCTACGGTCGGGTCGGCCTGTTCGTGCCGCCCCGGCCCGCGGAGTGGGCGGCCATCCCCTCGTGGGCCTTCCTGCAGGCGTCGGTCGACGGCGCGCGCTCGCGCGCCCTCGTCGTCGCCGCCCGGGCGGCGGGACGGCTCGAGGAGGCCGTCGACCTCGGGCCGGGGGAGGCCGTGCGGCGGATGCGGGCCCTGCCCGGCGTAGGGGTGTGGACGAGCGCGGAGGTCGCGCAGCGCGCCCTCGGCGACGCCGACGCCGTGAGCTTCGGCGACTTTCACGTGGCCAAGGACATCGGCTGGGCCCTCGTCGGCGCCGCGGTCGACGACGCCGGGCTGGCGGAGCTGCTCGAGCCGTATGCCGCGCACCGCTACCGGGTGCAGGCGCTCCTCGGCCTCGCGGGGCACCGACGCCCGCGCAGGGGCGCCCGGATGCCGCTGCGAGGCCACCTCCCGGTGCGCGGCCGCTGACCGACCGCCTCGCCCCCCTCGCCCCCTCGTCGAGTGGCCACTTCTGCGCGGGCCTCTGTGGTCGAGTGGCCACTTCTGCGCGGGCCTCTGTGGTCGAGTGGCCACTTTGGTGCGGGCCTCTGTGGTCGAGTGGCCACTTCGGTGCGGGCCCCTCTCGTCGAGTGGCCACTTCGGTGCGGGCCTCTGTGGTCGAGCGGCCACTTTGGTGCGGGCCTCTGTGGTCGAGTGGCCACTTTGGTGCGGGCCGCGGCGTACGGAAGTGGCCACTCGACTACGGCGGGGGCGGCGGGTGCCGGCTCGGAAGTGAAAGAAGGCTCCCATTCGTCGAGTGGCCACTTTGGGGCAGACCGCGGCGTACGGAAGTGGCCACTCGACTGCAGGGGGGCGGCGTACGGAAGTGGCCACTCGACTGCGGCGGGGGCAGCGGGCGCCCACGAGGGAGATGGTGTGCGGCATACCAGGCAGGCGTGGAACGGGTTGCCCATGGGCCTCGGCGGGTAGTGCTCTGCGGAAGGGCCAAGTGGCCGTCGACCACGGAGGAGGACTGATGAGCAAGGGCGGACACGAGCCGGTCAAGGCCTCGCACCTGCCTGAGGGCGACGCGATCCGCATCCTGCTTGAACAGCACGCGCGCGTCCGGGCGCTCTTCGCCGACGTCAGGGAGGCGACGGGGGCGCACCGGCAGGAGACGTTCGACGAGCTGCGGGCCTTGCTCGCCGTGCACGAGACGGCCGAGGAGATGGTGCTGCGGCCGACGTCGGCCAAGGTTGCCGGACGCGAGGTCGTCGATGCCCGCAACGCGGAGGAGGCGGAGGCGACCCGGATGCTCAAGGATCTCGAGCGGCTCGACGTCCGCTCAGTGGAGTTCGACACGCTCCTCGCCGCTCTCGAGCAGGCGGTCCTGCAGCACGCTGACAGCGAGGAGCGCGAGGAGTTCCCCCGGGTCGTCGCCGCGCTCGACGAGGAGGCGCGGACCGATCTGGGCAAGCAGATCCTGGCTGCCGAGGCCATCGCCCCGACGCATCCCCACCCGTCGACCGCTGGCTCGACGGGGGCTCAGTGGGCCCTCGGGCCGTTCGCGTCGATAGTCGACCGGACCCGCGACACGCTCAAGGGCCTGCTCCGCAGCTAGCTTCCCCGCCGCCGGCCCACGGCGAACCTGTCTGGGCTGGCCATCCCGGCTTCCTCTGGTGGCGCACCCCGGCCGCGTCTGTGGTGAAGGCGACCGGAGATCGCGTGGCGCCTCGCCGCAACCGCCCTGTTGCGTGAACGAGGCGATGCCCCGCTCCGCCCCCGAGGTCGAGTCTGTGCGCTGGAAACTGCGGGGAGGCTCTCGGTCACGGGAGAGGACGGCATGCGACGTAGGGATCTGTGGGCGCCCGTCACCGCGATGTTGCTCGGCGCGTGCAGCGCTTCGGGCGGGCAGGCGCCCGATTCCTCGTCGACGACCGCACCGCGGCCGTCCGCGCCCGCGTCGTCCAGTTCGACCTTGCCCGCGCCCCCATCGGCCAGCTCGGCCACATCGGACGCGACGACCAGGCCGCTCACGCCGGTGGTCTCGTCCCCCTCGGCGGGGACCCTCAAGTCGGCTTTCGCGCTCGTCCGCAGCGGCGTGGTCCGCATCCAGTCCGCCGACTGCACCACCTCCGGCCAGGGCTCGGGCTTCCTCCTCGGCCCCGACCTCGTCGTCACGGTCGCCCATGTGGTGCGCGGCGCCCAAGCGGTGCGAGTCATGAACGGCACCATGGCAGCTGCGGGCGAGGTGATCGGCTACGACGATCGATCGGATCTTGCGCTGGTTCGCTCGGCGGTGCGATTCCCCGGGCGGATCCTGGCGTTCGCGGCCTCCGATCCGGAGGTCGGAGACCAGGTCGCGGCCGTGGGCTACACCTTGGGCAGTCCGCTCTCCTTCAAACCCGGCACGGTCAACAGCACCGGCCGCAAGGCGACGATCGGCGGGATCACGCGGCACGGGCTCATCGAGCTGGACTTCGCGTCCAACCACGGCAACAGCGGTGGCCCCGTCATCGACGCCGACGGTAACGTCGTGGGGCTCGTCGACGCGCAGACCGACGTCATGGATCAGCAAGGGGCCAAGTCTGGGGAGCTGCAGGGAGACCGCCTCGCCGTCGCGGCGTCCGTGGCGCGCCCCGCCTTCGAGCGCTGGCGGGTCCGACCCGAGCCACCTTCCCACCAACCCTGCCCTCAGGCGGTGGGGATCGACGGCCGGCCGCTGCCGGTGCGGGACATGCGCGAGGATGTCGCAACGCAGGCGCTTCAGACGCTTGAGGTCTACTTCTCGTCGCTCAACGCCGGCGACAACCCGACGGCCGTGGCCCAGTTGGCCAGGGGCATGTCGCTGGCAGACTTCTCGGACGCCGTCAAGAGCACCAGGGACAGCGACTTCCGAGTAGGCGACGTGTCCCTCATCTCGAGGAAGCCGGTTGTATGGCTGCGGTTCACGAGTCGGCAGGACCCCGGCGACGGGCCCCAGGACCGGCCCGGCGAGATCTGCACGCGGTGGTCGCTCGACTACCACTTCTCGCGGGTCAACGGCCTCTGGCTCATCGATCGCGCTGTCCGTCACGGCACCGACCCGGTGAGTATGCCGTGCCCGAGGTGACCCGCGGCGGGGGCGAGCCGGCCAGCAACAAGCGGTCAGGCCATGAGATGCACTCCTGCAAGCACAGGGCAACAACGACGCAACAGGGTGCGCCGTCGGCGGCCGCTCAGGCTGACGCGTCGTAGCACGCCCGCCTCAGGCGGCGTCGGCGATGTGGATGGGGGTGACCTGACGGGCGAGGATGTGCAGCCCGCGCCCGGGGATGCGGTGAGTCACGGCCTCGGCGGCAAGCCTGAAGAGGTCGCCGTCGGAGGTGGCCGTCGGGCACAGGAGCAACCCGGTGGAGTCACGGGCCACCTCTGCGACGAGGCCCCGGAAGGCGACCGGCTGGCGAGCCACGTCGACTGCGGCGGCGATGACTCCTCCTGCGGTCTCGACGAGCCGGGCCGCCTCCGCGAGGGCGTCGGCCATCGGGGAGCCGTCGAGGGACTCGGCGTCGTCCACGATGATCGCCGTTTGGGGTACCGCGCGGCGGAGCTCGACGAAGTGGTCGACCTCGCCGGGGCCGAGCAGGTGCAGCCGGGTTCCAGCGATTGGCTGATCCCCCGCCGCCACCACGCCGCTGCAGGTGCGTGCGGCGCCCGCGGTCAAGCACGAGGGCCGCACCGTCACCACGATGAGCGGATGGTGCTGTTCGAGGAGGCGCATGGCCAGGGCGTGCAGCGCGGTGGACCTCCCGGTCCGGCGGCCCCCCGCCACGAGTATGCGGCGCTCCCCGCGGCTTGGGTCGAAGCCCAACGAGCTCCCCTCCTCCTCACCGACCCCGATGGCCAGGTGAGGAGGTGGACGGCTGGGCACTTCTCGCAGCGTCACGCGGGTCGGCAGTTCGCGCAGGCGCCAGGGCAGGACCTCCGGAGGCAGCCAGGACCATCGCTCCTCGGCGGACCGCGCTGACTGCATGAGCGGCGTGACCGTCTTTCCTGCCGGTGCACCGGCATACGCGAGCTGGATCTCGAGACCTGTGGTGGCGTGCACCGCTCGGCCGGGAGGCCATGGCGTGGGTGCCGCAGCACGGTCCAGTCCGACGAGCGCCAGATCGAGCGGGTCCGGCAGCGGCAGCACAAGGCGCTGCTGGACGAGGGGCACGAGGCGTCCTCCCGTCAGGGCCCGTCCGCCGGTGACGACGACGCGCAGTCCGCTGGACAGGCCGTCCCGCATGAGGCGGACGAGTCGGTCGGTGGTGGCTCCGTGGTCGAGGCGGTCGAGGGAGTCCTGCACGGCCTCCCACCCGTCGACGAGCACCACGGTGAGCCGTGAGACGTCCTCAGCGGACCTGTCCAGCTGCTGGCACAGCCGGTCGACGGCGCGTCGGGCCCGCGCGGGGTCGGATGCCCCGGTCACGGATCCCACGTGTGGCAGGCCCGCGAGGTCCGACAGGGCCCCAGGAACCCCCTCGAGGATGTGGATGTGCACTTGATGCGGCCCGTACCGCTCGGCGATCCCGAGCGCCAAGGTCGTCAGGGCGCTCGTCCTTCCGCTCCGCGGGCCGCCCGCGATGCCGAGGTGGCCGCTCGCGTCGGGATCCCAGGTGAAGACGTCCTGCTGCTGGAGGGCGGGCAGGTCGGCGAGCCCGACCGGGATACTGGTGGCCGGCACCGTGGCGCGCCCGCTCGTCGACCGGTCGGTGAGCCCGGGCAGCCCCAGTCGGTGCGGCAGCGGAGGCAGCCACGGGGCTGGGCCGGCGTGAACGCCTGCAGCGACGGCCGCCTCCTGGACCGCGCTCACAACGGCCGCGAGCTCGCTGTCGTCGGCGCCGTCATC
>NZ_DASSMH010000137.1:0-4742 GCF_035688975.1 Intrasporangium sp. | reverse complement strand
TCCTGCGCCACCCACGCGATGTGGTCCTTGTCGGCCTCCTCGAGGTCGAGCCACACGAGGGTCTCCGGGTCCCGCAGCGCGGCGGAGAGCGTCTCGTGAGAGGCCGGCGCCGACGTTGCCGCGCCGTCCCGGAAGATGGTGCAGCGCAGGCTGCCCGCGCCCGCCTCGGGTCTCGTCGTCTGGGTCGTCACGACCCCATTGTCGCCGCTCGACCGGAGGGCGGTCTGGAGCGGGGAGGCCGGCGGGTCTCAGGCGGGTGTCTCAGGCGGCGGGTCTCAGGCGGCGGCGCTCAGGCGGCCGGTCCCTTGCTGCGCACGTCCGCGACGTGCTCCATCGCTTCGCGCAGCTCGCTCAGCCAGTCGCTCTCGTGCTCGGCGACGAGCCGCACGCACCACGCCAGGGCCTCGGCGCGGGACCGTGCGACGCCCGCGTCGATGAGCGTGTCGAGCACCCGCCGCTGCGGCTGCCGGAGCCGGGTCATGACCGGTGCGGCGATGTGGGTGAACAGCTCCCGGTGGTCGCCCACGCGGACCGCCCACGACACCGTGCGGCCGAAGCGGTGCTGCGCCTCGCGCGCGATCTCCATGCGCCGGCCGCGGGTGTCCTCGCGGAACGCGCGGGCCCGGCCGGCCCGTGCCTCGTCGCGCTCGACGTCGCTCGCGTCGGCCAGCTCGACGTCGCCGACGACGAGCTCGACGACGATCTCCTCCCGGTCGATGGTGATGGCCGGGTCCTCGATGCGCCACTCCTCGGGCAGCCGGCCGGTGAACCAGCCGCGCACCCGTTCCATATCTTGCTGCGTAATCATGTAATGAAGATTACGCCTCGTATGCCGCGGGTCAAGAGCTCCCTCGAGCCGACCCGCGGGCCGTCGCGACCGGCATACGACCCGACCGGCATACGACGCAGTCGTGAGACGCCGAGGGCCGGCGGGCTCCACGAGGGAGTCCGCCGGCCCCGAGAACAGCCGAGCGGCGACCGAGCAGCAGGCGGCCGGGATGCGGCGTCGGGTCAGGCGTCGGGTCAGGCGGTGGCAGCGATCGCCGCGGGCGACGCGCGACGCGCGCTCGCCCTCGCCGTGCCCGCCGTGCCCGCCGTGCCCTTGCCGCCGGGCAGCGCCAGGCGGAACACCTTGGCCCACGCCTGGCCGACCTGGCGGTACATCGGCCCGGTCGTGTAGGGCAGCCCGTAGCGCTCGCAGATCTCGCGCATCTTGACGGCCACCTCGGCATACCGGTTGGAGGGCAGGTCCGGGAAGACGTGGTGCTCGATCTGGTGGCTGAGGTTGCCGGTCATGAGGTGAAGCAGCGGGCTGCCGGAGATGTTGGCCGAGCCAAGCATCTGGCGGATGTACCAGTCGCCGCGGGTCTCGCCCTCGATCATTGCCTCGGTGAAGGTGTCGACGCCGTCGGGGAAGTGGCCGCAGAAGATGACCGAGTGGGCCCACACGTTGCGGATGGCGTTCGCCGTGAACGTGCCGATGAGGGCGTTCTTGCCCCCACCGAAGGGGATGGCGGCGGCCGGCGTCGCGACGTAGTCCTTGGTGAACTGGCGCACGATCTTGCGGCCGGTGGCCTTGAGGTCGCGCACGACGTCCTTGGTCGGCTTCTCGCCCTCGCGCCACGCCTCGAGCTCGAGGTCGTAGAGCGCGATGCCCCACTCGAAGAACGGCGCGAGCACGCCGTTGATGACCGGGTTGAGGATGTTGACCGGCTTCCACGGCTGGTCCGCGGACATCCGCAGCGTGCTGTAGCCCACGTCCTTGTCCTTGCCGAGGACGTTGGTCCACGTGTGGTGCAGGTCGTTGTGCGTGTGCTTCCACGCCGCCGCGGGGCTGACGAAGTCCCACTCCCACGTCGAGGAGTGGATGTCGGGGTCGCGCATCCAGTCCCACTGACCGTGCAGGACGTTGTGGCCGATCTCCATGTTCTCGAGGATCTTGGCGACCGAGAGCATGGCGGTGCCGGCCACGAGCGCCGACTTGCGCCTGGAGAGCAGCAGCGTGGCCCGGCCGGCCAGCTCGAGCGTGCGCTGCACCTTGATGACCCGGCGGATGTATGCCGCGTCCTTGGCTCCCCGCGAGGCGAGGATCTCGTCGCGGATGGCGTCGAGCTCGGTGCCGAGCCGCTCGACGTCGGCGTCGGTGAGGTGGGCGGCGGCGGCCGGTCGGACCGTGGGGCCGCCCGTGGGGGCGAGGATCGGCTTCTTGGGCCGGATCGCGGTGATGGTCATGAGGGATCCCTTCAGATGTCCAGGTGGACGGGGCCGGCGGCAGCGTTGACGCACGTTTGGATGAGCTCGCCCTCGTCGCCGTGCACCTCGCCGGTGCGCAGGTCGCGCACCTTCCCGGCGATGAGCGGCGTGAGGCAGCTTCGGCAGATGCCCATGCGGCAACCGCTGGGCATGACGACGCCGCACTCTTCGCCGGCGTCCAGGAGGGGGACGTCGCCGTCCACCTCCACTTCCTTGTCCGACTTCTCGAACGTGACGAGACCCCCTTGGCCCCCGGTGCCGGGGAGGAGGACGGGCGCGAAGCGCTCGATGGTGAGGTGCCCGCTGGCCGCGGCCTCGGAGTCGGTGGAGTCCCAGAGCGCGCTCGCGGCGTCGAGGAAGTCGGAGGGGCCGCAGGCGTATGCCGCCCGCTCGCCCCAGTCGGGACAGATCGCGTCGAGGTCGGTGGGATCGGTCAGGTCCAGGCGGCGGCCGCCCTCGACCCGGGTGAACCAGTGCACGACGCGCAGACCGGGGAACTGGTCGGAGAGCTCGAGCAGTTCGTCGTGGAAGAGCGCCTCCTCGCGCGAGCGGGCCGAGTGGACGAGGACGACGTCGGCGTCGGGACGCCGTGGCACGAGGGTGCGGATCATCGACATGACCGGGGTCAGCCCGCTGCCGGCGGTGAGCATCAGCAGCGGCCGCGGGTGCTCGGGCAGGACGAAGTCGCCCTGCGGCGGCGCGAGGAAGAGGACGTCACCGACCTTGGTCTCGCGCACGAGGGCGGTCGACACGGCGCCGATGGCGGTCACGGTGATGGCGGGGTCGTGCCCGGCGGGAGCCGAGAGGGAGTAGCTGCGCCAGTGGCGCACACCGTCGATCTCGACGCCGATCCGGGCCCACTGGCCGGCCTCGTGGGCGTTCCAGGCCCGGCCGGGGTGGAACGAGATGGTGGCCGAGTCGGCGGTCTCCGGGACGACCCGGGTGACGACTCCCCGAAGCTGACGCTTGGAGGCGAGCGGGTTGACGAGCCCCAGGAAGTCCTCGGGCGCGAGGGGCGTCGTCAGGAGCGACGCCATGCGACGGAGAACGCGGATCTGGGCCATGCTTCCAACCATGCCCTGAAAACCCGTCGATTACTCGTGTCGAGACGTATCCTTTGCCGCAGGAGTTTGTTGCGCGCCAATAAGGTCTGGGGTGGCTGAGCATGACCGAGACGGGACAGGAGCCCCCGTGGTTGTCGCTCCCGGCTGAAATCAGCGTGCAGCTGCGCCCCGCCTTCGCGGACGTCGTCGAGGAGATCATCTCCACGATCCCACACACCGTCCCCGACTACGCGCTGCCGATGGAGGGACGGTTCGGGCAGGGCATCCGCCAGGGCGTGGGGGTGGCCCTCGACCGCTTCCTCGACCTGCCCGGCACCCGCTTGCCGGCGCTGTCGGAGGACAGCAAGTGGATCTACGAGCGGCTCGGCCGCGGCGAGGTCCGTGCCGGCCGCAGTCTCGAGTCGCTGCTCGCGGCATACCGCGCGGGTGCCCGGGTCACCTTCCGCGCCATCTCCCGCAGCGCGGCGGTGGCCGACCTCACGCCGGACGTGCTCCTCGCCCTCGGGGAGTCGCTCTTCGCCTACATCGACGAGCTGTCCGCGGCGAGTGCCCAGGGCTACGCCCTCGAGCAGTCCGAGCGGGCCGGCGAGCAGCAGCGGCTGCGGGGCGAGCTGGTCGAGGCGGTGCTGCGGGGCGACGTGAGCGAGGGGACCGTGGCGCGGCTGGCGGCCGCGGTCGGCTGGACCTTGCCGGAGGTGGTCGTCGTGGCCACCGTGCCCTCCCCGCACGTCGAAGGGCTCCGCGCCTCGCTCGGTCCAGACGCCTTGGTGGCCGAGCGCGGCACGGACGTCGTCGTCCTCATGCCATTCGTCGACCGCCCGGCTCGGCGGCGGACCCTCGCCCGCGCGCTCGAGGGGCGTCGGGCGATCGTCGGGCCGCCGAGGCCGCTGGGCCTGGCGGCGGAGTCCCTCCACCTCGCCGTCGCAGCAGGGGCGCGCGGGCTGGCGCCGGGTGACCTCCTCGAGCCCGGGCCCGCCGTCTGGGTCGAGGAGCACCTCGCCGAGCTCATCGTGCTGGCCGAGCCGCTCGCGACTGCCGACCTCGCGGCGCGGGTGCTCGCGCCGCTCGACCGGGTGCGCCCCGCGGTGCGGGAGCGCCTTGCCGAGACCCTGCTCTCGTGGCTGCGGCACAGCGGCCAGCGCACGCCCATCGCCGGGGAGCTCTTCGTGCACCAGCAGACCGTCGGCTACCGGGTGGCGCAGCTCAAGGAGCTCTTCGGCGAGGCGCTCGAGGACCCGGAGGTGCGCTTCGAGCTTGAGCTCGTGCTGCGTGCCGGCCACCGCTGACCGGCCCCCCAGATATCTGGGAGGTGCGGTGCTGCCCTGGCGATATCTGGCCCCTCAGTTGTCTGCGGGGTGCGGTACTGCCAGGGCGATATCCAGCCCCCCAGATATCTGGGGGGAGACGGGGATGCGAGAAGCGGGG
>NZ_DASSMH010000136.1:0-3834 GCF_035688975.1 Intrasporangium sp. | reverse complement strand
ATCGCCGCGCCCGGCAGCCGCTCGTGCCGCGGGGGGTGGTGCGGGGCCGGGGCGCCCGGTCGGTCGTCGTCAGCCTGCTCGTGGGGGCCGTCCAGGAGCTCGGCTCGGTCGTGGGCCCCGTCTTCGGCGCAGCAATCCTCGCCGTGTCCGGGTGGCGGGCCATCTTCTGGGCCAACGCCGTCGCCGGAGTGGTGCTGTATGCCGTGATCCGCGCCCTCGGGCGGCGGGCGAGCGTGCGCGGCGGAGGCGGCCGGCGCGGCATACGGACGAGGCTCCTCGGAGCGTGGACCCTCGGCGCGGCCGGGATCGCCCTCGGGACGCTCGCCCTCGCCGCCCCTCAGCGGCTCGTGACCGACGTGACCCTGGGGGCGCCCTTCGTCCCCTTCTCCGGCGACTCCCGCGCCCTCACGCCCATCGGCGCCGTCGCGGCCGCCCTGCTCCTCGGCGCGACTGCCCTCACCGTCCCGCAGTGGTGGCCGGTGCTGCGGCGTGCCGACCTCGTCGGCGCCACCCTCGTGACCGTCTCGCTCGGCTGCCTCGTGCTCGCCTTCGCCTCGGCCGACCCGGAGCGCGAGCTCGTCGGCGCCCTCGGCCGCGTCCTGCTGCCCGTGGGCGGGCTCACCCTGCTGGGCTACGGGTGGTGGCATCGCCGCGCCCGGCAGCCGCTCGTGCCGCGGGGGGTGGTGCGGGGCCGGGGCGCCCGGTCGGTCGTCGTCAGCCTGCTCGTGGGGGTCTCGCTCGTGGCGGTCGTCGTCGACGTGCCCCTCCTCGCGCGCCTCACCGGCTCCTACGACGAGACCGGAGCGGCCCTGGTCCTCGTCCGCTTCCTCGTCGCGGTGCCGGTGGGGGCGGCCGTCGGTGGGGTGGCGCTGCGCCGGGTGGGTGCCGGGGCCGTGGCCGGGGCCGGGCTGCTGGCGGCATCCGCAGGCCTGTTCGTCATGTCGGGGTGGTCGCTCCACTCGGTCGAGCAGCCCCTGGCGACCACGGTCGTGCTTGCCCTCGTCGGGCTCGGGGTGGGCCTGGCGCTCGCGCCGGTCAACGACGCGGTCCTGGCGGACTCGCCCGTGGGGGCGCACGGGGTGGCGAGCTCCCTCGTGGTGGTGGCGCGGATGGTCGGCATGGTGGTCGGCCTCGCGCTGCTGACCTCCGTCGGGCTGAGCCGCTACTTCGAGGCCGTGCGCCGCCTGCCGAACCCGCTCGACCCCGGCGCCCTCGTCGCGGCCGGCGTGGTGCAGATCCAGACCGTGTTCCTCGGTGGTGCGGTGGCGGCCCTGCTCGCCGGGCTCCTCGCCCTCACCCTCGGCCTGACCCCGGACACGCGGGGCAGAGTCAGTCCGTGAGCTCGACAACGACGGGCGCGTGGTCCGAGGCGCCCTTGCCCTTGCGCTCCTCGCGGTCGATGGCAGCGCCGACGACGCGGGCCGCGAGAGCGGGCGAGCACAGGGCGAAGTCGATCCGCATCCCCCGGCCCTTCTGGAAGCGCAGCTGCGTGTAGTCCCAGTAGGTGTAGACCCCCGGCCCGGGCGCGTGCGGCCGGACGACGTCGGCATACCCCGCCTCCACGACGCCCCGGAAGGCCGCCCGCTCGGCCGGCGACGTGTGCGTGCGGCCCTCGTAGTAGGCCGGGCTCCACACGTCGTCGTCCTGCGGGGCGATGTTCCAGTCGCCCATCAGCGCGATCTGCGCCTGGGGCTCGGCGGCCAGCCAGCCCCGACCCGCCACGCGCAGCGCCTCCAACCACTGGAGCTTGTAGCGCAGGTGCGGGTCCTCGAGCGTGCGCCCGTTGGGGATGTAGAGCGACCAGATCCGCACGCCGGCACACGTCGCCCCCACGGCTCGGGCCTCGGCCGCCACGGGGTCACCCCAGCCCGGCATACCGTCGAACCCCACGGTGACGTCGTCGAGCCCCACCCGTGACAGCACGGCGACGCCGTTCCAGTGGTTGAGGCCGTGGTGCGCCACCTCGTAGCCGAGCGCCCGCAGCCCGGCATACGGAAACTGGTCCTCGCGCGCCTTGGTCTCCTGCAGGGCGAGCACGTCCACGTCCGCGCGCCGTAGCCACGACTCCACCCGGTCGATGCGCGAGCGGATGGAGTTGACGTTCCACGTGGCGATGCGCACAGTCGCCCACCCTACGGCGCACGGAAGTGGCCACTCGACGGGGGTTCGAGGTCGAGTGGCCACTTTGGTGCGGTTGGGGGCGTGCGGAAGTGGCCACTCGATGGGGTGAGGAGCGTGCGGAAGTGACCACTCGACGGGGAGAGGGGCGTGCGGAAGTGGCGCGTGGGCTGCCGGCCGCTGCTTTCATGGAGGGGTGGCGCCTGGCCGCGAGCGTTCCGGGGACTGGCCTTCCGCGCGGGTCGTGCGGGGGCACTCCCTGGCGCCACTCGCCGCGGCCGTGCGCGGGATGCCGTCCTCGTGCTCTCCCATGCCGCCGCGCGGGCCATGCGCGCCCGAGGTCACGGCGCCATCGTCAACGTCTCCTCCGTCGCCGGCTTCGTGGCGGCCGGCACGTACTCGGCGGCCAAGGCCTGGGTCACGGTCTTCACCGAGGGCCTGGCCGCCGAGCTGGGCGGAAGCGGGGTGACGGCGACCGCCCTGTGCCCTGGCTTCACCCGCACGGAGTTCCACGAGCGGGCCGGAGTGCCCGCCGATGCCCCGGCGTTCCTGTGGCTCGACGCACCGAGGCTCGTCGCTGACTGTCTCACCGATGTCGCCCGGGGACGGGTGCTGTCCGTCCCGGGCGCGCAGTACAAGGCCATCGTGGGCCTGCTGCGCCTCGCGCCGCGCCGGCTCGTGCGGCGGCGAGGCCGGGGCGGACCGCGCCTGCCGCGCCTGCCGCACCTCTTCGGCCGGTCGCGCGGCTGACGGACGGCGACGCGCGGTGCCCGGCAGGCGGCATACCATCTGGCCGTGACCCAGACCACGACCGACGTCGCCACCGCCCGCGCCCGCCTGCTCGAGATCATCCGGGACAAGGCCATCGTCCACGGCCGGGTGACGCTGTCGTCCGGCAGGGAGGCGGACTACTACGTCGACCTGCGCCGGATCACGCTGGACGGCGAGGCTGCTCCCCTCGTCGGCGTCGTCCTGCGCGACCTCACCCGGGACCTCACGTATGCCGCCGTCGGTGGTCTCACGCTCGGTGCCGACCCCGTCGCCACGGCCATGCTCCATGCCGCTGCCGGGGCCGGGGAGCGGCTCGACGCCTTCGTCGTCCGCAAGGCCGGCAAGGCGCACGGCCTGCAGCAGCGGATCGAGGGGCCCTCGATCTCCGGGCGGCGGGTCCTCGTCGTCGAGGACACGACGACGACGGGCGCCTCCCCGCTGGAGGCCGTCAAGGCGGCGCGTGACGAGGGGGCGCACGTCGTCGCGGTCGCCACGATCGCCGACCGGGCGACCGGCGCCGCGGACCGGATCCGCGCCGAGGGAGTGGAGTACCGGTCGGTGTACTCGCTCTCGGACCTCGGCTTGGCGTAGGGCCGACACGACCCGCGCGAGGAGCGAGGCCTGGCGTAGGGCACTGCGGACCTGTGGTGTCACGGGTCAGGCCTTTGCTCAGAAGGGCGGTGGGTCGTCGGGTGGTTCGGGGGGCGGGTGCCGGTCGTGGTTCGTGGTGGGGGTGGCGGCGTCGTGGTGGGGTTGTTGGCGGTGGGCTTCGAGCCAGTCCTTGGGCCAGGTGGTGTAGTGGCTGCCGGCGAGGGTGCGCCAGGTGATGGGTTGCTGGCCGGTGGGGGCGCGTTCGGCGGTCCAGGCCCCGGTGGTGCGGAGGTTGTGGTGGCGGCGGTGTTTGGCGGACAGGTCGGTGGGGGTGGTTTGTCCGCGGGGCCAGGG
>NZ_DASSMH010000135.1:0-3598 GCF_035688975.1 Intrasporangium sp. | reverse complement strand
CCCTGGCCCCGCGGACAAACCACCCCCACCGACCTGTCCGCCAAACACCGCCGCCACCACAACCTCCGCACCACCGGGGCCTGGACCGCCGAACGCGCCCCCACCGGCCAGCAACCCATCACCTGGCGCACCCTCGCCGGCCGCCGCTACACCACCTGGCCCAAGGACTGGCTCGAAGCCCACCGCCAACAACCCCACCACGACGCCGCCACCCCCACCACGAACCACGACCGGCACCCGCCCCCCGAACCACCCGACGACCCACCGCCCTTCTGAGCCAGGGGCCTGACCGATGGACCAGCCGCCTCACTGCTCCGCGAGGGCCCGGAGGGCGGCACCCTTCGCGTGGGCCTGGTCGCGCAGCGCGGCCTGGAAGGCGGTCATGCGCTCCCGCAGGGCCGCCGCGTCCGGGCCGTCTCCGGACGCGAGGATGCGGGCGGCGAGGAGGCCGGCGTTGCGCGCGCCGCCGATGGAGACCGTGGCGACCGGCACCCCCGCGGGCATCTGGACGATCGAGAGCAGCGAGTCCATGCCGTCCAGGTAGCGCAGCGGCACCGGCACCCCGATGACCGGCAGCGGCGTCACGGCGGCGAGCATGCCGGGCAGGTGCGCGGCTCCCCCGGCGCCCGCGACGAGGACCCGCAGCCCCCGGCCGGAGGCCTGCTGGCCGTAGGCGATCATCTCGTCGGGCATGCGGTGCGCCGAGACGACGTCGGCCTCGAACCGGATCCCGAACTCGCGCAGGGCACCGGCCGCCTCCTGCATGACCGGCCAGTCGCTGTCGCTGCCCATGACGATGCCGACGAGCGGCGCCGCGTCGCTCATTCGGTGACCACCCCGCGCAGGTAGTCGGCGGCGTGCCGCGCCCGGGCCCGGGCCGCGTCGAGGTCGTCCGCAGAGACGTTGACGTGACCCACCTTGCGCCCCGGCCGGACCTGCTTGCCGTAGACGTGCACCTTGGCGCCGGGGTCGCGGGCCATGATGTGCCGGTAGGCGGGATAGAGCTGCTCGTAGTCGCCGCCGAGGACGTTGGCCATCACGGTCCACGGGGCCCGCGCGGTCGGCTCGCCGAGCGGCAGGTCGAGCACCGCGCGCAGGTGCTGCTCGAACTGCCCGGTGACCGCGCCGTCCATGCTCCAGTGCCCGCTGTTGTGCGGGCGCATCGCGAGCTCGTTGACGCGGTATGCCGCCCTGCCGTCCTCGTCGCGCACCTCGAACGTCTCGACCGCGAGCACTCCGGTGACGCCGAGCTCGCCGGCGATCCGCAGCGCCGCCTCGGTCACGATCGCGGCCAGCTCGGGGTCGAGGTCCGGGGCCGGGGCGAGGACGTCCGTGCAGATCCCGTCCGCCTGCACGGTCTCGACGACCGGCCACGCGGCGGCCTGGCCCGACGGGCTGCGCGCGACGAGCACGGCGAGCTCCCGGACGAAGTCGACCTTCTCCTCGAGGAGGATGCCGTCGGCGACGGGTCCGGGCTGGCCCACCCGGTCCAGCCAGTCCGCCACGTCCTCGGCGGAGCGGATGACGGCGACGCCCTTGCCGTCGTAGCCGCCGCGGGGGGTCTTGGCCACGACCGGCCACCCCACGGCGTCGCCGAAGGCGCTCACCTCGGCGGCGCTGCCCGCCCGGACCCACCGTGGACAGGCGATACCGAGTTCGGTCAGGCGCTGCCTCATGGCGAGCTTGTCCTGCGCGAAGCGCAGCGCTGCGCGCGGCGGGTGGAGGACGACACCCTCGTCCTCGAGGGTCTCGAGGACCGACTGGGGGACGTGCTCGTGGTCGAACGTCACGACGTCGCAGTGCCGCGCGAACTCGCGCAGCGCGTCCACGTCACGGTGGTCCCCGACCGGGGCGGAGGGCACGGCGAGCGCCGCCGCCGCGAGCTCGTCCTCGGCGAGCACCGACAGCTGGATGCCGAGCTCCACCGCCGGGCCGTGCATCATTCTCGCGAGCTGACCCCCACCGACGACACCGACGACGGGAAACCCTCCGGGGGGACGCTTGGGATGGCTCACGAGCGTCAAGGGTACGTCACCGGCACCGGGCCGATTGGGTCCGCATCCCCCGCTGCCCGTACCCTCGAGCGGTGCCCCCTACCACGTTCGTCGACCGCCTGCGCGCCGTCGTGTCGGTGTTCTGGCGCGAGGTCGCGAAGTTCGGGGTCATCGGCGCCATCTCCTTCGTGATCGACCTGGGCGGCATGAACCTGCTCACCCACACCGTGCTCAGCCACAAGCCGACGACCGCCAAGATCCTCTCCGGCGTCGTCGCGACGATCTTCGCGTGGGTCGGGAACCGGTCGTGGACCTTCCGTCACCGGCGCAGCCGCCCGGCCGCCCACGAGGTGACCCTCTTCTTCCTCGTCAACGGCGTTGCGCTCGCCATCGCCGCGGCCGTGCTCGCCTTCTCCCACTACGTCCTCGGCTTCCAGACAAGGCTCGCGGACAACGTCGCGTCGGTCATCGGGATCGGGCTGGGCACCCTGTTCCGCTTCTGGAGCTACCGGCGCTTCGTCTTCGCGGGCGAGCACCCGGGCGACCCCGAGGACGATCAGTCGTCGGCGGCCTCGGAGAGGAACAACGCGAACCTCGCGGGCTGAGCCTGCACCAGGTCCAGGCGCCCGCCGTTGGCCTCGGCGAGGTCGCGCGCGAGCGCCAGCCCGAGGCCTGTGCTGCCCGCCGTGCCGCTGCTCACGGAGCGCTCGAAGATGTGCGGGGCCATGGCTGCCGGCACGCCGTCGCCCTGGTCGCTCACCTCCACGATGACCGAGGGCCCGGAGCGCCGCGCGTGGACGTCGACGGTCCCGCGACCGTGCGCCAGCGAGTTCTCGAGCAGGGTGCTGAGGACCTGGGACAGGGCCACGGGCGTGGAGCGGACGAAGAGCCCGCGCTCGCCGTGCACGCGGACCGACCTGCGCGCCTGCTCGAAGGCCGGCTGCCACTCGCGCTGCAGAGCCGCGATCGTCGAGTCGAGGGAGACCGCCGGGGTGGGCCCACCGGCTCCGCGGGTGCGCCCCAGCAGGTCGTCGACGACGCGAGTCAGCCGCTCCACCTGCGCGATGGCGATCGTCGCCTCCTCCTTGACGACGGCGGCGTCGTCGGTGTCGGAGATCTCCTCGAGCCGCATGAGCAGCGCGGTGAGCGGAGTGCGCAGCTGGTGCGAGGCGTCGGAGGCGAAGTCGCGCTCGGCCGCGAGGGACCTGGTCATGTCCTGGGCCCGGCGCGACATGACCTCGGAGACGGTGTCGAGCTCGGCGATGCCCGAGCGCAGCGGCGCCAGCCGCGCCTCGCCCGCGCCGAAGCGTCCCGAGAGCGCGACGAGCTCGTCGGTGCACCGGCTCACTCGCTGACGCGGCATCCGGGCGGCCAGCAGACCGACGCCGCCACTGACGGCGCCGAGGACGACGAAGGTCCCGGCCACCTGGGCCACCGTCACGAGCGGGTCGGCCGCGACCCATTCCTGGACGACCGTGGGTCGGCTGACGAGCACCCAGGCGGCGAGCACGATCGCCAGCACGGCGAACGTCGCCGCCGTCGAGGCCGCGGCGGTCACGGCGATGCGGTCGAGCAGGCGGCGCATGGTCACTCGGGGTCGGGGC
>NZ_DASSMH010000134.1:0-9636 GCF_035688975.1 Intrasporangium sp. | reverse complement strand
GCTGATCTCGCTACAGCGAGATCAGCTCGACGTGCCCGTCGGCGCCGGGCGCGGTGGCGCTCACCAGGCCGACCGGCTCGCCGTCCATGGTGAGCACGAGGTTCAAGGCGACGCTCGTGAGGCGCGCGCGCCACCGCCGCTCGGTGTCCCCTGCTCCGCTCCACTGCGCAAGCGTCGACCCGAAGGCGGCTGGCGACTCGGTCAGGGCGGCGCGCCTAAGGTGTCGCCACACGGGCCAGTCATTCTCGCCCACCTCGATCACGCCGATCACATCAGCGAGCAAGTGACCAGCGGACTCGAGCGCCTGGAGAACCTGCTCCGGGGAGGGGCCATCGTCTCGCTCGTTCACGGCGCCAGTCTCCATCATCTCCAGATACCGCATTGAACAACGCACGCGGACCGCCTCGTGGACAGTGTCCGCGACACATCGCCACAGGCCAGACCACTCACCGCGTCATCAACCCCCAGATAAGGCTGCATCTCGACAGGGGCTTAGAAGTTGGTCGCCATGTTGGTGAAGCGGCTGAAGTGGCCCTGGAAGGCGACGACGATGGTGTCCGTCGGTCCGTTGCGGTGCTTGGCCACGATGAGGTCGGCCTCCCCCTCGCGCGGCGAGTCCCGCTCGTAGGCCGCCTCACGGTGCAGCAGGATGACCATGTCGGCGTCCTGCTCGATCGAGTTGTGCACGGCGATGCCGTTGGCGATGAAGTTGTGGCCGCCGAGGACCGTGGCGTCGAAGACCTCCTCCACGCCGTCCGGCTCGACCGACGCCACAGCGTCCCACAGCACGTCGTTGGCGGCCTCGAGGTCGAGGTCGAGACTGTCGAAGAGCTCGGCCGCGCGTTCGAGGTCGAAGCCCTCCTCGTCGTAGAGGTCGTCGGAGATGTCCTCGGGCGTGAGGGTGACCCGGGGAGCACCCGCACCATCCAGAGCTGTCAGTCGATCCGTCCCCCCGGCGCTGACCCCCGCGACGTCCGCCCCGGAGCGCTCGCGGACGATGCGCAGCAGTGCCTCGGCCGCAGGGGTGCGCTCCGCGTGGACGGCGATCTCCTGCAGGAAGCGTCGCTGGTCGTCGACACCCACGACGTCCAGGGCCCATCCCCGACGCTCGGGCGTGACGGTCGTCGAGATGCCGAAGCGCAGCAGCAGCCGGGCCACGTCGTCGACGAGCAGCCGCGACGCCGCGCGCAGGACGACGCGGCCCTCGCGCGCGGCCTCGTCGACCGTCACCTCCCCGTCGATCGCCCAGAGGCTCGCGACGAAGAGGCCGATCTGCCGCTTGGGGAAGTAGCCGAGGTCCGGCGGCAGGGTGCGCTCACCCTGCGGGTAGACGTCGAACCCGATCCCGCAGCCCATCGCCTCGACCCTCGCGCCGGGCCGGTCGGAGGTCCGCGACGACATGATGAGCGCGCCCGTCCGGAGGTCGTCGTCCTCGAGCGGCTGGTCGTAGTCCTCCGGGGCCGGCACGTGGCGGGGCACCGCGATGCGGTCGCCCGTCCGCAGCTCGCCCAGGAACGACCACCCGGCATACGTGAGGAAGGGGTGGTTCTCGGTGGCCCGCACGGTCTTGCCTGAGGCCAGGGTCAGCCGGAAGACGGGCTTGACACCCGTCGAGAAGACGTGGGTGAGGGGGCGCGCCACGTAGCGCAGCGACTCATCGAGCGACCAGACCGGCACGTCCCGCTCGCCGTAGCGCAGCAGGTCCCCGAGGGACATCTCCGCGCCGGTGTCCGCGCGCAGGACGCGCGTCTCGGCGGTGAGGCAGCCGGACTCTCGCAGATCGCTCATGGCCGGCTTCTTGTCGGTGCGCTGCTCGGGGCCACGGTTGAGCTGGGAGATCGCGATGACCGGGACCTCGAGCTCCTTGGCGAGCAGCTTGAGGGCACGCGAGAACTCCGACACCTCCTGCTGGCGCGACTCGACGCGCTTGCCCGAGCTCATGAGCTGGAGGTAGTCGATGATGACGAGCTTGAGGTTGTGGCGCTGCTTGAGCCGCCGGCACTTGGCCCGGATCTCCATGAGCGACATGTTGGGCGAGTCGTCGATGAAGAGCGGCGCGTCGGAGACCTTGCCCATCGTCTTGGCCAGCCTCGTCCAGTCCTCCTCGCGCATGGTGCCCTTGCGCATGTGCTGCAGCTGGATGCCGGCCTCCGCCGACAGCAGGCGCATCGTGATCTCGGTGCGGCTCATCTCGAGCGAGAAGACGACGGACGCCATCTTGTGCTTGATGGCGGCTGTGCGAGCGATGTCGAGGCCCAGGGTCGACTTGCCCATCGCCGGTCTCGCGGCCACGACGATCATCTGGCCGGGGTGCAGGCCGTTGGTCAGCGAGTCGAGGTCGGTGAAGCCCGTGGGCACCCCGGTCATCTCGCCGCTGCGGCCGGAGGCCACCTCGATCTCGTCGACCGTGGCCTCGATGATGTCGCCGATGACGTGGTAGTCGTCGCCGCCTCGCTTGTCGGCGACGGCATACACCTCGGCCTGGGCGGCGTTGACGATGTCCTCGACGTCACCGCCGCCCTGGGCGTAGCCGAGCTGGACGATCCGCGTGCCGGCCTCCACGAGGCGGCGCAGCACCGCCCGCTCCGCGACGATCTGCGCGTAGTAGCCGGCGTTGGCCGCGGTGGGCACCGAGGAGATGAGCTGGTGCAGGTAAGCCTGGCCGCCGACGCGGGAGAGGTCCCCGCGCTTGGTCAGCTCGTCCGCGACGGTGATGGCGTCGGCCGGCTCGCCGCGCCCGTAGAGGTCGAGGATGGCGTCGTAGATGAGTTCGTGCGCGGGCCGGTAGAAGTCGGTGCCCTTGAGCTGCTCGACACAGTCGGCGATGGCGTCCTTGGACAGCAGCATCCCGCCGAGGACGGACTGCTCCGCGCCGACGTCCTGAGGGGGGAGCCGGTCGTCCGGGGGCCCGTCGGACCGCGAGGACGAGAAGGCGCTCGTGCTCAGCTCATCGAGCGACACCGGCTCTCCCTTCGTTGCGGACCGACCTGCCCGTGCATGAACCTCACCACGCGGCACCGACAGCCCTTCGGCAGGCTCGTATGCCGTCGCCACCAGACCTTTCGGGTCGAGCGGCGCGGCCTCCCCAGGGCGCCGCGGTGGGACCGAGCCACCGTAGAGCCGCCGGGGGCAACGCTCAACGCGGGCCTGTGGACAACCGGTGGACGACTGAGTCGACACGCCGTGCACAGGTGTGGAGAAGGTGTGTGCACAACAAGAACTTGCGAACTGCCTCACACTCAACTCGTGCTCAGCGACATGGGCAAACGAGTGTCCACCCGGTGTGGACGAAAAGTTCTTGCGCCTGTGCGTTGTCCACAGCCCCGCTCCCCCGGGGCTCACGCGGCGCACGGGGCCGGTGATGGCCCCCGCCGGATAAGTCCGACATGAGCCTTCACCGGCCGGCGAGGCGGCGCGCCCACCCCGCCCTTGCCGGCCGGCTGACCCGGTCTACCCCCGGCCGAGTCGGCGGCATACCCTGCGAACCATGTGCCGCAACATCCGCCCGCTCTCCAACTTCGATCCGCCCGCAACGACGGACGAGGTGCAGGCGGCGGCCCTGCAGTACGTCCGCAAGGTCAGCGGCACGACCCGGCCGAGCCGCGCCAACCAGGCTGCGTTCGACGAGGCGGTCGAGGCCGTCGCGCACGCCACCGCCCACCTGCTCGAGCACCTCACGACGAGCGCGCCGCCCAGGGACCGCGACGTCGAGGCGGCCAAGGCGCGCGCCCGCGCTGCCGCCCGTTACGGCACCCCCGCCTGAGGCGCGGCACCCATGGGCTGGTGGTCGACGCAGGTGCTGCCTCGCGCCATCGACGTCACGCTCGACACCGCCTACCTCCGCGGTCTGCGCGAGCAGGTCTGCTCGCACGCGCGCGGAGAGGTGCTCGAGCTCGGCTTCGGCTCGGGCCTCAACCTGGCGCACTACCCGCCCTCCGTGACAGCGGTGCTTGCCGTCGAGCCCTCCGACGTCGCCTGGGGGCGCTCAGCCGAGCGCCGCGAGGCCGTGCCCTTCGACGTGCGCCGCGTCGGCCTCGACGGCGCCCACGTGGCACTGCCTGACGCGAGCGTCGACACCGCCGTCAGCGTCTTCACGCTGTGCACCATCGGCGACGTCGCCGCGGCCGTCCGCGAGCTCTTCCGCGTGCTGCGCCCAGGCGGCAGCCTGCTGCTCCTCGAGCACGGGATCGCTCCCGACCAGCGGGTCGCCCGGTGGCAGCACCGGCTCGACCCGCTGCAGCAGCGCCTTGCCGGAGGGTGCCACCTCACGCGGGAGCCGGCGGCGCTGGCGCGCGCTGGCGGTCTCGTCGTCGACGATGTCGAGCGCTTCTACCTGCCGGGTCCGGCCTTCGCGCGTCCCTGGGGCTACCTCACCCGGGCCCGTGCGTCGAGGCCGGGGTGAGGCGCAGGGACCCCGCGTGACGTGCGGCAACACCCAGGTGGGCGGCCGTGAGCGCGGCGGTGCGGACCGCGGTAGGCGTGCCGGGCGCGGCAAGCGTGCCGGGCGCGGCACGTGTGCCGTGACGCCTGCACCGGCGCCCGCCGAGCCTCGCCGCGAGATCCTGCGCCTCGCCGTGCCCGCGTTCCTCGCGCTCGTCGCCGAGCCGCTCTTCCTCCTGGCGGACTCGGCCATCGTCGGGCACCTCGGAACGGCCGAGCTCGCCGGGCTGGGGGTGGCGAGTACCGCGCTCGTCACCGCCGCTGGCGTCTTCGTCTTCCTCGCCTACGGCACCACGAGCATCGTCTCGCGGCACCTGGGCGCCGGCGACGAGCGGGCCGCGGTGGCCGCCGGTGTCGACGGTCTGTGGCTGTCGGTCCTGCTCGGCACCGCCACGGCGGCCGTCGTAGCGCTCGCGGCCAGCCCCATCAGCGGTGTCTTCGGCGCCTCGGCCGCCGCGTCCGCCCAGGCGACCACCTACCTGCGCATCTCCGCCCTCGGCCTGCCGGCCATGCTCGTCATCCTCGCCGTCACCGGCGTGTTGCGCGGCCTGCAGGACACCCGCACCCCCCTGCTGGCCTCCGTCAGCGGGTTCGGCGCCAACATCGGGCTCAACCTGCTCCTCGTCTACGGGCTCCACTGGGGCATCGCCGGGTCGGCGTGGGGCACCGTCATCGCGCAGACGGCGATGGGGGCCGCGCTCGTCGCCGTGCTCGTGCGACGCTGCATCCTCCTGCGCGCCCGGATCGCCCCTCACCCCGGGCGCGTCCTCACCGCCGCGCTGACCGGCATACCGCTCCTCGTGCGGACTCTCGCCCTGCGCGCGACGCTTCTCGTCACTACGTGGGTCGCGGCCTCCCTCGGGGACGTCCCCCTCGCGGCGCACCAGGTCGCGCTCACGGTGTGGTCCTTCCTCGCCTTCGCCCTCGACGCCCTAGCCATCGCCGCCCAGGCACTCGTCGGCAAGGCGCTCGGCGCGGGTGACCGCGCCAGGGTGCGCACGTCGATGGACACGATGGTGCGGTGGGGCACCCGGGGCGGGCTGGCCGTGGGGCTGCTGCTCGTGGCGCTGCACTCGGTGCTGCCCCCGCTCTTCACGGCGGACCCGGCGGTGCACGAGGCGCTCGGGGCCGCGCTCGTCCTCGTCGGTCTCGGCCAGGCGGTGTCCGGCTACGTCTTCGTCCTCGACGGCGTGCTCATCGGCGCGGGGGACGGGCGTTGGCTGGCGGGTGCGTCGGTCGCCGTGCTCGTGGCCTACCTGCCCGTCGTCCTCGCGGCCCGCGCGCTCGGCACCGGACGTCCGGCCACGGAGGGCGTCGTGCTCGTGTGGCTCGCCTTCCTGGTCTTCATGCTCCTGCGGGCGGCCGCGATCGGGTGGCGCGCTCGCCGTGACTCCTGGATGGTCGTCGGCGCGCGCACCTGAGCCGCCCGCGCGCCTGGCGCCCGCGCCCCCTCCCTCCCATTCCAGGCACCAGCGAACTGCCATCTGGCGTACAGGGTGTTTTCAGGTTGAGTCACCATAGTCGTCGTGTGAGTTGCTCCTGCGCGACTCGGTGACCGCCTCCCCTGTCAGGTCACCGGTCAACGGGCACCCGCCCCTGCCGGTCGAGTTCGGCGACCAGACCGGCAGGGGCGGGTCTTTTCGTCTGCGGCCTTGGGCGCCGCGGCGGTTGGCCGGTCACGTCGCGAGCGCCACGACCTGCTGGTGGTCGTCGACGGGAAGGTCGCCTGCCGCCACCGCCACGATCTCCATGGCAGAGAGCTCCGCGCGGCCGTCGAGCACCGTGACGAAAGCGGTGTCGGCCGCATCCCGGCCGGTGGCGATGCGCAGCAACGACGGCCGGGGGGCGAGCCTGGTCGCGTCCCACACCTGCCAGCTGCCGTCGACGGCGGCCTCGACCACCGCGTGCAGGTCCATCGGCGAGAGCCCGGGAGCGTAGACGGCGGCGAGCCGCGCCGGGATGCCCGCAGCGCGCGCCAGCATCGTCACCGCGTGGGCGTAGTCGCGGCAGACGCCCTGTCCGGAGAGGAGGGTCTCGACCGCGTCCGTGGTGGGGCCGCTGGAACCCGGGACGTATGCCGTGTGCCCGGCGACGTAGCCGCAGATGGCCCGCATCGTCTCGGTCCCGCTGCTGCGGTTGGCGAACTCGGCTGCGGCCAGCCCCAGCGCGCGGTCCGCGGGGCAGTATCGGCTCGGACGCAGCGCGACGATCCGCTCGGCGTCCGTCACGGTTGGCGGGGCCGGCCGCGACGTGGCCTCGCCGCTGATGGTTGCGCGGTAGCGCACGTGCAGCTGCCCGGGGGCGACGCGGACGACGTGCTGGCGACCCCCGACGTCTGCCGCGACCTCGCTCACCTCGACGGCGCGCCCGTCGAGGGTCACCTCGAGCCGCTCGTCCTGGCGCCCCGGGTCACCGGCGAGCGCGACCTGCAGCACGATCGTCGCCGACTGCGACACCGTGAGCTCGAGTGCCGCGTCGACCTCCGCCGCGCCCGGCGCCTCGACTCCTGCCATGCCTGCCCCTTCCTAGTGCAGCCGGGTGATGGCCACCGACACAGTCAGCGTGGAGCGCCCCTGGCCGGCGAAGATGCCGCGAAGCGGCGAGACGTCCCGGTAGTCACGGCCGCGCCCGACGAGGACGTGCCGCTCGTGGACCGGCGCGCCGTTGGTCGGGTCCACCGCCAGCCAGGCGCCGACCCACGCCTCGACCCACGCGTGGCTCTCGCCGACGGCGGTCAGGCCCACGGCCGGCTGAGGCGACGGGTGCAGGTAGCCCGAGACGTAGCGCGCCGGCACGCCGGCCCGGCGCAGCAGCGCGGCCGTGATGTGCGCGAAGTCCTGGCACACCCCGGTCCTCGCCTCCCACGCCTCCGCGGCCGTCGTCCGCACGCCCGTCGCCCCCGGCCGGTAGGTCAGGTGCTCGCGCACGAGCGCCGACGCGGTCTGCACCGCGTCGGCCGGAGTCGGCTGCGCCGCCACCGCGTCGGCCGCGTCGGCCATGGCGCCGTCGAAGGCGGTGTACGGCGTGGCGGCGAGCAGCTCGGCATACGCGTCCTGGACACGGTCGTCACGCAGCTCGGTCCAGCTCGCCGCCCCCTCCGCCGGAGCCGTGGTGCCCGTCTCCACCATGGACGTCGCAACGACCTGGAGGCTGTCGTGCGGCTGATGCAGGTCGAACGCCGTGACGGGCGTGCCCCAGTAGTCGCGGTAGCTCAGCAGGCTCGTGGGTGGCTCGATGTGGACCGCGGTCTCGAGCGCCGTCTGGGTGGTCGTCGTCGGCGGCGTCAGGCGGGCCTCGTTGTAAGAGTAGGTGACCGGCGCCTCGTAGTCGTAGCGGGTCGAGTGCACGACCCGCATCCGCATCGTCATGCGCCCGCCTCCCGGTGCCACACGACCGGCTCACCCGGCCGGAAGTACCGCCGCGCGACCGCGTCGGCGGCCACCGCCACCGCTGCCTGCAGCATCTCGAGGTGGGCCGGCATCCGCTCGAGCAGCTCCTCAGGCCGGCCGTACTCGATGCTCGTGCGCGCCCTGCCGAGCGCCCGGCGGGCCTCGTCGGCGACACCCGCGCGGCCCACGAGGGGTTGCAGCTCGATGAGGCAGTTCTCGGCGGTGCGCAGCGCCGAGAAGACGGAGCGCGGGAAGAGCCGGTCGAGCAGGAGGAACTCGGCGACCCGCGCCGGCTCCATGGCCCCCCGGTACGTGCGCAGGTGCGCCTCGTAGGCACCGCAGAAGCGCAGCAGCGTGACCCAGGTCGGGGTGCTCGAGCCGGACGTCGCGGCCCGCGTGGCGAGCAGCCGTGCCGTCATGTCCACCCGCTCGAGGCTGCGGCCGAGCACGAGGAAGAGCCAGCCCTCGTCCCGGCTCATGGTGCAGTCCGCGAGCCCGTGGAACTCCGCGCTCGTGGCCCGCACCCAGGAGAAGAACGCGTCGGGGCCCGCGCGCCGCGCGGCCACGACCTCACCCGGCAGGCGGTGGTAGGCCCGGTTGAGGCAGTTGAACATCTCCGAGGAGATCGCGTCGCGCGCCCCGCGGGCGTTCTCCCGGGCGGCGACCAGGGACCTCGTGATGCTCGCGGCCGTGCCGGTGTCGAAGGCGAGCAGCTCCAGCACCTCGCTGATGCCGACCGGGCCCTCGGGTGCCGGCACCCCCATCACGGACAGCACGGTGCGGCAGTTGCCCTCGAGGTCGAGGGGCGCGTCCTCGAGGAAGACGTGGGCGTGCACGTCGAGCAGGCGCGTGGTGTCCTCCGCGCGCTCGACGTAGCGCCCGATCCAGAAGAGGTTCTCGGCAAGCCGGCTCAGCATGCTGCCCCTTCCTGGACGGACGGCATACGGGCGGTATGCCGCGTCGCGGGCCGGCGGTCTCCGCGCACCTCACCGTGTGGCCGGGCCGGCAGCGGCCCCTGCTGCTGCTGTTGTTGCTGCTGCTGGGCGGACTCGCCCGAGTCGGGCGCCTGCTCCGGGGCAGGGGCGACGACCGGCACGACGTCGGCCCCGGCCACGCCCTCACCGACCGGGCGCTCCACCGGCACGCCGGTGCCTGGCGCAGGGTGCGCCCCGGGACGGCCGGCGAGCACCCACGTGTCCTTGGACCCACCGCCCTGGCTGGAGTTGACGACGAGGCTGCCTTTCGGCAGGGCGACCCGGGTCAGCCCGCCGGGCAGCACCCAGACCTCCTTGCCGTCGTTGACGGCGAACGGGCGCAGGTCGATGTGTCTCGGCGCGAACCCCTCGGGCGTCAAGGTCGGCGCCGTCGACAGCGGCACGACCGGCTGCGCGATCCACGAGCGCGGGGAGGCGCGCACGGCGGCGCGGGCGTCGGCGAGCTCCTGCTCCGTCGCCGTCGGCCCGATGACGAGGCCGTAGCCGCCCGAGCCCTCGACGGGCTTGAGGACGAGCTCGTCGAGGTGGTCGAGCACGTGGGCGCGCTGCTCGGGGTCCTCCAGCCGATACGTCTCGACGTTGGGCAGCACGGACTCCTCCCCGAGGTAGTAGCTCACCAGGTCGGGGACGTAGGTGTAGAGCAGCTTGTCGTCGGCGACGCCGTTCCCGATGGCGTTGGCGATGCCCACCGTGCCGGCGCGAGCAGCGTTGAGCAGGCCGGGGCAACCCACGACCGAGTCGGAGCGGAAGTGCAGGGGGTCGAGGAAGGTGTCGTCGATGCGGCGGTAGATGACGTCGACCTGCTGCTCGCC
>NZ_DASSMH010000133.1:0-22866 GCF_035688975.1 Intrasporangium sp. | reverse complement strand
CAAGATGAGCGCGGTCCGGGTGGGGGCGGTGGTCTCCGGGGTGCTGATCGCGACCCTGCTGTCCACGTGGATCGGCCTGACGTGGTGGAGCCTCGGCGCGGTCATCGCGGCCTCCCTGCTGCTGGCCAAGGTGCTGCGCCTCGGCGACCAGGCGCTGGAGACGCCGATCAGCGCCATGCTCATCCTCGGCGTGACCAACCCGGACGTCGCCGCCGAGGTGAGGATCCTCAACACGATGATCGGCGCCGCCGTCGGCGTGGCGTTCAACCTGCTCTACCCGCCCGCCATGCCCACCGCGCCCGCGCGTCGCGCCTTGCTGTCGGTGGTCGAGGCGGCGGCATCGCCGCTCGACGCCGCGGCGGACGACCTCGTCGCCGGGCCGGTCACGCGTGCGCAGGTCGACGCGTGGGTCGACCGGGCCCGGGCAGCCAACCGACGGGTGGCCATCGCCACCGAGAGCATCGCCTCGCTCAAGGACAGCCGCCGCTTCAACGCCCGGGCGCTGGGCACGGTCGACGTCGAGCCGGTGCTCGCCTCGGGGCTCGACGCCCTCGAGCACTGCCTGCTCGGCATCCGTGCCCTCTTCGTGGTGCTGCTGGCCGAGGTCCCGGCGCAGGAGGAGCCCCCCGATCCCTACGGCGGCGAGCTGCGCGCTGCCTTCGCGGTCGTCCTGCACGACGCCGCCGACTGCCTGCGCGCCTTCGGCAGTCTCGTCATCGCCGAGGCGGAGGACCGCGAGGAGGAGACCGAGCACGCCCTTGCCGACGCTCTCGAGATCCTGCGGGAGACCAAGGCCATCCTCACCGAGCTCATCCTGGTCAACGCCGAGGACGACCGGTCCGCGTGGCTGCTGCGCGGCTCGATCCTCGCGGCGCTCGAGCAGGTGCTGTCCCGGCTCGACCTCGAGGACCGTGCCCGAGTCCGGCGAGAGTGGAGGCAGGAGCAGCAACGACGGCCCCTGGCGCAGCTGCCCCCGATCATCCAGGGGGTCCTGCCCGATCCCCACCGGCCGTACCTGCGCGGTCTGCCCCCGAGCAGGCTCTTCGGCCGGCTCCGTGCCGGCGGGTCCGCCGTCCCGCCCTCGGGCGTCGACGACGTCACGCCGCCGGGCCCTTGAGGGCGCCGCTCCGTATGCCGCGGAGGCGACGCGTCACCCGCTCCGGTCGGGACCGGCGCGCCGGGCGTCGACCCGGATGAGCACCCGGCGCTCGCGGCGCATGCTCGCGCGGTAGTCGTCCCAGTCGGGGTGCTCGCCGGCCACCCTCCGGTAGTAGTCGACCAGCCCGTCCATGGCGTCGGGGAGCGAGCGCACCTCGGCCTCGCCCTCGACGACGACCCAGGCGCCGAAGAACCGGTCGGTGAGCACGAGCAGCTGGGCCCGCGGATCCCGGCGCAGGTTGCGGGTCTTCACCGCCGTCTCGCGGCTGCTGACGACGAAGCGGCCCTCGTCGTCCACCCCGACGAGCACGGGGCTCTGCTGGATGCGGCCCGGCCCGCTCCACGTGGTGAGGACGGCTCGGTGGTGGGCTCGGGCGAAGTCCCGGGCGTGGGTCAGGTCCATGCCCCCAGTGTGGCCCGGACGGGTGCGCCGTGCTCGTGGCCGGTGCCCCGACGGCGACGCGGGCGGGGTACGTTTCCGGCATGACCGACGCCATGACAGGGGCGGACCTGCACTTCTACTTCGACCCCGTCTGCCCCTTCGCGTGGATGACGAGCAAGTGGGTGCGCCTCGTCGCCGCCCAGCGCGACTACTCGGTTGACTGGCGCTCGATCTCCCTGCGTCTGGTCAACGCCGACGTCGACTACGCCGCCCACTTCCCACCCGACTACGAGGCCGGCCACACCGCGGGCCTCCGGCTGCTGCGCGTGGTGGAGCGGACGCGGCGCCAGCACGGGGCGAGCGCCGTCGGGCCGCTGTATGCCGCGATGGGCCGGCGCATCTTCGACTCGGAGCCCGGTGCCCCAGACGGCCCGCCGGACCAGGACTGCCGCGGGACGGCGCCCTTCCTCACCCCCATCCTCGACGAGGCGGCCCTTCCCGCCTCCCTCGTCGAAGCGCTGGAGGACAGCTCGCTCGACAGCGCGATCCAGGCCGAGACGGACCGGGCGCTCGCCCTCGCCGGCAAGGACGTCGGCACCCCGATCATCCACTTCCGGCCACCCCAGGGCGTCGCCTTCTTCGGGCCCGTCATCAGCCGCATGCCGAGCGAGGAGAGTGCGGGCGAGCTCTGGGACCACGTGGTCGGCCTCGCCGGCTTCCCCGGGTTCGCCGAGCTCAAGCGCAGCCTGCGCGAGCTCCCACAGCTGCGCGCCCTCGGCCTCGGAGACGACGACATCGGTGTCGAGGAGGACTGGCACGGCGGCAGCCGGCGGGCGAGAAGATGAGCGACGACCGCGACCTCGACCGCGACCGCGACGAGTCCGGCCGGGCGCGGCAGGCCCGCCCGCGCGACGGGCTCGGCCGCCCGCTGCCCTACGGCTCCGCCGGGGTGGAGCCGGTCCCCGACGAGCCGCTCCCGCCGGCGGACGCCATCGCCTACGCCCGGCGGCTCGTGGAGGAGGGGCGCCCGTTCAGCGCCCACGAGGTCCTCGAGGCGCGGTGGAAGGCCGGGCCGGACGTGGAGCGGGACCTGTGGCAGGGCCTCGCGCAGGCCTGCGTGGCGATCACCCATGCCGCCCGGGGCAACGCCGTGGGGGCGCGCCGTCTGGCGACGCGCGCCGAGGCGAGGCTCGAGGCCTACCGGCTCACGAAGGGGCCGACCTACGGCCTCGACCTGCCCGCCGTCGTCGCCTGCCTCTACCGCCGACTCGACGAGTAGCCGGCCGCGGGCGGCATACGGCACAGACGCCGTGCGCCGCCGACGCCAGCGATGAAGGCCTGACCCCCGGGGGGTCAGGCCTTCACCTCCAGCCCGGTCGCCGGCCCGCCTCCGATCAGGCAGGCCGGCGGCCGGTGCCCATCAGGCGCCCGTCGTGAAGCTCCAGACGGTCAGGGCGATCGGGTTGCCGGCGGCGTCCTTGATGCCCGTCGTCAGCGTCGCCGTGTACTTCGTGTTGGCCGCCAGCGTGACGCCGGGGTTCAGCGTGGCGACCCGCGTGGTGGAGCTGTAGCTCACCACCGCCGAGACGAGCGCGCCGGTGGCGGCGTTCTTCAGGGTGAAGGTCGTGCCGCTCACCCCCACGACGTTCTCACTGAACGTGGCCGTCACGTTGGCGAGCCGGTTGACCCCGACCGCGTTGACGCCCGGGCTGCGGCTCGTCACGGTGGGGCTCGGCCCCGTCGTGAAGGTCCACGTGGTCAGGACGAGCGGGTTGCCCGCGGCGTCCTTGATCCCGGAGGTGAGCGTCGCCGTGTACTTCGTGTCCGCGGCGAGGTTCGCCGTCGGGTCGAGGGTGGCGACCCGGGTGGTGGCGTTGTAGGTCACGAGGGCGCCGAGGGTGGCCCCGGCGGCGTTCTTCAGCGTGAAGGTGGTGCCGCTGACACCGGTGACGTTCTCGCTGAACGTCGCGGTGACGTTGGCGCTCACGGCCACCCCGGTCCCGGCCACCGCCGGGGTGCGGCTGGTGACGGTCGGCGCGGGCCCCGTGGTGAAGGTCCACGTCGTCAGGGCGAGCGGGTTGCCCGCGGCGTCCTTGATCCCGGAGGTGAGCGTCGCGGTGTACCTCGCGTCGACCGCGAGGGCCGCCGTCGGGTCGAGCGTGGCGACCCGGGTGGTGGCGTTGTAGCTCACGGCGGCGGCGACGGCTGCTCCCGCGGCGTCCTTCAGGGTGAAGGTGGTGCCGCTGACGCCGGTGACGTTCTCGCTGAAGGTCGCGGTGACGTTGCCGGTGGTGCTCGCCGCGGTCCCGCCCACGGCGGGGCTGCGGCCGGTCACCGTCGGCGGGGTGACGTCGCTGTTGACCGTGAAGGCGTTCGTCGCGGGCGCGCCCACGTTGCCCGCCACGTCCGTGGCCCGCACGGCGAACCGGTACGTGCCGTCTGCGAGCGGCCCGAAGGTCGCCGGCGAGACGCAGGCCGCGAAGCTGTCCGCGGCGGTGGACAGCTGCACCGAGCAGTCGGTCGTCGATCCCGCCTCAGCGGTGAAGCTGAAGGTGGGCGTCGTGTCGGACGTCGTGCTCGTGGGCGCACCGGTGATCGCCGGAGCCGCAGGCGCGGTCGTGTCCACCGTCACCGACAGGCCTGCCGAGAGCGGGCTCGACACCCCGCCGGCGTTGCTCGCCGACGCCTGGATGGTGTGCGTCCCGGGCGTGAGGGCCGGGAGCACCAGGCTGTAGGTCCCGGTCGAGCTGGCCGGGCCGCTCACCGCGGCGGTCGTGGCGCCGTCGACGAAGAGCTTGACGGTGGTGCCGGCGTCCGCGGTGCCCGTGATGGTGGGCGTGGTGACCTTGGTGATGTTGTCGGTGCTCGAGCTGCCGCTGTCACTGGTCGCGGCGAGGTCGGGAGCTCCCGGCGTGGCCGGCGGCCCCGTCTGCGGGACGAGCGGCGCGGCTCCGGTGACCTTCCACACCCGGCCCTGGAAGTTGATGCCGGCGCCGACGCCCGCTCCCGGGTCGTCGCTGACGTAGAGGTTGCCGGCCTCGTCGAGCGAGAGCGCGCTGCCGAACTGGAAGCCCTGCGGGCCCGCGGCGGTCAGGCCGTGGTTGCTGATGATGCGCTTGGCGCCCGTCGAGGGGATGAACTCGATGACGCTCGTCGAGCTGGCCGGGGTGTCGGCGACGTAGACCGCGTCCGCGTTGTTGGCGGTGAGTGCGGTCGGGCCGGTGGCGCCGACGAGCGTGCCAGCGGCCACGCACGCGCCGGTGCAGCCCGGCGCGCCCGAGATCACGGACACGGCGGCGCCCTCGGCGACGTAGAGGTTCCCGCCGGCGAAGCCGAGGCCGCTCAGGCCCCTGCCGTCGGAGGTGGCGGACACGGACTCGACCGTCTGGTTCGCGCCGAGCGGGGTCGTGATCCGCTCGATCGGCCCGAGGCGCAGGTAGCCGACGTAGAGCTTGCCGTCCGGCCCGAGCGCGACGGAGGTGGGCAGCTTGGCGCCCAGACCGGCCGCGGGGGCGAGGACCGACCGTCCGGTGGCTGGGAAGTTGCCCGCCCCGCCGTCCATGGCCGGGTCGAACGTCAGCCGCCAGACGCCCTGGCTGGCCCGGGAGTTGTCCGGCACGTAGACGGTGTTGCTCGCCTTGTCGTATGCCGGCTGCCCCGGCGAGCCGATGATGGACGCGCCGGTGGCGTCGGCCACGCAGGTGTCCTGGTTGATGGAGAAGCCCTCGGGCGTCGTCGGGTCGGCGTCGACGCGGCAGAAGCCGAGGAGGTGGTCGCTCACCCACAGGTGGGTGCCGAGCAGCACCGAGCCGCCGGGCGCCGTGGCCCCGGTGGTGATGAGCGTGCCCGGGGTGCCCACGGGGGCGACGGGGAAGGTCGCCGGGGCGCCGGGGGCGCCGGCGGTCTGCGGCGGCTGGTCGAGGCTCACCCCGTAGAGGTGGCCCCGGGCGACCTGCACGCCGCTCGTGGGGTCGTCGCCGACGTGGAGCACCGTCTTGTCGGCGTTGAACCCGAGACCGCTGACGGCGCCGAAGAGGACACCGGTCGTGGTGCTGCTGGCGTAGACGTCCTGGGTGTCCGTGGAGATCGTGTAGCGCATGACCGCGGAGCCCGAGGTCTGGGTGTCCGCGACGAAGAGGGTGTCGGGGTCGGCCGCGGCGATGGCCGTCGGTGCGCCGATCTGCATGGTCGTCGGCAGGGCCATCGCACCGGTGGCCGCGGCGACGTTCGGGACCGTCGTGACAGCGGCCGTCTCGGCGACGTAGAGGTCGGCACCCGCCATGGCCAGGCCGACCGTCCCGGCACCGTCCGTCGTGACGCCCACCACGGCGATCGAGGCTGGAGCTGCCTGGCTGGCCGTGGTCGGGTTGGTGACTCGGACGATGTCAGCCCCTCGGGTGAAGCCGGCGTAGAGCGAGCCGTCGGCGCCCAGTGCCGTGGCCGTCGGCTTGGTGTCGTTGGCCAGGTCCGGGCTGACGTTGAACGAGGTGCCGGCGCCCACGCGCTGGGTGGCGGGGTCGAACGGGAAACGCCACATGCCGGTGTTCTTGGTGGAGTTGTCGGGGACGTAGAGCAGGTTGCGGCTGGCGTCGAACGCCGGCTGTCCCGGTGATGTGGGGCCCACCGCGCACACGGTCTGGTTGACGGCGGTGCCGTCGATGCGGCAGAGCCCGTTGGTGTGGTCGGCCACCCACGCGTGGGTGCCCATCCAGACGCTGCCCGTGGGCAGGGTGAGCTGCCCGGCAATCAAGGTTCCGGTCGCGGCGTGGGCAGCGCCTGCGGTGGCGCCGAGGCCGCCCCCCACGAGTCCGACGGTGCACACGACAGACGCCAGTCGCCGCTTTAGTCCCCGGCGCGGGCGCTGCTGCTTGGTACTGCTGTGACTGGTCATTGCTGCTCCCTCTCAGGCCCTCCCACGGGCAGCGGTGTGAACCCTCGGACCGTAGGCAGGCGACCTTGGGCAAACCTCGGGACGGGAGCAGGCGTCCGCGATCGCCCTTCAGCCTCGCGGGCGGCGGTCAGCGAAGCTTGCCGGCCAGGGTCGCCGCGCCCGGACCGCCGAGATCCGCCAGGCCGGCGGGCCGACCGGTCAGGACGAGGGCCAGCGCCTCGCTGGGTCCCTCGACGGCCGCGCCGGATCCGGACCCCCACTCCTGGTCGGTGGCGCGCAGCTGCAGGCCATCGAGCAGGCCCTTGGCGACGAAGTCGCCTCGCGCCTTGGGCGTCACGAGGAAGTCGAGCACGATCCGCCACGTCGACAGCGGCGGACTGTCGTCGAGCCCGAGCGGTCGGGCGACGTCACGCAGGTGGATCGAGGTGTCGGCGAGCGGCGCGTTGGCGTCGTGCCCGGGCGGCGTGAACCTGGACGCCGCGTGCTGCTCGAGCAGCGAGACGATCTCGTCGACGGGCTTTCGCCCCAGCCGCCGGGACGCCTCCGCGTTGTAGGCATCGAAGGAGCCACGGTGCCGCAGCATGCCGAGGACCATCCGCGGCGTGCTGACGCAGAGGGGCAGCAGGAAGTGGCCGGCCACGTCGCGAACCGTCCACTCGGTGCACAGGCTCGGGGCCGCCCACTGCTCCGGGGTCAGCCGGGCGAACACCCGCGCTGCGTGCCGGCGGTTGTCCGCGGCCAGGTCGAACAGCTCCGCCTCGCTCATCCGACGACTCTAGTTGCGGCCGCGTGCCGTGCGCACCTGCCGACGAGACCGTCGGACGAACCCGCGCCCCCGGAGGCGTCGCGGAATAAAAGCCGGCCGACCGGTCCTTGGCCGGAGCAGGGTGTGCGTGATGCCCGTGCCGCCCGCCGTCCGGTGGCCGGCGATCCGATCAGCGGAAGGACTGCGACATGCGAGCGCTTCGCTTCACGGCATACGGAGGCCCGGACGACCTCGAGTGGGCAGAGGCACCGGAGCCCCACGCCGGCCCGGGACAGGTGCGGGTGGCCGTTCGCGCGGCCAGCGTGAACGGCATCGACTGGAAGATCCTCACCGGAGTGATGTCCGGCGGGCAGGCCCTGGCCGGCCCCGGCCACCTCGGCTTCGACGCCGCGGGCGCCGTCGACGAGGTCGGGGAGGGCGTGACCGGCGTCTCCGTCGGTGACGACGTCTTCGGTCGCGGCACCAACACGCAGGCGGAGTATGCCGTGCTCGACACGTGGGTGGCCAAGCCGGCCGCGATCGACTGGGCCGTGGCCGCCGCGGCGGGAGTTGCGGGCGAGACGTCCGAGCGGGGCCTGCGCCTGCTCGGTGTCGAGGCGGGCAGCACGCTCTTCGTCGACGGCGGCGCCGGAGGCGTCGGTGCGGTCGCCGTGCAGATGGCGGTCGCGAGAGGTGCCCGCGTCATCGCCTCGGCGGGTGAGGCCAACCACGACTACGTGCGGGAGATCGGCGCGACGCCCGTGCTCTACGGGGACGGCGTGGCGGACCGGGTGCGCGAGGCGGTCGGTGGTCCCGTGGACGCGGTCTTCGACGTCGCGGGCAAGACCCCGATCGAGGCCCTGGTCAGCCTCGTCTCCCGCCCGTCCCAGGTCGTCTCCATCGCCAACTTCGCGGCCGGCGAGGCCGGCGCCCGCTTCACCGGCGGTGGCGAGGACAGCCGGCCCAAGGAGGCGCTGACCCTCGTCGCCCAGCTGCTCGCCGAGGGCAAGCTCGTGATCAAGGTGCAGACCTTCCCCTTCGAGCGCGCCGCCGAGGCGTACCGCGCCATCATGGGAGGTCACGCGCGCGGCAAGCTCGTGCTCGTCCCCTGACCAGCGGCGCTGAACGCAAGCCCCGGCGGCGGGCGCGGGGTGGGTCAACCCACCCAGACGTACTCCACTTCGGGCCGCCCGGCGCCGGCGTAGCGCGAGCGGCGCGCGGCCAGGCGCGCGTCGCACAGGTGCTCCGCGTAGCGACGGGCGGTGACCCGGCTCACGCCGAGCGCCTCTCCGATCTCGGACGCCGAGCGGCCCGACCCGGAGCCCCGCAGCTCCCTCGAGACGCGGGCGAGCAGCTCTTCCCCCATCCCCTTGGGCAGCCGGGTGTCCCCGGACGCACGGGCGCCGGCGATGACCTCGTCCACCTCTGCCTGCGTGCCGACCTCGCTGCCGGCGGCGAGCTGGTCGCGGTAGGACCGGTAGGCGAGCAGCCGGTCCCGCAGCGTGGCGAAGACGAACGGCTTGAGGACGTACTGCACGATCCCCAGCGAGACCGCGGCGCGCACGACGTCGACGTCGCGTGCGGACGTCACCGCGATGACGTCGGCCTGGTGGCCGCCGGCCCGCATGGCGCGCACCACGTCGAGCCCGTGCCGGTCCGGCAGGTTCATGTCGAGCAGCACCACGTCGATCTGCTTGTCCTGCAAGGCACGCAGCGCCTCCCGGGTCGTGCCCACGGTGGCCACCACCTCGAACCCCTCCACCCGCGAGACGTATGCCGTGTGCGCCTCGGCCGCGATCGGCTCGTCCTCGACGACGAGCACCCGCAGCGCCCTCCCGGTCACCGCCCGGCCCCCACGGGCAGCCGGACGACGAAGGTCGCCCCGGGCGGCCCGGTGACCTCCAGGGACCCGCCCAGCCGCTCGACCGACTGCGCGACGAGGGCGAGCCCGATGCCGCGGCGCCCGGCGCGGCCCTGCTCCTTGGTCGAGAACCCCCGCCGGAAGGCCTCGTCGACCCCACCCGGCGGCAGGCCGGGACCGGTGTCGGAGACGCTGAGGACCGCCCACGTCCGGCCGGCATGGCCCTCCTCCACGTGGGCGTCGATCGCGACGCGGCGGGCACCGTGCGACTGGAGCGCGGCGTCGAGCGCGTTGTCGACGAGGTTGCCCACGATGGTGACGAGGTCGCGCACCGGAGCGACGTCCCGCGGCCAGCGGGATCGCTCGGCGATCTCGAGCTCGAGGCCACGCTCGTGGGCCTCCGCGGCCTTGCCGAGCAGCAGGGCGGTGAGGGCCGGCTCGTCGACGGCCGCGACGACGTGGTCCGTCAGCACCTGCGACACGTGCAGCTCCTCGGTGGCGAAGTCGAGCGCCCGCTCGGTGTGGCCGAGCTCGATGAGGCTGACGATCGTGTGCAGGCGGTTGGCCGACTCGTGCGCCTGCGACCGCAGCGCCTCGGTCAGACCGCGTGCCGAGTCCAGTTCTCCCGTCAGCGCCTCGAGGTCGGTGCGGTCACGCAGGGTCGCGACGTGCCCCAGCAGGCGACCCCGCCACGTGGCAGGGCCCTGGTTGAGCACGAGCACCCGCGCCGAGGTGACGTGCAGCTCGTCCTCGTGTGCCCGGCCGTCGGTGAGGGCGGCCGCGAGCGGGGCGGCCAGGCCGAGCTCCGTCGCGCGACGGCCCACGGCGTCGGCGGGCAGGTCGAGCAGCCGGGTCGCCTCGTCGTTGGCCAGGCGCAGGGTGCCGTCGAGGTCGGTGATGACCAGGCCCTCGGTCACGGCGTGCAGCACGGCGTCGTAGTACTCGTACATCTCCCGCAGCTGGCGCTCGCCGAGCCCGTGCGTCTGGCGCCGGATGCGGCGCGCCACGAGCGCGGTGCCGAGCCCCGACAGGGCGGCGGCGGCGAGACCGGCGAGGAGCAGGCCGGGCAGCTGCGCCTGCACCTGCGCGCCGACCGCCGACTTGCGGATGCCGACCGCGACGAGCGCGACCACGTCGCGTCCGTCGAGGACCGGCACGACGGCACGGGACGACGGCCCCAGCGTGCCGGTGTAGTCCTCGACGACGGTCCCGCCGGCCAGCGCCTCGGCGGTGTGGCCGAGGAACGGCTTGCCGATCTGGGCCGGGTCCGGGTGCGTGTAGCGGACCCCCGCGCGGCTCATGATGACGACGAAGTCGGTGCCGGACTCGGCCCGGACCCGCTCGGCGTAGGGCTGCAGGGTCGCGGTCGGGTCCGGTCCCTGCACCGCGGCGACGACCGCAGGGGTGGCGGCGACCGTCTCGGCGACGGCCGTGGCCCGAGCGGTCGCCTCCTCGTCACCGGCGCGCTGCGCCTGGACGAAGGCCCCGGCGAGGCCGGCGGCCACGACGAGCACGGCGATGACGGCCTGCAGGGCGAAGGTCTGCGCGGCGACGCTCCAGCGCCCCGGTGCGCCGACGGCGCGGGCCACGCGCCGCGGGACCGAGCTCAGCGGCATACGGCAGGCCGCGGAAACTCAATGAACACAATGGTGACCCTAGCCACCGGCCCCGCCACTCTCGTAGTCACACACCGGTCCGGGCCCAACGCGCCCAGACCCAGCCAACGGAGGTCACCGTGAGTTTCACCGCCGACAGCGTCGTCGCGGGCCAGCCCAGGCCTGGTCACCGGCGCGACCGCACGCATCTGCTCTACGTCGCCGTCATCATCGCCATGGTGGCCGGCATCCTCGTGGGTTGGGCCTTCCCCGACGTGGGCAAGAGCCTCAAGCCCCTCGGCACCGGCTTCGTGGCCCTGATCAAGATGATGATCAGCCCGATCATCTTCTGCACGATCGTCCTCGGCATCGGCTCGGTGCGGAAGGCCGCGCAGGTCGGCAAGGTCGGCGGCCTCGCGCTCGGCTACTTCATCACGATGTCGACCGTCGCCCTCGCCATCGGGCTCGTCGTCGGCAACATCGTCAAGCCCGGCGCCGGGCTCAACCTCACGGCAGAGATGGCAGCCGCCGGCAAGCAGCAGGTCTCGACGGAGTCCGTGGGCGCCGTCGACTTCCTGCTCGGGCTCATCCCCGACACCCTCGTGTCGGCGCTCACGTCTGGCTCGGTGCTGCAGGCGCTGCTCATCGCCCTGCTCGTCGGCTTCGCGCTGCAGAAGATGGGCCGGGCCGGCGAGCCGATCCTGGGCGGCATCAAGCACCTCGAGCGCCTCGTCTTCCGGCTCATGGCGATGGTCATGTGGGCCGCCCCGATCGGCGCCTTCGGCGCCATGGCCGCCCTCGTCGGTGCCACCGGCATCGGCTCGCTCAAGAGCCTGGGCCTGCTGATGGTCGCCTTCTACCTGACCTGCGCGATCTTCGTCTTCGTCTTCCTCGGCGCCATCCTCAAGCTGACGACGGGCATGAACGTGTTCTCGCTCCTGAGGTACCTCGCGCGCGAGTTCCTCCTCATCCTCTCCACGTCGTCGTCGGAGTCGGCCCTGCCGCGCCTCATCGCCAAGATGGAGCACCTCGGCATCTCCCGCCCGGTCGTCGGCATCACCGTGCCGACCGGCTACTCGTTCAACCTCGACGGCACCGCGATCTACCTGACGATGGCGAGCCTGTTCATCGCCGAGGCGATGGACAAGCCGTTCTCGCTCGGCCAGCAGATCGGCCTGCTCGTCTTCATGATCATCGCGAGCAAGGGCGCCGCGGGCGTCAGCGGCGCGGGCCTGGCCACCCTCGCCGGCGGCCTCCAGTCGCACCGCCCCGACCTCGTGCCCGGTGTGGGCATCATCGTCGGCATCGACCGCCTCATGAGCGAGGCGCGCGCGCTGACCAACTTCGCCGGCAACGCCATCGCGACCGTCATCATCGGCACGTGGGTCGGCGAGATCGACCGCGACCAGGCGACCCGCGTCCTGTCCGGCCGGGCGCCGTTCGACGAGGCGCGCATGATCGACACCCCCGACGACGACCGCGCCGTGGACTCCGAGCCCGCGCTCGTCGGCTCCTCGCGCTAGCCGCTGTCATGGCCCGCCCGGAATGCCGGGCACCAGCAGAGCCACCCGGTCGAGGTGCTCCCGGCGCGCAGGGGCCGCCGGGATCGCCTCGACTCGGGCGGTGACGGGAGCCCTCCCTCGCTGGCGCTCCGGTCCTCCCTCGCTGGCGCTCGGTCGATCCTCACGCCTTGGCTCAGCCGAACTGGTTCTCGTCTGAGCCGAACCGGCGCTCCGGTCCTCCCTCGCTGGCGCTCGGTCGATCCTCACGCCTTGGCTCAGCCGAACTGGTTCTCGTCTGAGCCGAACCGGCGCTCCGGTCCTCCCTCGCTGGCGCTCGGTCGATCCTCACGCCTTGGCTCAGCCGAGCAGCCGCCGGGCCGCCTCCACGTGCGGGGGCACGACCCTCCGCGCCCGCAGGGCGGGCACGAGCCGCGGCAGGGCCGCGAGGACGCCCGCGCGACCGACGTCGCCCGACCGCGCCGTGGCGGCGAGCGTGGCGGCGACGACGGGAAGCGGTCGGCGCAGCACCGCCGTGAGCAGCCGGTTGCGCGCGACGCGGACCTCCCGCTCGCGCTCGTTGCGGGACGGGGAGGGGTGGTGGTGCGCGACGAGGTCGGGGACGTAGGCCAGGCCCCAGCCCAGCGCCGCGAGGTCGAGGGCCAGCCGCTCCTCCTCGCCCATGAAGAACACGACGTCGTCGAAGCCGCCCGCCTGCCGGTAGGCCGCCCGGCGCACGACCGCCCCGCAGGCGAGGAAGCCGAGGACCGACGGACCGGGCAGGTCGGGGTCAGTGCCGAGCGGCGAGGCCGCCATCAGCGCGCACACGGGGTCGGGGCGCTGGTCCGGCCCCACGAGCACGCGGCCGGCCAGCACGGCGAGCCGCGGGTGGGCGTCGAAGAGCGAGACGGCGCGGGTGAGGGCTCCCGGCGCCCACCAGGAGTCGTCGTCGGCGAACGCGACGTATGCCGTGTCCGCGGCGTCGACGCCGACGTTGCGGGCGACAGCGCCGCGGTTCTCCGGCAGGCGGATGACCCGCACGTGCGGGAAGCGCTCGCCGACCCGCTCGGGCGTGCCGTCGGTGGAGCCGTTGTCGACGAGCACCACCGGCGCCTCGTGGCGCGGCAGCGACTCTCGCAGGTCGGGCCAGCGGTTGCGGGTCGCGACGACGACCGTGACGCAGCCGGCACCGGGCTGCGCGGTCATGCGGCCCGGGCCGCCGCCGCACCGAGCAGGGCGTCCCAGTCGGCGAGGAACCGGGCCAGGCCGTAGCGGGCGAGGGCGGCCTCGCGGGCCCGCGCGCCCACCGCCTCGGCCTCGGCCGGGTCGTGCACGAAGCGCCACAGCGCCGCGGCGACCTCCTCGAGCCGGGTCGTGACGACCCCCGCGCCAGGGGGCACCGCCACCACGGCCTCCGTCGTCGCGAGCGCGACGACCGGCATACCGAGGTGCATGGCCTCGATGAGGGACAGCCCCAAGGAGGTCCACCGCGTGAGGTGCAGGTAGACCCGGCGGCGCGCCATCTCGGCGTGCAGGCGGTCCTGCGGCAGGTCCTCGAAGGTCCACAGCCGCTGGTGCGGCACGTCGAGCGCCTCGCCGAGCTCGTGCACCTTCATGCCGAAGACGTCGAGCGGCACCGTGCGGGCCAGCTCGGGGAGCAGGTCGGTGCCGACGACGCGGCCCCGGCGCACCGGCTCGTTGACGACGACGGCCGCCCGCGGCCACTCGCCGGAGTAGCGGTGGCCCGGGTCGACGACGCCGTGCTCGATGACGTGGGTGGGCGCGGTGCCGCAGTCCCAGAAGAGGCGGTTGAAGTGGGTGACGTGCACGATCGGGATCTCGCCCTGGTCGGCGAGCGGGTGGCGAGTGGCGGGGACGTCTCCCCGCGGGGTGTTGTGCTCCACGTAGACCGCCGGGACGTCGCGGCCGGGTCGCCGCCCGGTCCACTCGGCCGCGAGGCCCACCTCGTGCGGACGCTGCAGCACGACGACGTCGACCTCGGCGTCCCGCAGCTGCTGCGGGGTGACCTCCGACACGCTCGCCGGCCAGTCCCAGCTGCGGGCCCGGCCCAGGCCGTCTGCGCCGCGGTCGGGCAGCACGGGCACGAGGTAGTCGTGCTGGCCCTGCACGAACGCCGTCGCCCACGAGCCGTGCACGTGCCAGAGCAGGATTCGCATGGTCAGCCAACCCTCCGTCCGAGGCCGTGGAAGTCCCACCCGGCGGCCCGCCACTTGTCCGGGTCGAGCGAGAGCCGCCCGTCGAGGACGACGGGCCGCCTCACCACGTCGGCCAGCGAGACCGGGTCGATGCTGCGGAACTCCGCCCAGTCGGTGAGGACGAGGGTGAGCGCGGCCCCGCGGCAGGCGTCCTCGACGGTGTCGACGACGGTGAGGCCGGGGGCGGCCCGGCGGGCGTTGCCGCCGGCTTTCGGGTCGTAGACGCGCACCCGCGCGCCTCGGCCGGCCAGGGTGCACGCGACGTCGAGGGCGGGCGAGTCGCGCACGTCGTCGGAGCCGGCCTTGAACGCCGCGCCGAGCACGGCGACCTCCTCGTCCCGCGCCCGGCCGCCGAGCAGCGAGACGGCGAGGTCCACGGTCCGGGCGCGCTGGCGCATGTTGAGCACGTCGACCTCCCGGAGGACGGCGGCGGCGTCGCCGAGCCCGAGCTCCTCCGCCCGGGCCACGAACGCGCGGGTGTCCTTGGGCAGGCAGCCGCCGCCGAAGCCGATGCCCGGCGTGAGGAACCGGTTCCCGATCCGGCCGTCGTAGCCGAGGATCTCGATGAGGTCGCCCACGTCGGCGTCGGTCACCTCGCAGACCTCGGCGAGCAGGTTCACGAGCGAGATCCGGGCGGCGAGCATGACGTTGGCCGAGACCTTCGCGAGCTCGGCAGTCGGCAGGTCCGTGCGGACCGCTGGCACTCCGGACGCGAGGATCGGGGCGTAGACCGCGCACAGCGTCTCGTATGCCGGGTCGCTGGCCACGCCGAAGACCAGGCGGTCCGGCCCCAGGGAGTCCTCCACCGCGTGGCCCTCCCTGAGGAACTCGGGGTTCCAGGCGAGCTCGACCGACCTGCCGGCGGGAGCGTTGTCCCGCAGGGCGTCTCGCACCTGCGAGGCCGTGCCCACCGGCACCGTGGACTTGCCCACGACGAGGCAGCCCCGCTCGAGGAGCGGCGCCAGCCGATGGACGGCCGACCACATCGCGGAGAGGTCCGCGGCGTGGCTGCCGGGCCGCTGGGGGGTGCCCACGCAGAGGAAGTGCACGTCGGCGAACCGGGCGGCCCGGCCGTAGTCGGTGTCGAAGCAGAGTGCCCCCGACCTCACCCCGCGGGCGAGCAGCTCGTCGAGCCTCGGCTCGTGAAAGGGCGCCACGCCGAGGCGCAGCTGCTCGACGCGAGCCGCGTCGGCGTCGATGCCGAGCACCTCGTGGCCGCACGACGCCAGCGCCGCCGCGTGCGTGGCGCCGAGGTAGCCGGTTCCGAGCACAGAGATCCGCACCTCCCCGCCGTTCCCCGTGGTCCGCCGCTCATACCCGCGCCCGCCGAGAAACGGCTGGGGGAACTTCGTGTCCGAAAGGCCGTATGCGGCCGGGAGAAGTGGGAACCGCTTCTCCCACGAGACCCCGGGCAGGAGGGTCACATAAGGGTTCCGACGAGGGTGAGGTTGCGGTGAAGGTCCTGGGGGTCAACGCGCTGTTCCACGACCCGGCGGCGGCGCTCGTCGTCGACGGCGTCACCGTGGCGGCGGCCGAGGAGGAGCGGTTCTCGCGACGCAAGCACGGTCACCGGCCGGTGCCCTTCGCGGCGTGGGAGCTGCCCGAGCTCGCGGCCCGCTGGTGCCTCGAACACGCGGGGCTGGAGCCGTCGGACCTCGACGCGGTCGCCTACTCCTACGACCCGGCCCTCGCCCGGCCCGCCGACCAGCTGGGCCTGCACGACCCCTGGGACCACCTGCGCCAGGAGTACGCCCGTCGCGCGCCCGGCTTCCTCGCGACGGCGCTGCCGGGCCTGGACCCCGGGGACGTCGAGTTCGTCCCCCACCACCTCGCGCACGCCGCGTCGGCCGGCCTCGCGGCCCCCGGCGGCGACACCGACGTGCTCGTGCTCGACGGCCGCGGGGAGGCCGCGAGCCACCTGGCCGGACGCTACGTGGACGGGACTTTCCAGACCCTGGCCGCGCAGTCGCTGCCGCACTCGCTCGGCCTGCTCTACGAGGACGTGACCGCGCACCTCGGCTTTCTGCGCAGCAGCGACGAGTACAAGGTCATGGCCCTCGCCTCCTACGGCACCCCCCGCTTCCTCGAGGAGCTGCGCTCCGCCGTCCGGGCCACCGACGGCGGCGGCTTCCGCACCGACCCGCTCGACTGGGGCACCCTCGTCAAGGCCCGCCGCGCCGACGAGCCGTGGACCGCGGACCACGCCGACCTCGCCGCGAGCGTGCAGCTGCGTCTCGAGGAGGTCCTGCTCGACCTCGTCCGGTGGGTCCAGGAGCGCACCGGCGGCACCCGGCTGGCCCTCGCGGGCGGCGTCGCGCTCAACTGCGTGGCCAACTCCCGGATCTTCGCCGAGGGGCCGTACGAGCACGTGTGGGTGCAGCCGGCCGCCGGGGACGCCGGGACCGCCCTGGGGGCCGCGCTGCAGGTCGCGCGCTCCTCCGGCGACCCCTACGTGCCGATGCGGGGCGCCGACCTCGGGCGCGGCTGGAGCGACGCCGAGATCGAGCGGACGCTGCGCACGGCCAAGCTGCCCTTCGAGCGACCCGCCGACGTCGCGGACGCGGTCGCCGAGTGCCTCGCCGCCGACGGGATCGTCGCGTGGTTCCAGGGCCGCAGCGAGTACGGCCCCCGGGCCCTCGGCCACCGGTCGCTCCTCGCGCACCCCGGGCGCGCGGAGAACCTCGAGCGGCTCAACGACGTCAAGGGCCGCGAGCAGTTCCGGCCCGTGGCCCCCATGGTCTCGCAGGAGCGGGCGGCGGAGATCTTCTCGCGCGGCCCGCTGCCCTCGCCCTACATGCTCTTCGTGCACGACGTCGCGTCCGCCTGGCGCGACCGCATTCCCACCGTGGTGCACGTCGACGGCACGGCGCGCGTCCAGACCGTGAGCCCGGAGGACGAGCCGCTCGTGGCCCGGATGCTCGAGCGGTTCGCCGCCCGGACGGGGCTGCCGGTCGTGGTCAACACGAGCCTCAACACCTCGGGCCGCCCCATGGTCGACAGCCCCCAGGACGCGCTGGAGTGCTTCGGCTCCGCCCCGGTCGACCTGCTCGCCATCGGCCCCTTCGTCGTGCGTCGGCCCTCGGTGGAGTGATGGGCACGCCCCTGACGACGGTGGTCGTGCCCTCCGTGGGCCGGCCGAGCCTGCGTGTCCTCCTCGAGGCGCTCGCCGGCGGCACCGTGCCGGTCGAGGGTCCCGTCGTGGTCGTGGACGACCGGCCGGTCCGGGCCGGGCTCGGCGACCTCGGGACCGAGCTGGCCGGGGTCGGGGTGCCGGGGCTGACGGTGGTCCGGTCCGGAGGCCGCGGTCCCGCCGCCGCGCGCAACCTCGGCTGGCGGCGCGCCCGGACCCCCTGGGTGTCCTTCCTCGACGACGACGTCGTCCCCGACGTCGACTGGTATGCCGTGCTGCGCGACGACCTGCGCACCGCCGGCGCCGACGTGGCCGGGAGCCAGGGTCGGGTCCGGGTGCCGCTGCCCGAGGGGCGCCGGCCCACCGACTGGGAGCGGTCGACGGCCGGGCTGCAGGACGCCCGGTGGATCACGGCCGACCTCAGCTACCGCCGCTCCGCCCTGGCGGCCGTCGGTGGCTTCGACGAGCGCTTCCCGCGGGCCTTCCGTGAGGACTCGGACCTCGGGCTGCGGGTCACCGCGACGCACGGCCGGATCACCCGCGGCGAGCGCTGGGTCACCCACCCGGTGCGGCCCGCCGACGACTGGGTGAGCGTCCGGCGGCAGGCGGGCAACGGCGACGACGTCCTCATGCGCCGGCTGCACGGCCCGGACTGGCGTGACCGTGCCGGGGCGCCTCGGGGCCGTCGCCGCCGGCACCTCCTCACGGCGACCGCGGGGGCCGTCGGCGGGGTGGCGCTGGCGGCCGGACGGCGGCGGACCGGCATACTCGCCCTCACCGGGTGGCTCGCCGGCACCGCGGAGCTCCTCGTGGCCCGCGTCGCACCGGGCCCGCGCGACCCGGACGAGCTGCGCCGGATGGCGCTCACGAGCGCAGCGATCCCCTTCGCCGCGACGTGGCATGTCGCCGTGGGGGTGTGGCGGCATCGGCGCGCGCAGCCGTGGCGGGGCGTGCCCGAGCTCGTCCTCTTCGACCGCGACGGGACGCTCGTGCACGACGTGCCCTACAACGGCGACCCCGACCTCGTCACGCCGGTCGCCGGCGCGCGGGAGGCGCTCGACCAGCTGCGCCACCTGGGGGTTCGGGTCGGGGTCGTGACGAACCAGTCGGGCGTCGCGCGAGGCCGGCTCACCCTCTCGGACGTGGCGGCCGTCAACGCGCGCGTCGAGGAGCTGCTCGGGCCGCTCGACGTGTGGCAGCTCTGCCCGCACGGACCCGACGACGGCTGCGCCTGCCGCAAGCCGGCCCCCGGCATGGTCAAGGCCGCCTGTGCCGCCCTCGACGTCGACCCCTCCCGGTGTGTCGTCGTCGGCGACATCGGCAGCGACGTGCGGGCCGCGACCGCGGCCGGTGCGGCTGCGGTGCTCGTGCCCACCGCGGCGACCCGGCGCGAGGAGGTCGAAGCCGCCGACCACGTGTGCCCCAGCCTGACGGCGGCCGTCGCGGACATCGTGGGGGGCCGGTGGTGAGGCACAGCCTGGTCGTGCGGCTCGACAACGCCGGTGACGTCCTGCTCGCCGGGCCCGCGGTGCGGGCCGTCGCGGCGGGCAGCGACCGGGTCACCCTGCTCGCCGGGCCCTCCGGCGAGGCGGCGGCGCGCCTGCTGCCCGGCGTCGACGACGTCGTCGTCTGGCGCTGTCCCTGGATCGACCCGGAGCCGGCCCCGCTCGACCCTGCGCAGGTCGAGCACCTCGTCGAGGTGGTGCGGGGCCTCGAGGTCGACCGCGCGCTGGTGCTCACGTCGTTCCACCAGTCGCCCCTGCCGACGGCCCTGCTGCTGCGGCTGGCCGGCGTGCCGTGGGTGGGGGCGATCAGCGAGGACTACCCGGGCTCGCTGCTCGACCTGCGCCACCGCACACCCGACGACATGCCGGAGCCCGAGCGCGCCTTGGGGCTGGCGGAGGCTGCGGGCTTTGCCCTGCCTCCGCACGACGACGGGCGCCTGGCCGTGCGCGGACCCCTGCCGCCGGTCGAGCTCCCGGCCGGGCCCTACGTCGTCCTGCACCCCGGCACCTCCGTGCCTGCCCGGGCCTGGCCCGCGGAGCGGTATGCCGAGGCCTGCCGGCTGCTCGTCGGCGCCGGCCACCGGGTCGTCGTCACGGGGGCACTCACGGAGCGCGCCCTCACCGCCGCCGTCGTGGGCAGCTCGGGGGCCCTCGACCTCGGTGGCGCGACGAGCCTCGCCGAGCTGGCGGCGGTGCTGGCCGGCGCGCAGGTCGTCGTCGTGGGCAACACCGGACCGGCCCACCTCGCCGCCGCCGTGGGGACACCCGTCGTGTCCCTCTTCGCCCCCACCGTGCCCGCCGTGCGCTGGCGGCCCTACCGGGTCCCCACGGTGCTGCTCGGCGACCAGGACGCGGTATGCCGTGGCACCCGGGTGACCCGCTGCCCGTTCCCCGGTCATCCCTGCCTGACGTCCGTCACGGCAGACGACGTCCGGCGCGCCGTGGAGGAGCTCCTCGGCGCCGCGCCATCAGTCCGCGAGGACCTCGCGGCCTCAGGAGGTGGAAGATGAGAGTTGCACTCGTGTCCGAGCACGCCAACCCCCTGGCGGCGCTCGGGGGCGTCGACGCCGGCGGGCAGAACGTCCACGTGGGTGCGCTGGCGGCGCACCTCGCGGCCCGCGGCCACGACGTGACCGTCTACAGCCGCCGCGACGACCCCGACGTGCCGACCCGCGTCGTGACCCCCGAGGGGTACGCCGTGGAGCACGTGCCGGCCGGCCCGGCATACGCGGTGGGCAAGGACGACCTCCTGCGGCACATGCCCGCCTTCGCCCGCTACCTCGAGCAGCGGTGGCGCGAGCAGCCGGTCGACGTGGCCCACGCCCACTTCTGGATGAGCGGGGTGGCGAGCACCCGCGCCGCGCGCCGCGTGCCGGTGCCCGTCGTGCAGACCTTCCACGCCCTGGGCACGGTCAAGCGGCGTCAGCAGGGAGCCCGCGACACGAGCCCCCCCGAGCGCATCGGCTTCGAGCGGCGCCTCTGCCGCCAGGTCGACCACGTCATCGCGACGTGCCGGGACGAGGTGGCGGAGCTGCGGGCGATGGGGCTGCCCCCGAGCCGCGCCAGCGTCGTGCCCTGCGGCGTCGACACGTCGGTCTTCCGGCCGGCCGAGGCGGGCCGCCGGGACCGGCCGCGGCTGCTGTCCATCGGCCGGCTCGTCGAGCGCAAGGGCATCGGCAACGTCATCGAGGCGCTCGCGGCGCTCCCCGGGGTGGAGCTCGTCGTGGCCGGTGGCCCTGCCCGGGACCGGCTCGACGCGGACCCGGAGGTGCAGCGCCTCCGCGACCTCGCCGTGCGGCACGGCGTGGCCGACCGGGTGCGGTTCGAGGGCAGCGTGAGCCGCGCCGACGTGCCGGCGCTCATGAGCTGCGCGGACATCGTGGTCGCGGTCCCGTGGTACGAGCCGTTCGGCATCGTGCCCGTCGAGGCCATGGCGTGTGGCCGGCCCGTCGTGGGCTCCGCGGTCGGCGGGCTGCTCGACACGGTCGTCCCCGGCGTGACGGGGGAGCTCGTCCCGCCGCGCCGGCCGGACCTGCTCGCCCCGGTCCTCGGCGCCCTCCTCGCCGACCCGGTGCGGCGCCACGCGTACGGGCTGGCGGGCCGGGCCCGAGCCGTCGAGCGATACCAGTGGGCCGAGGTGGCGGCGCAGACAGAGGCGGTGTATGCCGCGGTCGCCGCCCCCGGCGCGGCCTCGGAGGCGGTCCGATGATCAAGCCCACACCCTGCGACCACGAGCACCTCGCCGCCCTCGTCACCGCCGCCTCCACCTTCTCCCCGTGCGTCGACGTCGCGGACCAGTGGGGCACGGCCCTGGCCGGGGTGCTCGTGGGGGGTGGCCGGCTCCTCGCCGCGGGCAACGGCGGCAGCGCGGCGCAGGCCCAGCACCTGACGGCCGAGCTCGTCGGCCGCTACCGCTCCGACCGGCGGCCGTTCTCGGCCATCTGCCTCACGGCGGAGACCTCGAGCCTCACCGCCATCTGCAACGACTACCCGGGCGAGGAGCTCTTCGCCCGCCAGGTGGAGGCGCACGGCCGCGAGGGGGACGTCCTCGTGCTGCTGTCGACGAGCGGCTCGAGTCCCAACATCCTCGAGGCGGCGCGCCGGGGCACGGCCTGCGGCCTGCGGGTGTGGGCCTTCACCGGGCCGCGGCCCAACCCGCTCGCCGACCTCGCCGACGAGAGCCTGTCGGTCGACGCGGACTACACCGCCACGGTGCAGGAGCTGCACCTCGTCGGCCTGCACATCCTCTGCGCGGCGCTCGACCGGGCGCTCGGGGTCATCCCCGCCCGCACCCGCGAGGACCTCGACGGCCCACGGCGGACGGCATGACGGCGCCCGTCGCCCTGGCCGGGCCGCTCGTCGTCGTCGGCGACGCGCTCCTCGACGTCGACCTCGTCGGGCGGGCGGAGCGGCTGTGCCCGGACGCCCCGGTCCCGGTGCTCGACGGGCTGGTCAGCCACCCGCGGCCCGGCGGCGCCGGCCTCGCCGCGGCGCTTGCGGCCGCCGACGGGCACGAGGTGGTGCTCGTCACGGCCCTCGGCGACGACGACGCGGGAGCCCAGGTCGAGGCGCTGCTCGACGGCGTGCGGGTGCTGCGGCTGCCCTACGACGGGCAGACCCCGGTCAAGCAGCGGGTGCGGTCGGCGGGCCAGTCGCTGCTCCGCCTCGACAGCGGAGGCGCGGCCGGTGTCGCGGGGGCCGCCTCGCCGGCCGTCCTCAGGGCCCTGGAGGAGGCCGGAGCCGTTCTTGTCGCGGACTACGGGCGAGGGGCGGTCGAGGCACCCGGCATACGGGCGGCCCTCACCGCGCTCGCGCGGACGGTGCCCGTGACGTGGGACCCGCACCCGCGCGGTGGCGCCCCCGTGCCCGGCGTCCGGCTCGCCACGCCCAACCGCGCGGAGGCGGCCGGCTTCGCGGCGCGCCACGGTGACGTGGTCGGTGACGCCGGCGGGAACGCCGGCGGTGACGCCGGCAGCAGCCTCGCGACCGTGCGCCGCCACGCGGACCTGCTCGTCGGCGCCTGGCAGGCCTGGGCGGTCGCGGTGACGCTCGGCGGGCGCGGCGCCCTGCTGTCCTACGGCAGCGGCACCCCGGTCCTCACGCCGGCCCCCTCGGCGCCCTGCGCGGACCCGTGCGGTGCGGGTGACCGGTTCGCGGCCACCGCCGCCCTCAGCCTCGCGGCCGGGCGGGTGACGACCGAGGCCGTGCAGGACGCGGTGGCGGCGGCCGCGGCCTACGTCGCCGCCGGTGGCCCGGCCTCGCTCACCTCCGGGCCCGGCCCCGACGCAGGCCGGCTGGAGCCTGGCCGCGTCGAGGAGGTGCGCCGCCGCGGCGGCGTGGTCGTCGCGACCGGGGGCTGCTTCGACCTGCTGCACGCCGGGCAC
>NZ_DASSMH010000132.1:0-49439 GCF_035688975.1 Intrasporangium sp. | reverse complement strand
CACGCTGAGATTCGACCCGGTCGAGGCGGGCACCCGCATGCGATGGTCCGGACACGTGCGGCCGAAGGGTGCGCTCCGACTGCTGGGACCGCTGATCACGTGGATGGGTGTCCGCCAAGAGCACCGGATCTGGTCGAGCCTGAAGAGGCACCTCGAGGGCGCGCCGGTCGCTGGGGCGTAGTGGGAGATGGGGCCAGGTCCGTGGGCTGGAGGCGTGGCTGCGATCCTGGCCGCGGCGATGCTCCTCGCCGGCATCGCGGGCCTGGTCACCCGCAGTCCCCGTGGACGTCCCTGGTTGACCGTCCTCTTCGGCATCAACGCCGGGTACGGCGAAGTCTCTCCCGACACGTTGCGGACGGTCCAACCAGTCGACGTCCTGCTGCTGGTCCTTGCCGGGGTGACCTACAGCGGGTTCTGGCCGGGACCCGGTGCCGGCCACTTGGCGTGGATCGTCTTGGCAATCGCCCAGCCTGTGCTCGGCATCGCGATCCTGCTGGTCACCCGGCTGTGGGGTCGGTCAGGCCTGATGGGCGGCGCCCTCGTCCTGTCGTTCCTCATGCTGATCGACGACACCTGGACCGCTGCCGGCTGGCTGGGAGTGACCGCGAGCGTGCTCCTGCTGGTGGGCGACTTCGCCACAACCGGGGCCCCCCGCCGCCCGCTGGCGTGGGTCCTCGCGGCCGGCTACGCAGCGCTGACCCTCTGGTTTGGATGGATCGGGGGGATCCTGCTCACGTAATCGAGCTCGTGCCTGCCGCCACCATCGACGCGTGAACCCGAGCTGTGGTGCGCCCGTCAGGGCTTCGTCGGTCGGTCGTCGAGGCGACTGCTTCGTGCCTGATGCTCGACTAGACCGGAGGCAGATGCGGTCCCGCGACGCTGAACGCCTCGCGGAACCGGTGGAGCGCCGCCTCACTGTCGCCGGACGCGAACGCCTCGAGGCCGACGGTGCCGCGGTAGCCCATGTCCGCCAGCGCCCGCGCCACCGAGGGGTAGCTGATCTCGCCCGTCCCCGGCTCGCACCGTCCCGGCACGTCGGCGACCTGGACCTCGCCGATCGCCGGGCCGCACCTGCGGACGAGCTCGATGAGGTTCCCCTCGCCGATCTGGGCGTGGTAGAGGTCGAGCATGAGCCGCAGGTGCGGGCTGTCCACCGCCTCGACCAAGGCCAACGTGTCCTCGGCCCTCGCGAAGGGCACCCCGGGGTGGTCGACCGAGGTGTTGAGGTTCTCGAGGACGAACATCACGCCCTCGCGCTCCCCCAGCGCCGCGATCCGCTCCAGGGTCCGCGCGGCCGCAACCCACTGTGCGCCAGTCGGATCGGGGAGTGCCTTGACGGGCAGGCCCCGCCCGTCGAGCCCCGTGCCGTGCAGGTTGAGCCGAGGGATGCCCAGCTTCCTCGCGACGGGGATCGACTGCTCAGCCGTCCTCAGGAGCTCGTCGGAGCCGTCTCGGTCGACGAGGTCGCCGGTGACGTAGCCCGTCATCGAGGAGAACCTCGCTCCCGTCGCGACGAGGGCGTCGATGTCGTGCCGCGTCCAGTCCCAGATCTCGACGTCGAAGCCGAGCGCGTCGATCCGCCGCACGCGCTCGTCGATCGGCAGGTCGGTGAAGACCATCTCCGCACACACCGCGAGCGTGAACGGCGAGCTCATCGCAGCACCCCTGCCTCCGCGACCGGCGCGGGCCGGTGCGTCTGGACCGACTCGATGCAGGCGAGCGCGACGGCCAGCGCCCGCCGCGCGTCGGCCCCGGTCACCGACGGAGCGCGCCCTTCGCGGACCGCGGCGGTGAACTCGACGAACTCGGCGGCATACGCCTGCCCGAGCAGCTCGACGTCGCCACGCGCCGTGTCGTGCGAGAGCCCACCCGAGGTGTAGAGGCGCATGCTGCTGCGAGCGCCGTCACCGGCGGTGACCATGCCGCGCGAGCCGAACACCTCGCCGCGCACGTCGTAGCCGTATGCCGCCGAGAAGCTGGCCTCCGCGACGGCTCGGGCGCCGTTGTCGAAGGTGATGACGACGACGGCGGTGTCGAGCAGGCCCTGCTCCTTGAACTCGGGCGCGACGAGCGCATCTGCCGTCGCGTAGACCTCGACCGGCTCGGCCCCGGGGTTGAGCCACAGCAGCGTGTCGAAGTCGTGGATGAGCGTCTGGAGGAAGATCGTCCACGGCGGGACGGCGCCGGGGTTCGCCAGACCCGGGTCGCGGGTCAGCGACCGCATGAGCTGCACGGTGCCGACCGCGCCGGACGTCACGGCGTCGTGGGCGGCGCGGAAGCCGGGGTCGAAGCGGCGGTTGAAGCCGACCTGGAGGATGACGCCCGCCTCCTCGGCGGCGGCCAGGGCCCGGTCGGCGTCGCCGAGGGTGAGCGACATCGGCTTCTCGCAGAAGACCGCCTTGCCGGCCCGGGCTGCGGCGACGACGAGGTCGGCGTGGGCGTCGGACGAGGCCGCGATGACGACGCCCTGGACCGCCGGGTCGTCGATGAGGGCGAGCCCGTCGCTGAAGGCACGCGCGCCGTGCCGGTGTGCCAGCGCCTCGGCCGCTGCGGGCCGGGGGTCGGCGACGGCCACGAGGCGGGCACTGGGGACGTCCTGCGCGATGACGCGCGCGTGGGAGGTGCCGATGCGACCGGCGCCGATGAGGCCAAGCGAGACGGGCTCGTCCATGTGATAGTCCTTTCCGGGAAACTAGAGCGCTCTAGTATCCGCACATCGACGGGCCAGGGTCAAGGCCGGGGCGTCCAAAACATGGAGCGCTCTAGCTATGCTCTGTCCATGGCTCGTCCAGTGACGATGGAAGACGTGGCGGCGCGCGCCGGCGTGTCGCGCGCCCTGGTCTCGATCGTCTTTCGTGGGGCCCCTGGGGCTGCGGAGGCGACGCGAGAGCGGGTCATGGCGGCCGCGCGTGAGCTCGACTACCAGCCCGACACACGCGCGAGCCGGCTCGGCCGGTCGCGGACGCGCACCCGAACGATCGGGGTCGTCTTCGGGGTGGGCCACGACTTCCACGGCGACGTCATCGACAGCATCTACGCGGCAGCGGGACCGGCCGACTACTCAGTGGTCCTCAGCGGCGTGACCCGTCGGCGCTCGGAGGAGGCGGCCATCAGGGCGCTCCTGGCCGAGCGCTGCGAGGCGCTGCTGCTCCTGGGCAGCCAGCTGCCTGCGCTGGAGATGGGGCGTCTCGCCACGTCCGCTCCGGTCGTCAGCCTGCTCCGGCCCGTGCGCGCACCGGCGGTGGGCGTGGTCCGCAGCGACGACGCGGACGGCCTCGGGCAGGCGGTCCGTCACCTCGCCGGCCTCGGCCACGTGCGGATCGCCCACCTCTACGGCGGCAGGGTCGCCGGGGCCGCAGAGCGTCGTCGCGGCTTCCGGGCGGCGATGTCGAGGCTGGGACCCGCCGCGCAGCCGGTCGAGCTGCCCGGCGGCCTGACCGAGCGGGACGGCGCGGCCGCGGCCGAGGCATTCCTCGCGCTGCCACCGGGTCGCCCGACGGCGGTTGCGGCCTTCAACGACCGCTCCGCCCTGGGCTTCGTCGACGTGGTCCGGCGCGCCGGAGTCCGGGTGCCGGAGCAGGTGTCGGTCGTCGGGTTCGACGACATCGAGCAGGCGGCCTACGACCACGTCTCGCTGACGACCATCCACCAGGACGTCGAGGCGCTGGGCCGGGCGGCGGTCGAGCACGTCTGCGCCCGGCTCGACGGCGTGTGCGACCCCGTCAGGGAGACGGTCATCACCCCGACGCTCGTCGTGCGCGGCTCCACGGCGAAGGCGCCTTGCGGGTAGGGACTTGCCCCGGCGCCTGGACGGTCTTGCGTCACTCGACCCGCACACTCGAGTGGCCACTTGCGTGCACTCCCCGCCGTACCGAAGTGGCCACTCGACGGGGGCTTGAGGGACAGCAGGCACCTGGGACGGCGGCCGCGCGCCCCCTTCACTCGCCGGCTGTGGGGTCATGGGCACTCCGTCGGCCGGGCAGGGCGCAGGCCCGGCGGTCAGGAAGCCAGGCCGGGCCTGCGCGGTCGGGTGCTCAGGTGTTCTGCGGGAAGCCGAGGTTGATGCCGCCGTGGCTGGGGTCGAGCCAGCGGGAGGTGACGACCTTGCCCCGGGTGAAGAAGCTCACGCCCTCCATGCCGTGGGCGTGCGCGTCGCCGAAGAGCGAGTTCTTCCACCCGCCGAACGAGTAGTAGGACACCGGCACCGGGATGGGCACGTTGACGCCGACCATCCCGACCTCGACGCTGTGCTGGAAGCGCCGCGCCGCGCCGCCGTCGTTGGTGAAGATCGCCGTGCCGTTGCCGTAGGGGTTGGAGTTGATGAGCTCGAGCCCCTCGTCATACGACCTGACCCGCAGGACCGAGAGCACCGGCCCGAAGATCTCGTCGCGGTAGATCGACATGTCGCGGCCCACGCGGTCGAAGAGCGTGGGGCCGAGGAAGAAGCCGCCGTCACCGCCGTCGAAGTCGTCGTCGCGGCCGTCGACGACGAGCGTCGCCCCCTCGGAGACGCCCGCCTCGACGTACGACGCGACCTTGTCGCGGTGCGCCTTGGTCACGAGGGGCCCCATGTCGCAGCCCTTCGACCCGTCACCGGTGCGCAGCTTGCCCATCCGGTCCTTGATCTTCTCGATGAGCTCGTCCGCGATGGGCTCGACCGCCACGAGCGCCGAGATGGCCATGCACCGCTCCCCCGCCGACCCGAAGCCGGCGTTGACAGCGGCGTCGGCAGCGAGGTCGAGGTCGGCGTCGGGGAGCACCAGCATGTGGTTCTTGGCGCCGCCCAGCGCCTGGACCCGCTTGCCGTGCGTGGTGCCCGTCTCGTAGACGTACTGCGCGATCGGGGTCGACCCGACGAAGGAGACCGCCTTGACGTCCGGGTGGGTCAGCAGCGCGTCCACCGACTCCTTGTCACCGTTGACGACGCTCATGATGCCGTCCGGCAGCCCGGCCTCCTTCCACAGCGCCGCGATGGCGATGGCCGCCGACGGGTCCTTCTCCGACGGCTTGAGCACGACCGCGTTGCCGCAGGCGATGGCGATAGGGATGAACCACATCGGCACCATGGCGGGGAAGTTGAACGGGGAGATGACCGCCACGACGCCGAGCGACTGCCGCATCGAGTAGACGTCGACGTTCGTCGACGCGTTCTCGCTGAATCCCCCGCGCAGCAGATGCGGTATGCCGCAGGCGAACTCGGCCACCTCGAGGCCTCGGGTCACCTCGCCCAGCGCGTCGGAGAGCACCTTGCCGTGTTCCGCGGTGATGAGGGCGGCGATCTCCTCCTTGCGCGCGTCGAGGAGCTGGCGGAAGGCGAACAGCACCTGGGTGCGACGGGCGAGCGACGTGTCGGCCCAGCCGGGCCAGGCCGCCTTGGCCGTGGCGACGACCTCACCGACGAGCTCGGTCGAGGCGAGGTCGAGGACTCCCGTCTGCTCGCCGGTGGCGGGGTTGAAGACCGGGGAGGTCCGCTCGGCGGTGCCGGTCCACGACTGGCCGCCGATGAGGTGAGTGATGCGGGTGGGCGTGCTCATGGGGAGTTCCTTTGCCTTGCAAGTGAATTGAGAGGTATGCCGTCGAGCTGGCTGTCAGGGGGACTCGAAGGTGGGCGACGTCGACCACTTGTCGAGGTAGGAGCGGATGGTGTCGCGCATGAAGGTGCTCGACTCGCGAGCGCGCTCCTCCCAGGCGAAGACGCAGGTCGTGACGATGCCGTCGAAGCCGATGCGCTCGAGCCCGGAGAAGAACTCGTCGAAGTCCACCTCGCCCTGGCCGATGTCGAGGTGCTGGTGCACGGTGACCTGCGACCCCGGTGGGTTGACGATGTAGCGCAGGCCGGAGGAGCCCCGGTGGTCGAAGGAGTCGGCGACGTGGACCATCGTCAGCAGGTCGCCTGCCTTGTCCATGATCCCCGCGCAGTCGTCGCCCTGGTGGAACGTGTGCGGCGCACAGTAGAGGAACGACACGTCGGACGAGTTGATGCCGCGGATGAGGTCGACGGCGCGCTTGCCGTCCTCCTCCCAGTCGTCGGGGTGCGGCTCGAGGACGAGCCGGATGCCCTCCCTCTCGAAGAGCGGAAGGAGCTCGTCCATCGAGCGCCAGAACTGACGCTCGCACACCGCCGCCTCACGGGGGTTGCCGTTGAACTCGGAGTTCATCGTGTCGACGCCGAGATCCGAGGCGATCTGGATGGCCCGCCTCCAGTAGCGGACGGCCGCCTGGCGGTCCTCCTCGTCGGGGCCCGACCACCGGTAGAGGGGCAGCACCGACGCCACCCCGACCCCGGCCGACCGCAGCGCCTTCTTGAACTGGCCCACCGTGGCGTCGTCGACGCGGGGGTGGTTGAAGAACGGCGTGAAGTCCTCGCGGGGCGACAGCTCGATCCACTCGTAGCCGAGCTCGGCGACGAGGGCGGGGAGCTCGAGCAGCGGCGTCTCGCGGAACATGTAGGGGTCGAGCGCCAGCTTCATCGACGTGCTCCGTCCAGGAGGGCGGTGCGCTCGGCGAGCTGCACCTTCACCGGCTGACCGGTCGCGAGGGACTCCATCCCGGCCGTGCACACCGCTGTGGCGGCATACCCGTCCCACGTGCTCGGGCCCACCACCTCCCCGCGTCGGGAGGCGTCCACCCAGGCCTGCACCTCGAGGTCGTAGGCGCGCGCGAAGCGGGCCCGGAAGTCCGGGGGCACCTGGCCGCCCCAGTAACCGCCGTGATCGTCCGCGACGGTGCTGTAGAGGCCCGTGCTGTTGCGGCCTGCGACAACGGTGCCGCGCTCGGCCACCGCCTCACAGCGGACCTCGTAGCCGACCTGGCAGTTGACGAAGACCTCGGTGGTCGCCATCCCGCCGCCGGCCATCCGGAAGAGCGCGACCTGCGGGTCGAGGACGCCCTCGGCGGCCACGCCCGTCGGGGCCGGTGCGAGCACCGTGATCTCGGTGATCTCCTCCCCGAAGAGGAAGCGGGCGACGTCCACCTCGTGCACGAGCGAGTCCCGCACGATCATCTCGGAGCGGAACGACTCCGGCACCGCCTTGTTGCGGTGCGTGTTGTGCAGGAGGAGGGTCCGCCCGAGCTGCCCGCTGTCGAGCATCGCCTTCATCGCGGCATACTCCGGGTCGAACCGGCGCATGAAACCGACCTGCACGAGCGGCGGTCCGGCGGCGGCCTCGGCCTCGACGATCCGCAGCGAGGACTCGGCGTCCATCGTGAGCGGCTTCTCGCAGAGGGCGTAGGTGCGGTGCTCGATGCACGCGAGCACCTGCTCCTCGTGGACGAATCCCGGTGAGGCGATGACGACGGCGTCCACCCCGTCGTCCGCGATGAGCTCCAGCGGGTCGCCGACGCTGCGCACGCCGTCATACCGGCTCGCGAGCTCTGCCGCCCGGGCGGTGTCGGGGTCCGACACCGCCACGAGCCGCGCGCCGGCCGTGCGGGTGACCAGCCGCTCGGCGTGGTCCGCGCCCATCATGCCGACGCCGATGACGCCGACCCGAAGTTCCGAGGCCATGGGGCTGCTACTCCTTGTCGCTGCTGGTGACGTGGTCGGCATGGGGCTTGCCCGGGCCGGCGAGCTCGGCCTCGGGGTGCTCGGGGTCGACGACCTTGGCAGGGTCGATCCCGCGGAGCTCGTGGCTCAGCTCGGCCAGCTCGTTGCCCCCGGCCATCTCGGCCGTCAGCTGGTCCAGCGTCAGCTCGTCGCGGTGTGCGTCGAGGACGACGCGGCCCAGCTTGAGGATGACGAAGTGGTTGCCGACGAGGAAGGCGTGGTGCGGGTTGTGGGTGATGAAGACGACCCCGAGGCCCGCGTCTCGGGCCTTGACGACGTACTTGAGCACGACCCCGGACTGCTTGACGCCGAGGGCCGCGGTGGGCTCGTCGAGGATGATGACCTTCGCGCCGAAGTAGATGGCCCGGGCGATGGCGATGCACTGGCGTTGCCCGCCGGAGAGGCTCCCGACGGGACGCTCGAGGTCGGGGATGACGATGCCCATCTTCGTCAGCTCCTCCCCGCAGATGCGCTTCATCGTGTCGATGTCGAGGCTGCGCAGCAGTCCCCGGCGCAGCTCGTTGCCCAGGAAGAAGTTGCGCCAGACCGACATCAGGGGCGCGAGCGCGAGGTCCTGGTAGACGGTGGCGATGCCCGACGCCTGGGCGACCCGTGGGGAGCCGAAGTTGCGCTGTATGCCGTTGAGGCGCATGACGCCTTCGGTGTAGTCGTGCAGCCCCGCCATGATCTTGATCAGCGTCGACTTGCCGGCCCCGTTGTCGCCGAGCACGCAGGTGACCTCCCCCTGGCGGACCTTGAGCGAGACACCGCGCAGGGCGTTGACGTTGCCGTAGCTCTTACCGACGTCCTCCATCTCGAGGATGGGGGTGTCGGGGTGGTCGGGCCTGTCGACCGAGCGGTCGAGCGTCGTGGTGCTCATCGGGCGTCTGCCTTCCGCTTGACGTAGGAGTTGACGATCGTGGCGAGCAGGAGCATCACGCCGAGGAACGTCTTGAACCAGTCGGGGTTCCACCCGGCATACGTGATGCCGAGCTGGGTCATGCCGAAGATCAGCGCGCCGACCGACGCCCCGACGACGGAGCCGTAGCCGCCGGTGAGGAGGCAGCCGCCGATGACCGCGGCGATGATGAAGATGAACTCCTTGCCGACGCCCTCGCCCGACTGGATGCTGTCGTACTGGAACAGCAGGTGCATGCCGGAGAACCAGGCGCAGAAGCCCACCGCCATGAAGAGGCCGATGCGCACGCCCTTGACCGGCACGCCGACGGCCCGGGCGGCCTTGTCGTCGCCGCCCACGGCGAAGATCCAGTTGCCGATGCGCGTGCGCAGCAGGAGGTAGGTCGCCACGAGGGTGAAGATCAGCCAGTAGAGGATCGGGATCTTGAGGTTGATCGAGCCGACGGTGAACTCGGACGCGAAGACCGCCTTGGCCGTCGAGTAGCCGTCCATGTCGTCGAGCGGCGTGGAGGCGACGGTCCCGGACACGAGTCGGGTGACACCGAGGTTCGCCCCGGACAGGGCGAAGAAGGTGCCCAGCGTGACGAGGAAGCTCGGTAGTCCTGTCTTGTTCAGGAGCCACCCGTTGAAGGCGCCGATGCCGAGCGAGACGACCAGGGCGAACAGCACGCCGACCCAGACGTTGAGCCCGAAGTTCCACGACAGCAGCGCGGCCGACAGCCCGGACGTGGTGACCGCGACCCCGGCGGAGAGGTCGAACTCGCCGCCGATCATGAGCAGGGCGACGGGGACCGCCATCATCCCGATCGTCGCCGAGTTGTAGAGGATCGTGCCGACGGCCCCGGCCCCCCGGAAGCTCGGGGCGACGGCGACGAAGAGCACGGCGATGACGACCGCGCCGATGAGGGAGCCGACCTCGGGACGGCTCAGCAGGGTCGCGGCGAGCGACCGGTGAGCAACCCGGTCATCCCGCCCCGTCTCCTGCTTCGGCGCCGTGACTGTGGTGCTCATGTCAGCTCACCGCGTCCCACGCTTGGCGTACTCGTTGACCTTGTCGACGTTGGTCTTGTCGACGAACGACGGACCGGTGAGGACGATGTCCCCGCCGCCGAGGATGTTGCCGTTGGTCTTGTAGAACCACAGCGAGTCGATGGCCATGTAGCCCTGCATGTAGGGCTGCTGGTCGACGGCCCACTGGACGTCGCCGGCGGCGAGGGCCGCCACGAGCTGGGCGTTCGTGTCGAAGGTCGCCAGCTTGGCGGACGAGCCGGACTCCTTGATGGACTTGACGGCGGTCAGCGCGAACGGCGCGCCGAGCGTGACGACGCGGTCGATCGACTTGTCGGCGAGCTTGCCGGTGATCTTCGTCTGCACGTCGGGCATGTTCGTGCCCTCGACGTAGAGCTTCTCGACGGTGCCGCCGGTCATCCCCTTGGCCATCCCGTCGCAGCGGGCCTCCAGCTGGGACTGGCCCTGCTCCTGCTCCACGCACAGCACCTTCTTGGCGCCCTCGTCGGCGAGCCGCTTGCCGGCGGCCTCGCCGGCGACGCTCTCGTCCTGGCCGTAGTACATCAGCGCGCCGAGGCTCTTCCAGTCCTTGGCGCCGGCGTTGAACATGACCACGGGAATGCCCGCGGCGGTGGCCTTGGCGAGGACGTCCTTGACCGCGCCGGTGTTGGGGATGGAGACCGCGATGCCGTCCGGCTTCTTGTCGATGGCGGCCTGGATGAGCTTGGACTGCTCCGACGGGTTGCTGCTCGCGGAGTACTCGTAGGTGACGTTGTCCTTGCCCGCCGCCGCGTCGGCGCCCTTGCGGATGATGTCGAAGAAGGTGTCACCCTGCGGCGCGTGCGTGATCATGGCGAACTTCATCGCGGGGGTGCTGGCCTTGCCGGCGTTGCCGGCGCCGGCGTCGGCGGTGGTCGTCTTGCCGCCCGAGGAGGAGCAGGCGGTGAGCGCGAGCACGGCCGTGGCGCCGACGGTGACGAGAGCTGCACGGGAGGTGGTGCGGATCATTGCGGGTCCTGCCTTTCGGTCCGTCTCACCCTTGAGACGGGATGGATGTGCCGGGTCGCGGGATGCGCACCGGGTCAGGGAATCTGGTTTGCGGGAGCGACCAGCGGTCGCTGGGCGGCCTTGCGGGAGACGTACTCGGCGTATGCCGTCCGCGTGGAGTCGAGCTCGGACACGGCGCTGACGGGGACGTCCCACCAGCCGTGGCCGTCGGGCGCGTAGACCGTCGGGTCCGTCTCGACGTGGATGACGACGGGACCGCCGTCGGCGGGCGCCGCCTTCGCCTCCTTGATCGCCTGCTCCAGCTCGTGCCGGGAGTGCACCTCGATGACGTGTGCCCCGAGGCTGCGTGCGTTGGCGGCGAGGTCGACGGGCAGCCGCTCCCCCTCGAGCCTTCCGGTCGAGGCGTCACGGAAGCGGTACTTCGTGCCGAAGCGCTGGGAGCCGAGCGACTCCGAGAGGGAGCCGATGGAGTGGAAGCCGTGGTTCTGGACCAGCACGACGATGACCTTGAGCCGCTCCTGGACCGCCGTCACGAGCTCCGTTGGCATCATGAGGTATCCGCCGTCGCCCACCATGGCGAAGACGTCGCGGTCAGGGTGGGCGAGCCGGATGCCGAGCGAGGCGGGGACTTCGTAGCCCATGCACGAGAAGCCGTACTCGACGTGGTAGGCCTTGCGGTCGCGCACCCGCCACAGCTTGTGCAGGTCGCCGGGCATCGACCCGGCGGCGCACAGGACGACGTCGCGGGGGTCGCTCAGCTCGTTGACGGCGCCGAGGACCTCGCCCTGCGTGAGCAGGCCGTCCGCCAGCGCGCCGGTGACCTCGGCGGACGGGTGGTAGGCCGCCTCGACGTGCGCGTCCCACTCGGCCCAGAGCGCGGCCTGCCGCTCCCGGTAGGCGGGCTCGACGGCATACCCGGTCAGGGCGTCGGTGAGGGCGGTGAGTGCCTCGCGGGCGTCGGCCACCACGGGCAGCCCGGCGTGCTTGCCGGCGTCGAAGCGGGCGACGTTGATGTTGACGAAGCGCACGCCCTCGGCCTGGAAGGCGGTCCGCGACGCCGTCGTGAAGTCGCTCCACCGCGTGCCCACGCCGATGACGACGTCGGCCTGCGCCGCAAGGGCGTTGGCGGCCGACGTCCCGGTCGAGCCGATGGCGCCCATCTGCTGCGAGTGCCCGTGGGGCAGCGAGCCCTTGCCCGCCTGGCTCTCCCCGACCGGTATGCCGGTCCGCTCGCAGAGCACGCGCAGCGCCTCCTCGGCGCCGGAGTAGTGCACGCCTCCCCCGGCCACGATCATCGGGCGCGTCGCGGAGCGGATGAGCGCGGCCGCGTCGTCGACGTCGACCTGCTCCGGCACCGGGCGGGCGACCCGCCACACCCGGTCGGCGAAGAGCTCGACCGGCCAGTCGAAGGCCTCCGCCTGCACGTCCTGCGGCAGGGCGATCGTGACCGCCCCGGTCTCCACCGGGTCGGTGAGGACGCGCATGGCGCCGAGCAGCGCCGAGGCGAGCTGCTCCGGCCGGTCGACCCGGTCGAAGAAGCGCGAGAGCGGGCGGAAGGCGTCGTTGACCGTGACGTCGGCGGCATAGGGCTGCTCGAGCTCCTGGAGCACCGGGGCGGACACGCGGGTCGCGAAGGTGCCCGAGGGCAGGAGCAGGACGGGGATCCGGTTGACCGTCGCGAGGGCGGCCCCGGTGAGCATGTTCGTCGAGCCGGGGCCGACGGAGGCGGTGCACGCCCACGTCTGCAGGCGGTCCTTCTGCCGGGCGTACGCGACGGACGTGTGCACCATGGCCTGCTCGTTGCGGGCGAGGACGTAGGGCAGCCGCTCCGTGGCGTCGGCCTCGAGCTCGTTCTGCAGCAGCGCCTGCCCGATCCCGGCCACGTTGCCGTGGCCGAAGATGCCGAAGCACCCGGCGAAGAGCTTCTGCCGCTGGCCGTCCCGCTCGCTCCACTGGTGGGCGAGGAAGCGGATCACGGCCTGGGCGACGGTCAGTCGCATGGTCTGGTGGGTCATCGATGGCCTCCGAGCGGAAGTCGTGGGTCGAGGTGCTGGGCGGCCCAGGTCCCGCGCACCCAGGCATGGGCGGGGTCGTCGCAGATGAGCCAGGCGCGCTCGCGGCCGGGCCCGGCCATGACGTTGAGGTAGTAGAGGTCGTAGCCCGGGGCGGCCATGGCGGGCCCGTGCCACCCGTGCGGCACGAGGACGACGTCACCGGTGCGGACCTCGGCGAGCACGTCGATGGGACGCCCCTTGGTGCCGTAGACCCGCTGGTACCCAACGGGATCCGTGCCGCTGCCCTCAGGAGCGCCCGCCTCGGGGGCCAGCTCGAAGTAGTAGATCTCCTCGAGCTGGGTCTCGAGCCCGGGGCGCTCCTCGTCGTGCTTGTGCGGGGGCCACGAGCTCCAGTTGCCGGCGGGGGTGATGACCTCGCAGGCGATGAGCGAGTCGGCGTCGAGGACGCCCGGGGTGCCGAAGTTGCGCACCTCGCGGCTCGACTGGCCCGCACCGCGGAGCTCGACCGGCACCTCGTCGGCGCCGACGTGCCGGAAGGACAGCGCGCGCTCCGACGTCGTCCGGGCCCACACCAGCGCGACCCGAGCGGCGCCCCGGCCGGACAGCGACAGCTCGGCCCCCCGGGGCACGTAGGCGACGTCCGTGGGCCCGGCGAAGACCGAGGGCCGGCCGGCCAGCTCGGCCTCGTGCTTCTCGCCTGATGTGTCGACGCACGTGACGCCGACCGCACCGGACAGCGGGACGACGACCACCTCCCCGTCCCCGGTCTCCAGCGACCGCGTCTCCCCGTCGGCCAGCCACCCGGCATACAGGCCCGTGTGCTCCCAGCCCTCGTCGTCGGGGCTGATCGCCACGTCCCAGCCGTCCCCTCCGGCCGTCCCGAGCGGCCGGACCCACCGCGCGTTGTCGGTCACGAGGCGTTCCCGTGCACGAGCCCGGCGGCCACGTCGACGGCGGAGGCGACGTCGCCGTCCGGCGGGTAGAGCAGCGCCCGGCCGACGACGAGCCCCCGCACGGGCGGCAGTCGCAGCGCCCGGCCCCAGGCGGCATACGTGTCGTCGGGGTGACCCTGCGGGTCGCCACCGAGCAGCAGCGTCGGCAGGGTCGTCGCGTCCATGACCCGCTCGAGCTCGTCGACGACGGGCAGCTTGAGCCAGGTGTGGGCGCTCGACGCGCCGAGCCCGGCCGCGATGTGGATCGACTTGATGGTCGAGTCGGGGTCGAGCAGGTTCAGGACCCGGCCGTCGTTCCACACCGACAGGAAGGGCTCGACCATGGCCATCACCCCGAGCCGGGCGAGCTCGGTGACGGCGTGGGCGCTGGCCTCCAGCGTCGACGCGGTGCCCGGGTCGTCGAGGCAGATGCGGGTGAGCATCTTGCCGCCGTCGAGCCCGCACTCGGCGATGTCACGGGCGCCGTATGCCGTGAACCGGTCGTCGAGCTCGAAGGTGGCGCCCTGCAGCCCACCGCGGTTCATCGACCCGATCACCACCTTGCCCTCGAGCACGCCGAGGAGCAGGAGGTCGTCGAGGATGTCCGGCGTGCCGAGGACGCCGTCGACGCCGGGTCGGGAGACCGCCACCGCGAGACGCTCGAGCAGGTCGCTGCGGCTGGCCATGGCGGTCGCGCCGCCGCGCACCCCGAGCGCTCCCCGGGCGGGGTGGTCGGCCGCGACGATGAGCAGGCGCCCGTCCGCGCCGACGAGGTCGCGGCGGCGGCGGGAGCGCCAGCTCTCGGCGATCCGCTGCGGCTCGCGCACCCGGATGTCCGTGAGCCCGGCAACGGACACGGTCAGGTCGGTGGTCATCGCGCCTCCTCGGCGGCCGGCACGGCGACGCGGTGGGCGAGCCGCTGCTCGACCTCTGCCGTCGTGGGCATGGCGGTGGAGCACTCGAGCTTGGCGGCGACGAGCGCCCCCGCGACGTTGGCGAACTCGAGCACGCGGCGCAGGTCCCAGCCGCTCAGCAGGCCGTGACAGAGGGCCCCGCCGAAGGCGTCCCCGGCGCCCAGGCCGTTGACGACCTCCACCGGGAAGGGCGGCACCTCGACGCGCTCGTCGCGCGTCGCGGCGAGCACCCCCTTGGGGCCCTGCTTGACGACGGCGATCTCGACGCCGCGCTCGAGGAGGGCATCCGCGGCCCGCTGCGGGTCGCTCTCCCCCACGGCCACCTCGCACTCCTCCCGGTTGCCGACGGCGACGGTGACCTGCTCGAGGGCCCGCTCCACCTGGGCGCTCGCGTCGGCCCGGTCGGCCCAGAACATCGGCCGGTAGTCGAGGTCGAGCACGGTGTGCTGCCGACGCTCGCGGGCCCGCCAGGCGGCGAAGTGCGCGGTGCGGCTCGGCTCCTGGGACAGCCCGGTCACCGTGGCCCAGAAGATGCCGGCCTCGCGGATCGCCTCGAGGGGCAGCTCCTCGGCCTCGATGAGCAGGTCCGGCGCCGTGGGGTAGCGGTAGAAGTAGAGCGGGAAGTCGTCGGGCGGGTAGACCTCGCAGAAGGTCACCGGGGTCGGCGGGCCGTCGACGGCGGAGACGAACCGGTCGTCGACCCCGAAGTCGCGCAGCGCCAGGTGGATGTAGCGTCCGAAGGAGTCGCCCCCGGTGCGGGTGATGAGGGCCACGCGACGGCCGTGCCGGGCCGCGGCGACGGCCACGTTGGTGGCGCTGCCGCCGAGGAACTTCTGGAAGGTGTCGACGTGCTCGAGCCCGACGCCGTGCTGGAGCGGGTAGATGTCGACGCCCGTGCGTCCGATGGCGACGACGTCGTATGCCGTGTCGGTCGAGGTGGGTGCCACGTCAGATCCCCACACCGGAGCGCTGGGCGGCGAGGCCGAGGAGGTGGTAGAGGCTCGTGCGGACGTCCTCGACGGGACCACCGCCTCCGGGGTCTCCCGCGAGGACGGTGTCCTGCTCGAGGACGTACCAGCCGGCATACCCCTCGTCCTCGAGGGTGGTGACGATGGCGTCGACGTCGACGTCGCCCTCGCCGAGGGCGACGTACATGCCCGCCCGCACGCCCTCGGTGTAGGTCAGCTCACCGGAGCGGACGCGGTCGGCGACGTCGCGGCGGACGTCCTTGAGGTGCACGTGCGCGATGCGGTGCGGGTGGCTGCGGGCGACCGCCACGGGGTCCCCCCCACCGATCAGCAGGTGCCCGGTGTCGAGGCAGAGCCCGATGCCGCTGCCGGCGAGGACCCGGTCGGCGTCGGCACCGCTCTCGACCATGGTCCCCACGTGGGGGTGCAGGGTGGCCACGAGGCCGGCCTCGGCAGCCGCGGCGGCGATGCGGTCGAGGTTGCGCAGCAAGGTGTCCCAGCCCGCGTCGTCGAGGACGGGGCGCTCGTCGTAGCCCTCCTGCCCGGTCGCCGCTGCGAGCACGAGGGTCGAGGCGCCGGCGGCGACGAGGGCGTCCATGGTCGAGCGGAGCTCGGGCAGCGGGTCGTGGCCGCCGTCGTGGAGCACCACCGGCACGAACTGGCCGACGGCCCGCAGCTCATAGGCCGCGAGCGTCCTGACGAGCTCCTCCGGCCGGGACGGGAGGAAGCCCTCGGGGCCGAACTCCGTCGCGGCCAGGCCGAGGTCGCCCATCTGGCGCAGCACGGTGGCCGCGTCGTACTGCCAGCCCCAGCCGGGCACCTCGGACACCCCCCAGGAAATGGGGGCACCGGCAACGCGTTCCTCAAGCGGCGGGATGGTGATCCTCACGGCGGCTCCGTCTCGTCGGGTCGCACGGGCCCTGACGGCCCCGCGGTGGACAACTGCAGACCAGCCTGACGGCGACCGGCCGTCCTGTCAACCATTTGTTCTTACATTCGGACGTCCTATCCATCTGACACCCGGCCCGATACCCTGCTACGCATGGCGAAGCAGCTGGACGTGCGCATCGACCGGGACTCGCCGATCCCGCTCTACCACCAGCTCGCCGAGCAGCTGAGCGCCGCCATCAGCGACGGCGCCCTCCAGCCCGGGGACGCGTTCGAGAACGAGATCGCCCTGGCCGACCGGATCGGGCTGTCCCGCCCCACCGTCCGACGGGCCATCCACGAGCTGGTCAGCCAGGGGCTGCTCCTGCGCCGTCGGGGTCTTGGCACCACCGTCGCGCGGCGGCAGATCCACCGCCGCGCCGAGCTGACAAGCCTCTTCGACGACCTGACGCGAGAGCACGGGACCGCCCCCCGCACGACGGTCCTCTCCCACGAGGTCGTCTGCGACGAGGCTGCGGCGTCCGCGCTCGCGCTCGCGCCGGACACTCCCCTGCTGTCCGTCGTCCGGCTGCGGCATGCCGGGGAGCTGCCCCTCGCCGTCATGCACAACTGGCTGCCGCCCCAGCTCGGCGACATCACCGCGGACGAGCTCGTCGACCACGGCCTCTACGAGCTCCTGCGCGAACGCGGTGTCCGTCCGGTCGTCGCGCACCAGACCATCGGCGCGCGCATGCCGACCGCGACCGAGCGCAGGCTGCTCGGCCTGCGCTCGACGCAGCCGGTCCTCACGATGACCCGCAGCGCCTTCGACGCGGTCGGCAACCCCGTGGAGTACGGCGACCACTGCTACCGGGCCCAGGACTACAAGATCGAGGTCATGATCGACGAGCGGTGACATCCGGCGACTCGCCGGACCGTCAAGTTATCCGTTTTCGCCAGTTCTCCCTCCGCCGGGGGCTAGGTTCGCAGACGGCGCGGCAACCAGTGGAGGCGCGGGTCCTCCACGACCTCGGAAGGCACGGGGCCGGGGCCATGGTCGGGACGCCGCCCGAGGAGGATTTCAGTGTCGAATCGCAACTCAGGGCCACGCCGAGGGCGTGGCCTCGTCGCGGCAGTCGGCGTCGGGGCCATCTCCGCGCTCGTCGCCGCCACCGTGGGGGCCGCGCCGGTGTCGGCCAGTCCCACCGCGGCCACGCAGCAGCCCGGCCGGCAGCAGGTCCCGGACGGCGTGCACGGCGCCGGTTCCGTCGGGCTCGGCACCGTCCGCTCCGGCTCGGGCAAGGTGGACTCCGCCCTCGCCGCCGCGAAGGGCCGGGTCGACGTCATGATCGAGCTCGACGTGGCGCCGGCGTCCCAGGCCTTCGGCCTGGCTCGGGCGCGTGGTGCCTCCGCCGCGGCGGCGGCCGCCCGCAGCCAGACCGCCGCGGTCAAGCGCGCGCAGGCGAGCGTCGAGGCGCGCTTCGCTGCGCCCGCCACCGCGGCGCAGACGCTCTACCGCGCACACGCGGCCTACGCGGGAGTGGCCGTGCGCACCGACGCCGCCCGCCTCGCCGCCCTGGCCGCACTCCCGGGAGTCCGGGCGGTGCACCGCCTCATCCCCAAGAAGACGTCCAACAGCTCGTCGGTGCCGCTCATCGGCGCGCCCAAGGCCTGGAAGGCCCGTGGGCAGACCGGTCAGAACGTCCGCGTCGGCATCATCGACACCGGCATCGACTACACGCACGCGGACTTCGGCGGCCCCGGGACCGCTGCCGCCTTCGCCGCCGCCAAGGCCTCCCCCACCTTCACCCGGACCCCGAAGGTCGTCGGCGGATACGACTTCGCCGGCGACGCCTACGACGCCGACATCGGTGCGCTGCCGGACCCCGACCCGAACCCGCTCGACTGCAACGGCCACGGATCGCACGTCGCCGGCACCGCCGCGGGCTTCGGAGTGACGAGCACGGGCGCCACCTACCGCGGTGGCTACGCCGTCGACATCGACCCGGCGAGCCTGCGCATCGGTCCCGGCGTGGCCCCGAACGCCCTTCTCTACGCCCTCAAGGTCTTCGGCTGCGAAGGGTCGACGAACGTGGTGACCCAGGCGCTGGACTGGGCGGCCGACCCCAACGGCGACGGTGACGTCTCCGACCACCTCGACGTGGTCAACATGTCGCTCGGGTCGAGCTTCGGATCGCCCCAGGACCCGGACGCGACCGCCTCCAACAACCTGGCCGCCCTCGGCACCGTCGTCGTCGCCTCCATCGGCAACTCCGGAGACGTCTACGAGGTCGGCGGCTCCCCGGGCAACGCGACCCGCGCGCTGGCCGTCGCGGCGTCCGACGACGGCAACGACGTCCTCGACGGGCTCAAGGTCGACACGCCGCCCGGCATCGAGCCGGCCGACACCATCGACGGCAAGCGGGACAACGTCTTCGCCGCGATGAAGTCCGTCGCCTACGACTGGGCCACCAAGCCCGGGGTCACCAACACCCCGGTCGTCGAGGTCGGGGACTGGTCCAAGGCGCCGTCGGACACCAACAACATCGACGGCTGCTCCACCTACTCGGTCGCCGACGCGGCCAAGGTCAAGGGCAAGATCGTCCTGCAGATGTGGCTCGACGGCGAGGGACGCCGATGCGGCTCGGCCACCCGCACCGCGCGGGCCCGCGAGGCGGGCGCGGTCGGGGCCATCCTCGGCAGCGACGTCAACTCCTTCTCGGCCGGCATCACGGGCGACACCGATCTCCCCGCGATGCTCACGATCAACCAGGCCACGAAGGCGATCCGGGGCAAGCTGGAGGCCGCCACCCCCGTCGAGGTGCGCGCCACCCTGACCAACGCGCTGCGCAACTCGGTGCAGCTGCGCAACCGGGCTGCGGTGGACCAGCTCGCGGGGTTCTCCTCGCGCGGTGTCGGCGTGGCCGGGGGCGTCAAGCCGGACGTCGCAGCTCCCGGGGTGACCACCTTCTCGGTCGCGGTCGGCACCGGCAACGAAGGCACCTCCTTGAGCGGCACCTCCATGGCCTCCCCGCACGTGGCCGGTGAGGCCGCGCTCGTGCGCGGCGCCCACTCGGGCTGGACCGTCGAGGAGGTCAAGGCGGCGATCATGAACACCGCCACCCAGGACGTCTTCCTCGGCCCCAACCACACCGGCGCCGTCTACGGTCCTGAGCGGGTCGGCTCGGGCCGGGTCGTCGCGGACCAGGCGGTGGCGACGACGTCGCTCGCGTATGTCCAGGAAGACGCGGGCGCCGTCAGCGTGTCCTTCGGTCCGGTCGCGGTGACGGAGGAGACGACGACCCTGACCAAGACCGTGGCCGTGGTCAACAAGCGCCCGGTCGGATCGGCGTCCTACACGATCGCCTACCAGCCGGCGCACCCGACGCCGGGCGTGACGTACTCGTTCAGCCCCAACGAGCTCACCCTGCCTCCGGGCGGGAAGGCCAACGTCAAGGTGACCGCCACCATCACGCGGTCCGCGCTGCGCGCCGTCGCCGACCCGACGACCTCGACCGACCCGCTCCGCATCGGGATCAAGCGGAGCCTGCGCACCGACGCCAGCGGCCGGATGGTGCTGACCCCGGTGGGCGACACCCCCGGTGGGGCGCTGCGGGTGCCGGTGTGGTCCGCGCCGCGGCCGGCCTCGAAGCTCGCCGCCCCGGCGTCCGCCACCGTGACCGGCACGGGCCCCGTGAAGACCGGCAGCCTGCGGCTCGCGGGCGTCGGCGTCGCCCAGGGCACGGGGACGGTCCGGTACGAGTCGAGGGTCTCGGCCTTCCAGCTGCAGGGCACGAGCCCGGCGTTGCCGGCCTGCTCCCCGACTAAGGTCACCGGGTGCGTCGCCACGAGCGACAACCGGTCCGCGGACCTGCGCTACGTCGGTGCCGCCTCGGACGCGCCGACGGTGGACGCCCTCGGCGCCGCCACGCTGTCCTTCGGGATCGTGGCGCACGGGCCGTGGCGCACCCCGGCCTTCAACAGCGAGTTCGACGTGTCCCTCGACACCAACGGTGACGGCACGGCCGACGCGGTCGTCTACAACACCCGCGTGGTGACGACGGGCTTCTTCGACTACTTCCTGTCCGAGCTCGTCGACCTGCGGCCCGGCCGCGTGGGGACCGTGCTCGACGACCAGCTCATCAACGGCGTGGACGGGTCGGTCGACACCGACCTGTTCAACAGCGACGCGATGGCGCTTCCCGTCTCGGTGGGCGTCCTCCAGCGGGAGGGCCTCATCACGGACGGCAAGGCCAAGGTGCGCTACTGGGTCACGTCGTTCGGCAGCGGCGGGCAGGTGGACGCCCTCGGCTCCCCCACGGCGCCCATGACGATCACGGTCGGTTCGCCGGCCCTGACGGCATACGGCCCCTGGGGCACGCTGCTCAACCCGAGCGGCTCGGGGACGACCCTGACCGTGCGGCGCGACGACGCGTCGTATGTCAGCGACAAGCCCGCGGGGCTGCTGCTCCTGCACCACCTCAACACCAACGGGCTGCGGGGCCAGGTCGTCACCGTCAGGGCGACGTCGACGACGACGCTCAGCACGACCGCGTTCAGCTTCCCCTTCGGTGGTCGGCCGATCCTCACGGCCACGGTGTCCCCGTCCATCGCGACGGGCACGGTGAGCTTCAAGGACAACGGCACCGTCCTCGGCACGGCGCCGGTCTCCGGGGGCAAGGCCGTGCTGCGGGTCGGCCCGCAGCCGCGTGGGTCGCACACCATGACGGCCGTCTACAACGGCGACGGCATCACCCTGCCGAGCACCTCGCCCGAGCTGCTCATCAGGGTCCGCTGACCGAGGCGACCCCCTGCAGTGCCGGGGCCCGGGCCGACACGGCCCGGGCCCCGGCGTGTTCCCCGGCGGAGCGGACCGTGAGGCAGACTGTGGGGTCGGCGCGGTCGTTGGAGAGGTGGTCGTATGGAGGAACGCACGCTGGGTCGGGCGGGCCGTCAGGTCTCGGTCGTCGGGCTCGGGACGTGGCAGCTGGGCGCCGACTGGGGCGGGGTGTCGGAGGAGGACGCGCTCGCCGTCCTCGGCGCCTCCGTGGAGGAGGGCGTGACGTTCCTCGACACGGCGGACGTCTACGGCGACGGCCGCAGCGAGCGGCTCATCGGACGCTTCCTCCGCGAGCGCGGTGGCGCCGACGGTCTCGTCGTGGCCACGAAGATGGGTCGCCGCGCGCCGCAGGTGCCGGAGAGCTACGTCCTGCCCAACTTCCGCTCCTGGACGGACCGGTCCCGGCGCAACCTCGGCGTCGACCGGCTCGACCTCGTGCAGCTGCACTGCCCGCCCACCGCGGTGTATGCCGACGACGCCGTCTTCGACGCGCTCGACACGCTCGTCGCGGACGGCGCCATCGCCGGCTACGGCGTGAGCGTCGAGACCGTCGAGGAGGCCCTCGCGGCCATCCGCCGACCCGGCGTCGCCACCGTGCAGATCATCCTCAACGCCTTCCGGCTCAAGCCCTTCGACACGGTCCTGCCCGCGGCCGCGGCCGCCGGGGTCGGCATCATCGCCCGGGTGCCGCTGGCGTCCGGGCTCCTGTCGGGCAGGTACGACGCGAGCACGACCTTCGCACCCGACGACCACCGCAGCTACAACCGGGACGGCAGCGCCTTCGACGTCGGCGAGACCTTCTCCGGAGTCGACTTCGCGACCGGCGTCGCGGCTGCCCGGGAGTTCGCCGAGCTCGTCGAGGCGCAGGCGCCGACGGGCACGACGGTGGCCCAGGCGGCGATCGCCTGGATCTGGCAGCACCCCGAGGTCTCGACGGTCATCCCGGGCGCCCGCAACGTCGAGCAGGCGCGCTCGAACGCCGCGGCCGGCCGCGTCCCGGCTCTGCCCGACGGCTTCGACGCGCACGTGCGCCGGATCTACGACGAGCGCTTCCGGGCCGCCGTCCACCCGCGCTGGTGACCCTGCCGGTGGCGCTGGTGGCTCAGCGGACGAGCACGACCGCCTCACCGCGGGGGACGAACTCGCCGATGACCACGCCCGCCGGGATCTCACCCGCGACGAGCAGCCCCCCGCTCGTCTGGGCGTCGGCGAGAAGGAGCAGCTCGTCCTCGCCGGCGGCAGCGTCGAGGTGGGGCCTGACCCAGTCGAGGTTGCGCCGGCTGCCGCCGGGGACGTAGCCCTCGGCGAGGGACTCGCGCGCTCCCGCCAGGTAGGGCACCGCGGCCGCCTCGACGACGACGCTGACGCCGGAGGCGCGCGCTACCTTGTAGAGGTGGCCCAGCAGGCCGAAGCCCGTGACGTCCGTGGCCGCCTCGATGCCCGCGTCGAGAGCCTGCGCCGCCGCGTCGCGGTTGAGCGTCACCATCGTGGCGACGGCCTCGGGGAACACCTCACCCGTCGCCTTGTGCCGGTTGGCGAGCACCCCCAGGCCGAGCGGCTTGGTCAGCGACAGCGCCTGACCGGCCCGCGCGGCGTCGTTGCGCAGCAGCCGCCGGGCGTCGGCCACGCCGGTCACCGCCATGCCGTACTTCGGCTCCGGGTCGTCGATGCTGTGACCGCCGGCGACGGGGCAGCCTGCCTCGCGGGCGACGTCGAGTCCACCGCGCAGCACCTCGCGGACGAGGTCGGCCGGCAGGACGTCCCGAGGCCAACCGAGCAGGTTGACGGCGACGATCGGCCGGCCACCCATGGCGTAGATGTCCGAGAGCGCGTTCGCGGCCGCGATGCGGCCCCAGTCGTACGGGTCGTCGACGACCGGGGTGAAGAAGTCGGCCGTCGCGAGGACGACGGTGTCGCCCTCAAGCCGGACCGCGGCCGCGTCGTCACCGTCGTCGAGGCCCACGACGAGCTCGGGCGACGGGACCCCGACGAGGCCCCGGACCACGTCCTCGAGCTCGCCCGGCGGGATCTTGCACGCGCAGCCGCCGCCGTGGGCGAACTGGGTGAGCCGGTAGCTCGTCGTCGGGCTCGTCGAGACGGTGGTGGGCGCGGTCATGCCGACACTGTATGCCGCGGTGTGGCGGCTCCCCGGAAGGCCGAGGCCCCACGCTGGGCGACCTCGCTCGTGGGCGCGCTCGTCGCCGCGGTCCTGGTCGCGTCGTGCTCGAGCACGATCGGCTCCGGGCGGGTCCTCACGGAGTCGCGCGAGGTGCGCGGGTTCTCGCGGGTCGAGCTGAGCGGCATCGGCGACGTGCGGGTCCGCCAAGGGGATTCCGAGTCGTTGTCGATCACCGCCGAGACCAACCTCCTGCCGCTGCTCACCAGCGACGTCTCCGACGGCACGCTCCGCCTCGAGACCCGGTCGGGGGCCGTGCTGCGTCCGACGCAGCCGATCACGTACGACGTGACGATGAAGGACCTCACCGGGGTGGCCGTCTCCGGGTCGGGGAGCGTGGCCGCGACAGCGGTCCGGACGCCGCGGCTCGAGGTGGAGATCAGCGGCTCCGGGACGGTCAGCGTGGACGGGGCAGTCGAGACCCAGGACGTGTCGGTCTCCGGCTCGGGCCGGTACGAGGGCGGGCGCCTGGCCTCGACGACCGCCTCGGTGCAGCTGTCCGGCAGCGGCAGCGCCGACCTGGCGGTCCGGGAGCGCCTGCGCGCCGAGGTCAGCGGGAGCGGCACCGTCACCTACTCCGGGGACCCCCGCGTCACCCAGGACATCTCCGGCTCGGGCAGCCTGCGGAAACGCTAGGGCCGGCGCATCGCCACCCGGCGGCATACCGCCCAGGACCGGGCAGAGAGGGCGCGCCCGAGCCTCGTCCACACCCACCAGTAGGCGATGCCCGCGAGGAGGGAGCCGGCCGTCGCGGGCAGCGGTGCGCCCCAGAGGCCCTCGAGGACCTGCCAGTGGATGACGTAGATGTAGAGCGAGCTCGCGGCGAGCACCCGCACCGCGGGCAGGAGGAGTGCCGGCACCCGGGAGACGGGCTTCCACACCACGAGGAGCACCACGGACAGCGAGAGCAGGTCGCGGGCCGGGTTGCCGGAGAAGGTCCCGACCGTCGCGACCGCGACGACGGTCACCACGACGCGGTGGCGGTGCGTGCTCGCGCGGGCGGCGGTCCAGCCGAGGAAGAAGAGGAAGAGCACGACGAGGGCGGAGCCCTGCATCCTCGGCGTCGGCAGCTCGAAGAGGTCGAGGCGGAGGGTGAACGACACCGTGGTGAGCGCCAGGGGCACGGCGAAGGGGAACCGGCGCTCGGCGCGGTTGAAGGGGGGGACGGCGCAGAGGCCCGCTGTGACCGCGAGGGCGAGGACCAGGGCCTCGATGAACCAGAACCGCCACGGAGGGCCGAGCTGCGCCTGCCCGAGCGCCCAGTTGAGCAGGAAGAGGTTGCGGGTCTCGTAGTAGCCACCGAGGAAGTGCGCCGCGGAGATGACGAGCAGGGCCGGGGCGGCGACGCGGGCGACCCCGCGCAGGGCCCGCGTGACCCTGGCCCGGGCACCCGGGTGGGCCAGCTGGAAGCGGACGAGGTGGTATCCCGCGAGGACGAGCAGGGCGTGCGCCGTGCCCTGCAGGGAGAAGACGCCGGCATGGGTGCCGACGATGAGGACGATGGCCAGCGCCCGCAGCCAGATCCCGGTCTCGACGGTATGCCGTGCGCGCCACCCTGCCTGCCACCCCGCCCGCTCCTCGTGCGCGGGAGGCGGTACCTCTCGCTCGAGCTCCTCCACGGTCGCGAGGTGCCAGGACGGGGGCAGCCGTCCCAGCCGCTCCTCGAGCCGGATGGAGACCTCGACGTAGGAGAGCGAGTCACCGCCGAGCGAGACGAACGTCGACCCCGGCCCCACGTCCGCCCGGCCGAGCAGCGCGGCATACAGCTGCGCCACGGAGCCCGCGGCGCCGGGGGCATCCGCGGCCTCGGCCGGCTGCGGGGCCAGCCGGGTGATGGCGCGGTAGTCGGGCTTGCCGGTGGGCAGCATCGGGTGCTCGTCGACCACGACGGCCCGGACGGCGTGGCGCGGGCAGGACGAGGCCGCGGCCACCCGGTCCCGGGCCTGGCGCGCCAGGCCCCGTGCGGGGGTCCGGGCACCCGGGCGCACGGTGGCGACGACCAGGCCGTCCTCGCCCGAGCACCGGACGTCGATGCCCTCGGCCCGCACCGTGCCTTCCACCATGTCGAGGTCGATGCGGTGGCCGAGCACCTTGACGAAGCGGGCACGCCGTCCGAGGACCTCGTAGAGCCCGTCGTCGGTCCGCCGGCCGAGGTCACCGGTCCGCAGGCTCTGCACGGTCCGCCCGGACGCGAGGTCGGCGGCCGAGGTGGCGTAGCCGAGCATGACGTTGGGTCCGCGGTAGACGAGCTCGCCGTCCTCGACGGCCAGGTCGCCACCCGGCACCGGCACGCCGACCGACTCCGGGTGCTCCAGGGCCAGGTCCGGCGGGAGGTAGGCCATCCGGGCGGTCGCCTCCGTCTGGCCGTACATCACGAAGAGGTCCCAGCCACGCCGCCGTCCGACGCCGGCCCAGTGCCGGACCCGACCGGCGTCCATGCGCCCGCCCGCCTGGGTCACGTAGCGCAGCCGCGGCAGGTCCATCCGCTCGAAGCCCACCCGCTCGAGCAGCTCGAAGGTGTGCGGGACCCCGGCGAAGGTCGAGGCACCCGCCTCGCGGAAGAGCGTCCAGAAGCACTCGTCGACGACGGACAGCTCGGTCAGGAGCAGCGACGCACCCCGGCTGAGGTGGCTGTGCAGGACGGACAGGCCGTAGCAGTATCCGAGCGGGAGCGTCGTGGCCGCACGGTCGCTGTCGCGGATGGCGAGGTACTGCGCGATCTGGTCGGCGTTGGCGGCGAGGTTGGACCACGAGAGGCGCACGAGCTTGCCCGACCCCGTGGACCCGCTCGTGCTGAGCAGCAGGGCGAGCTCGGGGTGCAGCTCGTGCCGGGAGCGGACCCGCAGGACCTCCGGGGTGCCGTCGGCGCCGACGACCACATCCGGGTCGTAGACGCGACGCAGTGCCGCGGTCAGGGCGACCGAACGCTCGTCGACGAGGGCCACGACATGTCCTGCCGTGAGCGCGCCGAGATAGGCCACGACCGTCTCGACCCGGTTGCGCGCCTCGACGAGCACGAGCCGCCGGTCACCGGCGAGCCGCCCGGCGAAGGCGTCGACCCGAGCGGCGAGGGCCCGGTAGGTGACCGTCGCCTCGCCCGTGACGAGGGCGGGCCGGTCCCCGTGCTGGGCGAGGTCGTGCAGCCACGGCAGCGGGACCACGGGGGTGGTGGGGCGGTCGATCGGCGGACTCGTCACGGGCGTAGTCAATAAGGTAAGCCTAACCAAATGCAAGCGGCGGGGGGCCGATTCGGCTCCGGGAGCCTGGTTGGGTAGCCTGACCCCGACTTAGGTTTGCCTTGCCTACTGCCCAGGGAGTCTCCTCGTGACGTCCAGACGCTCCGCGCTCACCGTGCTCACCGCGGCGGCGGGCATCCTCGTGACGCTGACCCTCTCCGCGTGCGGAGGAAGCCTCAAGGCCGCGGAGACGCTCGACCCCGACAAGCTGACGATCTACAGCGCGCAGCACGAGAACCTCACCGAGGCGTGGGCGCGGGCCTTCTCGGACAAGACCGGCGTCGAGGTCCAGATCCGCTACGGCAGCGACTCGGCCATGGGCGCCCAGCTCGTGCAGGAGGGTGCCACGTCCCCGGCGGACGTCTTCCTCACCGAGAACTCGCCGGCCATGACGACCGTGCAGAACGCCGGGCTGCTCGCCACCCTCGACCCGGCGACCATCGCCCAGGTGCGCCCCGGGTACGCGCCGTCGACGAAGGCATGGGTGGGCATCGCCGCCCGCTCCACGGTGCTCGTCTACAACCCGAGCGTCATCTCGGAGTCGCAGCTGCCCCGCTCGATCCTCGACCTCGCGGACCCGAAGTGGTCCGGCCGCTGGGGCGCCGCGGCGAGCGGCGCCGACTTCCAGGCGATCGTGTCCGCGGTGCTCGCGACGCGCGGGGAGGACACGACCCGCACGTGGCTCGCCGGGCTCAAGTCCGGCGCCAAGATCTACCAGAACAACATCGCCGTCATGAAGGCGGTCAACTCCGGTCAGGTGCCCGTCGGCATCATGTACCACTACTACTGGTATCGCGACCAGGCGCAGAGCAAGGCCGGCAGCGAGCACACCCGCCTGCACTACTTCCGGGGCCAGGACCCCGGCGCGTTCGTCAGCCTCTCCGGAGGGGGCGTGCTGAAGTCGAGCAAGCGGGCGGCGCAGGCGGGGCGGTTCCTCGCCTTCGTGACGAGCAGGGAGGGTCAGGAGCTGCTCGCCGGCAGCGACGCCAAGGAGTATGCCGTCGGCGTCGGCGTCCGCTCCGACCCCGCGCTCGAGCCCCTGGAGTCCCTGCAGGCGCCGGACATCGACCCCTTCACGCTCAACGGCCCCCGGGTCATCGAGCTCATGACCGAGGCGGGCGTCCTCTAGCGTGGGCCGTCCTGCCCGTGACGCCCCGCGCTCGGCGCCGGCCCCGCTCCGCGCCGCCGCCCTCCTCGTCGCGGCGCTCTGCACGCTGCCCCTGGTCGTCGTGGTGGTGGGCGCCGCCGACGCCGGGGCCGCCCAGGTCGCGCAGGTCCTGTGGCGGCCGCGGGTGGCGGAGCTGCTGGCCAACAGCACCGCCCTCGTGGTGCTCACCGTCGCGGTCACGACGGCGGTCGGGGTCGGGGCGGCCTGGCTGGTCGAGCGCACGACCCTTGCGGCCGCCGGCTTCTGGCGGGTCGCCCTCGTCTGCCCGCTCGCTGTCCCCGCGTTCGTCAACAGCTACGCCTGGATCTCCGTGTGGCCGCAGCTGGAGGGGCTCGCCGGTGCGGTGGTGGTCACCTCGCTGTCCTACTTCCCCTTCGTCTTCCTGCCCGTCTCCGCCGTCCTGCGCGGACTCGACCCGGGGCTGGAGGACACCGCCCGGGCGCTGGGGCTCGGCCCGTGGCGGGCGTTCGGCCGGGCGGTCCTGCCGCAGCTGCGCCCCGCCGTCCTCGGCGGCATGCTGCTCGTGGCCCTGCACCTGCTCTCGGAGTTCGGCGTGCTCGCCATGCTGCGCTTTCCCACGTTCACCACCGCCATCCTCGAGCAGTACCAGGTGGCGTTCAACAGCACCGCCGGAAGCCTGCTGGCCTGCCTGCTGATGACCATCGCCCTGGGCCTGCTCACCGCCGAGCTGCTCCTGCGCGGCACGGCCCGCCACGCCCGCGTCGCGCGCGGGTCCGCCCGGCGCCAGGTCCTCGCGCCGCTCGGTCGCACCGCCCCCCTCGCCGTGGCGGCCCTCGCCGCTCTCACGCTCCTCTCGCTCGGGGTGCCGGCGGTCAGCCTCGCGCGCTGGCTGCTCGCCGGCGGGGCCGACGCGGAGGCCGCCTCGCTCGCGCGCACGCTGTGGGGCACGGTCCGCCTCGGCCTCGTGGCGGCGCTGCTCGCCACGGTGGCGGCGTTTCCCATCGCCTGGCTCGTGGCGCGCTCGCGCACGTGGCTGGCCGTCGCGGCGGAGCGAGCCATCTATGTCGCGTCGTCGCTGCCCGGCGTGGTCGTCGCGCTGGCGCTGGTGACCCTCGCGGTCCGCTTCGCGCGGCCGCTCTACCAGACGAGCGTCGTGCTCGTCATCGCCTACACAGTCCTCTTCCTCCCCCGCGCGACGGTGGCCATCCGCGCGGCCATCGCCCATGCACCTCCCGAGCTCGCCGAGACCGCCCGGTCCCTCGGCGACGGGCCGCTGCGCACGTTCGTGCGGGTGCAGCTGCCCCTGACTCTGCGGGGAGTTCTGGCCGGTTTCGCGCTCGTCTTCATCGCCGTCGCCACCGAGCTCACCGCTACCCTGCTGCTGGCGCCGACGGGGACCGAGACGCTCGCCACGGCGTTCTGGAGCGCGAGCGAGTCGCTCGACTACGCGGGGGCGGCGCCGTATGCCGCCGCCATGGTCCTCGTCTCCGCTCCCGTGACCTACCTGCTGCTGCGCCGTGGCGAGGAGGAACAGCTGCCGTGACGTCCCTGCGCATCTCCGGCATCTCCGTGTCCCACCGGGGCGAGCCCGTCCTGCGCGGCATCGACCTCGACGTCGCCGCCGGCTCGACCACCGCGATCCTCGGCCCGTCGGGGTGCGGCAAGACGACCCTGCTCCGCGTCGTCGCCGGCTTCCAGAGGCCCGACGCCGGTCGGGTGGAGATCGGTGGCCGCACGGTCGTGGACGCCGGCGTGTGGGTCGCGCCCGAGCGCCGGGGCCTTGGCTACGTCGCCCAGGAGGGCAACCTCTTCCCCCACCTCAGCGCCGCGGAGAACGTCGTCTACGGCCTGGCCCGTCGCGAGCGCCGGGCGCGCGCCCGGGTGGGCGAGCTGCTCGAGCTGGTCGGCCTGCGCCCCGAGCTCGCGGAGCGCCACCCCGACCAGCTGTCCGGCGGCCAGCAGCAACGGGTCGCCCTCGCCCGGGCCCTGGCCCGTCGACCGGCCGTCGTGCTCCTCGACGAGCCCTTCTCCTCCCTCGACGCCGGCCTGCGTGCGTCCACGCGGGACGCGGTCGCGACCGCCCTGGCCCACGAGGGCGTGACCGTCGTCCTGGTGACCCACGACCAGGCGGAGGCGCTCTCCTTCGCCGACCAGGTCGCCATCATGCACGAGGGGCGCTTCTCCCAGGTGGGTCCGCCGACCCACGTCTACGAGGCGCCCGCCGACCCGCAGTCGGCCTCCTTCCTCGGAGACACCGTCTTCCTTCCCGGGCGGCTCGAGGGCGGCGCGGTGAGCTGCGCCCTGGGGCGGCTCCCGGTGCACCGGCCCGCCCACGGCGTCGGACCGGTCGACGTCCTCATCCGCCCGGAGCAGGTCCGCCTCGTCGACGTCTCCGAGGGCCGCTCCGCGCGGGTGACGTCGGTGGCCTACTTCGGGCACGACGCCCTCGTCTCGCTCGCACTCACCGACGGCGGGCAGGCCCCTGCCCTCGGCGAGGTCGGTCTCAGCGCTCGGGTCGTCGGGACCGAGGCGCCACCGGTCGGGACCGTCGTCGGCGTCGCGGTCTCGAGCCGGGTGCGCACCTTCCCGAGCGGGTGACCGGCTGGGTCAGCGCTGCAGGAGGGCGGCCACGACGAGGGCAGCCGTCAGGCCGACCTCGACGCCGGCGCCCAGCACGTCGCCGGTGATGCCGCCCAGCCGCCGGACGCAGCGCCGCCGCAGCGCGAGCGCGGCGAGCAGTCCTGCCGCCCCGGTGAGCACCGCCCCCAAGGACGCCCAGCCGGCGGCCGCACCGAGCACCGCGGCGGCCGCCGCAGCGACGGCTGCCGAGCCGAGCAGCAGGACGAGGATCGCCAGCCCGCAGGAGACCCTCCCGACGGAACCGGCGACGAGGGCACCCAGGCCGTGCGGCTGGGCAGCGGGAACTCCTTGCCGGCACGACCACGCCAACGTCGACCGGGACGCGAGCAGGGCCACGCCGGCGAGCACCGCCCCGGGGCCGGTCGGCAGGAGCACCGACAGTGCGGACACCTGCAGCAGCAGGGCGAGCACCACGGACGCCACCCCGGAGGGGCCGACATCCGAGGCCTTCATCGCCCGCAGCGACGTGGCGGCGTCATACCCGGCCGAGAGCCCGTCCGCGGTGTCCGCGAGGCCGTCGAGGTGCATGCCCCGGGTGTAGAGCACCCCGGCCGTCACGACGAGCCCGGACAGCAGGAGCGCAGAGGTGCCGGCCCGGACCGCGGCGTGCCCGACCCAGAGCAGCCCCAGCAGCGGCCCTGCCGTGATCGGCGCCAGGAGCATGGCCGCGCCCGCCGAGCGCCGGTCGACGGCGGGGAGCCGACCCACCCGGACCGCGGTGAGCAGGCCGAACGCGAGCCGCAGGCCGTTGCCACCGGGCGTGTCTCGATCCGACGGGCGTGCGGTCACGGCAGGACGACGGCCGCGCCACTGAGGTCGAGGACCCGGCCCGCGACGACGAGGGCGACCTGGTCGCTCATGGCCGCGATCGTCGCGTTGAGCCGGCCGAGCTCGTCGCGGAAGAGGCGCCCGGAGGCGACCGGCGGCACGACCCCGAGGCCGACCTCGTTGGTGACGGCGACCACGTCGGTCGGGGCCTCTCGCCAGGCGTCGGCGAGCTCCCGGGTCGCCCGTTCGACGGCCCGGGACGTCTCCTGCGGGGTGTCCCACCCGCCGATGCCGTCGATGAGCCGGGTCAGCCACATGCCGAGGCAGTCCACCAGCAGCGGAGTGCTCGCCTCCCGGATGACCGAGGCGACGTCGGCGGTCTCGACCGTCAGCCATCCCGCCGGTCGTCGGGAGCGGTGCCGCCCCACGCGGGCCGCCCACTCGTGGTCGGCGCCGGCGGCCGGGTAGCCGGGGGCGACGTAGGTGACGACCGGATGAGCGCTGAGCAGCTGCTCGGCATACCGGCTCTTGCCGCTGCGGACGCCGCCGAGGACCAGCGTCGTGGTCATGGCGCCGGGCGGGGTCGGCGAGTCCACCTCATGACGGCACCGTAGACCCCGGGCCGTCGACCATCGCGAGCAACGCGGCGGTGTCCAGGTGCTCCTCGACCGCGTCCGCCAGCCGGTCGAGCATCGCCTCGCGGCGCTGGGCGAATCCGGGGGCGCCGGGCGCCGGGGTCCACGACGACCCGGCCGCGGCTGCGACGCGGGCGAGGAAGGCCCTGCGGAACCCGTCGTTCTCGAAGGCGCCGTGCCACGTCGTCCCGTAGACGACGCCGTCCTCGAGCCCGTCGAGGAAGGGCCGCGCGCCGTTCGGGTCGCGCCACGCCGCGACCCCGTGGTGGATCTCGTATGCCGTGACCACCTCACCGCACCACGAGCCCGTCGGGGTGCCGAGGCGCTTGTCGCGGTGGAAGCGGACGGTCGTCGGCAGCAGGCCGAGACCGCTGCGCCACTGCGGGGTCGGGGCCTCGACGCCCAGGTCGTCGACGAGGTCGCGGGCGAGCATCTGGTAGCCGCCGCAGATGCCGAGCACCGGCCTCGAGCCGGCGGCCCGGGCGGCGAGCGCCGCGTCGATCCGGCGGGAGCGCAGCCAGGCGAGGTCGGAGAGGGTGGCCCGGCTTCCGGGCAGCACCGCGAGGTCTGCCCCCTCCACCACCAACGGGTCCGCGGTGAGGTGCACCCGCACGCCCGGCTCGGCGGCGAGGGCGTCGACATCGGTGGCGTTGGAGATGCGCGGCAGGCGCACGACCGCGACGTCGAGGGTCCCCGAGCCGGGCGGCTCGTCGGTGGAGCGCGCGGCCTCCCGCCACCCCGCGAGCGCCAGGGCGTCCTCGGAGTCCAGCCACACGTCGGGGAGGAAGGGCAGCACGCCGAGCACCGGACGACGCGTGCGCTCCTCGAGCATGGTCAGCCCCGGACGCAGCAGGTCGAGGTCCCCGCGGAACTTGTTGACGACCCAGCCACGCACGTGGGCCTGGTCCTCGGCGGAGAGCAGCGCCAGGGTGCCGTACATCGCCGCCAGCACGCCCCCGCGGTCGATGTCGCCGACGACGACCACGGGGAGGTCGACCGCCCGGGCCAGCCCCATGTTGACGTAGTCGCCCTCGCGCAGGTTGATCTCGGCCGGGCTGCCCGCACCCTCGGCGATGACGACGTCGTAGCGGCTCGACAGGTCGCCGAAGGCGGCGAAGGCCGCGGCCGCGAGGGCCCGGCGACCGGTCGCCCACTCCCCCGCCTCCAGCTCCCCCCACGGGCGGCCCAGCAGCACGACGTGCGAGCGCCGGTCCGACCCGGGCTTGAGCAGGACGGGGTTCATCGCGGCCTCGGGCGGCACGCCGCAGGCGACGGCCTGCAGCCACTGGGCCCGGCCGATCTCGGCGCCGTCTGGGCACACCATGGAGTTGTTGGACATGTTCTGCGCCTTGAAGGGAGCGACCGAGACGCCGGATCGGGCGAGCCACCGGCACAGGCCGGCCGTGACGAGGCTCTTGCCGGCATCCGACGTCGTGCCGGCCACGAGCAGCCCCCGCGTCATCGGGCGCCCACCCGCCGCCGGCCCGGCCACCGGGTCGCGAGCACCGACGCCGCCGCGAGGGCGGCGCTGCCGGCCCCCACGAGTCGGGAGAGGCTCGACGCCCGCGCGAGGTCGTGCGCGGTCGCCGTCCGTCCTCCGTCGAGGACCCCCCGGTCCTCGCGGTGACCGGCATACACGCTCGCCCCACCGAGCCGGACGCCGAGCGCCCCGGCGAACGCGGCCTCCACGCGGCCGGCGTTGGGGCTCGGGTGCGCCGGGGCGTCCCGGAGCCAGACCGTCCACGCCGCCCGTCGCACGCCCCCGACCACCGGCGCGGCCAGCACGCACAGGGCCGCGGCCACCCGGGCGGGCACCCAGTTGGCGACGTCGTCGAGCCGGGCGCAGGCCCAGCCGAAGTTGGCGTACCGCGAGGTGCGGTAGCCCACCATGGCGTCCAGGGTGTTGACGGCCCGGTAGCCCAGCAGGCCCGGCACTCCCGCGACGGCACCCCACAGGAGCGGCGCGACGACCGCGTCGGACGTGTTCTCGGCCACCGACTCCAGCGCCGCACGGGCGAGGTCGTCGGCGCCGAGCGCGGACGCGTCACGGGAGCAGAGGTGGGACAGGCGCCGCCGCGCCCTCGCCACGTCGTCCGTGGCGAGGAGAGCACGCATCGCCTCGGCCTCCACGACCAGGCTCCGGCCGCCGAGGACCGTCCACGTCGCGACGGCGGCCAGCACGGTCTGGGCCCACGGCGACCTGCGGACCGCGCGCTGGGCCACGGCGCCGAGGGCCGCCGTCCCGCCGACGAGCAGGATGGCGTGGCCCGTCCCGCGAAGTCGACTGTCCCCGTAGGTCACTCGTTCGCAGGACCGAGCCAGCCGGCCGAAGGCCGCGACCGGGTGGCCACGGCGTGGGTCGCCGAGGAGCGCGTCCGCGGCATACCCGAGGAGCAGTCCGGCCGCGCGGGCACTGCGCGCCATCAAGGTCCTTCCTCTGGAGGTCGCGGTGGTGTCACGGGGGCAACGCTAGGCCGTCGCCGGTCAGGGGACGTAGCCGACCGACCACCTGACGTCCACGCCGTAGTGGAAGTCGTCTCCGGTGGTCGTCGGGGGGCAGTCCAGAAACAGCGGCGCGTTGGAGACGCTCTCGAGGTTCTTGCCGGCCGGCAGCGGCAGCCGCACCCCGAAGTTGCCTGCCCCTTCGTCGGATTCGAGGAACCCGTCCTCCTCGGTGCCCCACGAGGCGACCCACACCTCCTGCTCCTCCACGTGCACGGTGGTCGGCGCGCCCACGTGGGCGAAGCCCAGGGAGTAGGGGCGGTCCGTCTCGCCCCAGTCGTCGATGTCGGCCGTGGGCCGGTCGAAGTCCTGGATCACCTTGGGGCTCTGCGGGCTTCCGTGCATGACGCGGAAGGTGAAGTGCGCTTCTCCATGGGACGAGGAGTCGCCGTCGTTGAAGACGTGCAGCGTGGGGAACTCGACGGTGAGCTGGCGGCGCAGCGTGGTGAACTGGCGGGCCATCACCTCCCAGTTGCCGAAGGTGTCGGTGACGAGTGCCGTGAAGAAGTAGTGGTTGCCCGGCAGGAGCGGCCGCAGCTCGACCACGTGGTCGATGCCGAAACCCGCCGGGAAGGCCGGTCCGCCGTCGGCGCCGACCAGGTGCGGTATGCCGTTGGCGTCGAGGAGCGGCGGCGTGCGGCTGGCGCCGACGACGGCGAGGCTCGTCGCGACGTTGGTGTGGATGTGGTGCCCGTGCCACGTGCCCCCGGTCTCGCTGTTCTCGTCGGTGACCAGCGTGCGGTTCTCCGGCTCCTTCCACAGGCAGAAGACCTTGAGGAATGCCTCCGCCCGGGTCTGCACGACCTGGTCGTCGATCGGCACGCGGTCCCGCTGGAAGATCGCGACGTCGTGGATCTGTCCCGGCGTCAACGTGACGACGAACGTCCCCGTCCGATCGGCGGTCGGCTGGCCGGTGAGGACGAACGGGTTGGGGCTCGTCCAGCCTCCGCCGGGCGGCCGCAGCCACAGCACCTCGTCGTCGAGCTTGTCGTACGTGATCGTCGTCGACGCGTCGGGATCGCCCGCCTCCCGGTCGACGATGAGCGGGTTGGTCTGGGCCTCCAGCTTCGCCATGAGTCCTTCTCCCGTCTTGGCGCTCGCTCTGACCGGGCCAGGAGGCACCGGTGACCCAAAGAGGTCGCACGGCCGGCGGTGATACACGCGAATCACCTTGAGAGCGTGACGAAGGCGGCGGTCTGGCCGATGACGATGATGGCGGGCGGGCGCAGCCCTTCGGGCCGCCCCCTCTCGACGACCTCACCGACGGAGGTCAGCAGCGAGCGCTGGCTCGGCAGCCCCGCGTCCATCACGCCGGCGAGCGGAGTGGACCGGGACAGCCCGGCCGTGACGAGGGCGGCCGCGATGTCGGGCAACGTGTGCACGGCCATGAGCAGGACCAGGGTCGTCCCCGTCCGGGCCACGGCGTCCCAGTCCACGGTGCTCAGCGGGTCGCCCGGCGGCACGTGGCCGGACACGACCGTGAAGCCCTGGGACACGCCGCGGTGCGTCACCGGGATCCCGGCGAGGGCGGGGCCGGCGACGGCAGAGGTCACCCCCGGGATGACGTGCACCGGGACTCCCGCCTCGGCACAGGCCTGCGCCTCCTCCATGCCGCGACCGAACACGTAGGGATCCCCGCCCTTCAGCCGAACGACCCGGCGACCGGCGCGGGCGCGCTCGACGAGCACGGCGTTGATGTCCTCCTGGGCGGTCGAGCGGCCCCGGGGGATCTTCGAGACGTCCACGATCTCGGCGTCGGCGGCCACCGAGTCGAGCAGGGCGAGCGGCGCGAGGCGGTCGACGACGAGCACCTCGGCGGCCCGCACGGCCCGCGCGCCGGCGACCGTGACGAGGCCCTCGTCACCGGGCCCGCCGCCCACCAGGGTCACGCTGCCGGGCGCGAGGCCGGGCCACCCGTCGACCGGCGCGGTTGCCGCACCCACCTCGTCGAGCGCGCCGTGCCCCGGCGAGATCGCCCACCGGCCGGCGCTCTCCGCCTCCGCCACCACCCGCTCGTCGTCCTCGGCGTCGCCCGTGGCCGCGACGACGAGCCACGCGTCGTCGAGGTCACCCGGCCGCAGGGTCCGCGGGTGCCACGCCACCTCGCCTCGGGCCGCGAGGTCCTCCAGCGCCGCCTCCACGCGCGGGGCCACGATCTCGACGCGCGCGCGGGCACGCAGCAGCCGGGACACGCGGCGCAGCGCCGCCGGCCCGCCTCCGACGACCACCACCCGGCGCCCCGACAGGGGAAGGGTCAGCCGGACCTCCTGCCCGCCCCTCATGCCTTGCCGGTCACGCCCGCGGAGTCGAACGTCGCCATGTCGCGCAGGACGCGGGCCGCGGCCTGCACGGTCGGGACCGCGAGGAGGGCTCCGGAGCCCTCGCCCAGCCGGAGACCCAGGTCGACGAGGGGCTCCAGCCCGAGTGCTGCGAGGGCGGCAGACGCGCCGGGCTCGGACGAGCGGTGACCCGCGATCCAGTAGTCGGCGGCCGTGGGGGCGACGGCACGAGCGACGAGTGCCGCGGAGCAGGCGATGAGCCCGTCCAGGACGACGGGCGTCCGCAGGGCGGCCGCCCCGAGCAGGAAGCCCACGATCGCCGCGTGCTCGAGCCCGCCGACGCAGGCCAGGGCTCCCAGCGGGTGCGCTGCGGTCGGCCGGTGGAGGTCGAGGGCGCGGCTCACGACGGACATCTTGTGCGCCAGGGTCGCGTCGTCGATCCCCGTGCCGCGGCCGGTCACCTCGTGCACGGGGCGGCCCGTGAACACCGCCACCAGCGCGGCGGAGGCGGTCGTGTTGGCGATGCCCATGTCACCGGCGACGAGGAGCCGGTTGCCCTGGGCGACGAGGTCGCGCGCCACGTCGATGCCGGTCTCGATGGCCTGCTGGGCCTCCTCGGCGGTCATGGCCGGCGCGGCCGTGAGGTCGGCGGTGCCACGACGGACCTTGCGCCGCACGAGACCTGGCGCGTCGCCGAGGTCGACCGCCACCCCGACGTCGACGACACTCACCTCGGCGCCGCACTGGCGCGCGAGCGCGTTGACCGCCGCGCCGCCGGCGAGGAAGTTGGCGACCATCTGACCGGTGACCTCCTGGGGCCAGGGCGACACGCCCTGCGCGTGGACGCCGTGGTCCGCCGCGAAGACGGCGACGGCCACCGGCTCGGGCAGCGGAGGCGGGCAGGCGGCATACATGGCACAGAGCCGGTTGCCGAGCTCCTCCAGCCTGCCGAGCGCCCCCGGCGGCTTGGTGAGCGAGCCCTGGCGCTGCTGCGCCTCGGCCAGCGCGGACGCCGAGACCGGCTCGATGGCCGACGTGGTCTCCTCCAGCACGGTCACAGGTTCTCCTCCGGGTCGGCGGCGCCGCCCCCAGGCGCCGTGGTGGACGGCCCAGCCGAGCGGCCGGGTCCGAGCCCACCCCGCGAGGGCGAGCTCGGGGGCAGGGGGGAAGTGGGCGACGTGGCCCACGCACAGGTAGGCGACGACCTCGACGTGGGCGGGCAGCCCGAGCAGGTCGGCGAGCTCGACGGGGTCGAAGAAGCTCACCCAGCCCACGCCCAGGCCCTCGGCGCGGGCAGCGAGCCACAGGTTCTGCACGGCCAGGGCGGCCGAGAAGGAGGCCATGCGCGGGTCCGCGTGCCGACCGAGCGTGAACGGCCCACCGCGGGTGGGGTCGCACGTCACCACGATGTTGAGGGGGGCCTCGAGGATGGCCTCGACCTTGAGCCCGTCGAACATCCGCGCCCGAGCCCCCGGCAGGCTCGCCGCGAACCGGTCGCGCTGGGCGGCGGCGAGCCGCTGGACGCTCCTGCGCTGCTCCTCGTCGGTCAGCAGCAGGAAGTCCCACGGCTGGCTGAGGCCCACGCTGGGGGCGCGGTGCGCCGCGGTCAGCACCCGGGTGAGGACCGGCTCGTCGACGGGCTGCGGGGTGAAGCCACGGCGGATGTCCCGGCGGTGTCGCAGGACGTCGTGCAGCGCCTGCCGGGCCGCCTCGGGGAACACGTGTGGTGGCAGCGTCATGTCGTCTCCTCCGGTCGGGTGGCCTGCCGCAGCCCGGCCAGGAGCCGGTCCAGGTCGCCGGGCCCACGTGCGGCGAACCGCAGCCACTGCGGCCCCAGCCCGGGGAACGTGTCGCCGCGGCGGACGGCGATCCCCTTGTCCCGCAGGCGTTCTCGCACCACGTGGCCCTGGGGGTGACGGGCCAGGACGAAGGGTGCCCGCGGCTCGCGCACCACGTGCAGCCCGGCGCGGGTCAGCCCGCCGGACAAGGCGTCGAGCCGTGCCGGGAGCGCCCGCCGGTGGTCGGCGGCGTGCCGCTGGCCGTCCTCGCCGGCGCAGGCGACCGCGGCCGCGCAGGCCAGGGAGCCGACCGCCCATCGCGGCTGCCGCCGGCGAAGGGCCCGCAGCACGTCCGGCCGGCCCACGACGTAGCCGACCCGCAGGCCGGGAATGGCGAAGGTCTTCGTCAGGCTGCGCACCACCGCCACGCCGTCGGCCCGCGCCGCGCGTGGCACCAGGCTGCTCACCGGCCGCTCGGGCGGCTCGACGGCATCCAGGAACGCCTCGTCGACGAGGAGCAGGCGCCCCGGGGCGCACAGCCTCAACAGGTCCGGCGCGGCGTGCACGCGGGAGGTGGGGTTGGTCGGGTTGCCCACGACGACGAGGTCCGCCAAGGGGTCGACGGCTGGCTTGCCGTGCATGGAGAAGCCGTCCGCGGGGTCGAGCAGGGCCCACTCGACGTCGTGGCCGTGGGCGCGCAGGGCGGCGTCCGGCTCGGTGAACTGAGGGTGCACCACGACGGGCCGGCGCCAGGGCAGGCCGGCGACCAGGGTGAACGCCTCGGCCGCGCCCGCGACGACGAGGACGCAGTCCTCCGGTATGCCGTGCAGCGCGGCCAGCGCCCGCCGGGCCGGCCGGGGGTCCGGGTAACGGCCGAGGCCGTCCACCGCAGCCCGGAGGCGGTCGGCGAGCCAGGCCGGGGGGCGGTGCGACGAGACGTTGACGGCGAAGTCGAGCAGCCCCTCGGCGGCCTCGTCGTCACCGTGGTGGAGCAGGTCGACCCCCGCGGGCGTCGTCTCAGCGCTCACGTGCGCTCCATCGCCAGACGCCGAACGCGGCGAGCCAGGTCAGCACGAAGGCCCCGGCGATGCCGTAGCCGAGCAGCTCGAAGTCGTCGCCCACCGCGGCCAGGGGCGCCAGCGCCTCGACGCCGCCGTAGTCGACGAGCGCCCCCGCCAGGTAGACCACGGCGACGAACCCGGCGATGAGCACGGTCATGGCCGTCGTGGCGATGTTGAACAGCAGGGTGCGCGCCGGCTCCCGATAGCTCCACGAGTAGATGCGCGTCATCACCAGCGAGTCTGCCGTGTCGAACATCGACATCCCGGCGGCGAAGAGCAGGGGCAGGCTGAGCACGGCCGTGAGCGGCAGCCGACCGCCCGCCGCCGACGAGGCGGACAGCGCGAGCAGGGTCACCTCACTGGCCGTCTCGAGACCCAGCCCCATGAGCAGCCCCACCGGGTACATGTGCCACGAGTGCTGGATGAGCCCCCGGATGCGGCCGCCCAGCAGCCGGTTCAGCACCCCGCGGGAGAGGAGCGCGTGCTCGACCTCGTCCGCGGCGTCCACGCCGGAGCGAAGGCGGCGCCACAGCCGCACGAGGGTGCCGAGCACGCGGGCGTTGAGGCTGGCCACCACGAGCAGGAAGAGCATGGCGACGACCACGGCGACGGCGCCGCCGATGCTGCGCAGGGAGTCGACCCCCGCCTGCGAGAGGCTTCCCGCCGCCGCGGCCACCACGAGCGCCAGCACGACGACCACCGTCGAGTGGCCCATGGCGAAGAAGAACCCCACCCCGACGGGCCGCCGGCCGCGCAGCAGCATGACGCGCGTGGTGTCGTCGATGGCGGCGATGTGGTCGGCGTCGAAGGCGTGGCGCATGCCGAGGACGTAGGCCAGCGCCCCGGCGCCCGCGACCCCGCCGGCGCCCGCGATGTCGCCCTGGTAGGCCAGGTAGAGGCTCACTCCGGCGACGTGCAGCGCCGTGACGACGCCGAGGATCGCGGTGAGCCGCACCCGCTCGGCAGGCGTCCACCGCCCTGCCGCGACTGCTCGCTCCGACACGGCGTCGTGGGTGCTCATCGGTCCTCCTCGGTGGTCTCGAGCCGGCCGACGGCCACGGTCCAGGCGGCGGAGCGCCGCTTGGAGGCGAGGAGCCGGGCCCCCACCGCCAGGACGGCTGCCTCGGCGACGCCCGATGCCGCCGTATGCCGCCGGACCAGCTCGCTCGGATGTGGGACGTCCTGCGCCGCCAGGGTGTGGGGGTCGACCGCGACCACGCGTGCGCCGAGCCGGCCGGCCACGTCGCGCACGCCCGGCTCGGCCGCTCGGCGGTCGAGCGTCGCCACGACGCTGACGTCACCGACCGCGAGGTCGAGCCCGACGAGGCACGTGCGCACCAGCGCGGCGAGCTCGTCGGCGTCGCCACCGGGGCGGCCGCCGACGCCGAGGACGACTCTCATGCGGCGGCCTCCCCTGCCGAGGCGGCGGCCGCCTCGACGAAGCGCCGGGCAAGGCGGGGGTGCCCAGCCCAGTGGACGTGCAGGTAGGAGGCGTGCAGGCGGTCCGTCGCGAAGCCCTCCCGGACGGTGGTGCCGTCGTGTGCCGTCCAGGCCCAGGGCGCCCCGGCGTCGAGGTGCTCCGCTGCCGGTGCGAGGGGGAGCGGCTCGATGACGGTGCGGTGGAACTCGTGGCCGGTGACGCGCTCACCGGCCCGCGTGAGCAGGGTGTCGACGGTCGCCACGGCGGCGCGGTAGCCCAGCGTGAGCCGTGGCCCCAGGGCCGCGGTGAACGGCAGCACCCCGCACATCGGCTCGCCCTGCAGCGCCCGGCCGAGGTAGAGCAGCCCCGCGCACTCGGCGGCGACGACGCCTCCGCGGCGCACCAGCGCCGTGACGCTGTCGCGCAGCGAGGCGTTGTGCGACAAGGCGTGGGCGTGGACCTCGGGGAAGCCGCCGCCGATGACCAGGCCGGCCGTCCCCGGCGGCAGCACCGGGTCACGCAGGGGGTCGAAGGCCACGACGTCGGCGCCGGCGGCCTCGAGCAGCTCGGTCGTCTCGGCATACCCGAAGGTGAAGGCCCGCCCGGCGGCGACAGCCACCCGGGGGCGGCCCGGCACCGGCTCCCCCACCGCCGCGGCGGCCGACCACGGCGCGGCGTCGAGACGGGGCGCCGACGCGGCGAGGCCGCGGAGCGCGTCGAGGTCGACGTGCGCCTGCACGAGCTCGGACAGGGCGCCCACCGCGTCGTCGGCCTCTGGTCGGCGCTCCGCCGCGGGGACGAGCCCGAGGTGCCGGCTCGGGACCACGACGTCGGGCCGGCGCGGCACGCAGCCGAGCACGGGCACCCCGGTCGCCGCGACGCCGTCGCGCGCCTCCTGCTCGTGGCGGGCCGAGGCGACGTTGTTGAGCACGACCCCGGCCACGCGCACCGCCTCGTCGAACCGGGAGAAGCCGTGCACGACGGCGCCCACGCTGCGTGCGGTGGCCGTGCAGTCGACGACGAGGACGACCGGTGCCTGCACGAGGCGGGCCACGTGGGCGGTCGAGCTGAACCCTGCCGAGCCGATCAGCCCGTCGAAGAGGCCCATCACGCCCTCGATGACGGCGATGGTCGCCGGCTCGGGCGTCAGCGCCGCGTGCGCGAGCAGGGGCGCGACCAGGTGCTCTCCCTGCAGGTACGGGTCGAGGTTGCGGCCGGGGCGGCCCGCGGCGAGCGCGTGGTAGCCCGGGTCGATGTAGTCGGGGCCCACCTTGTGCGGGGACACCACGTCGCCGCGGGCCCGCAGCGCGGCCATGATGCCGGTGGCGAGCATGGTCTTGCCGTGGCCGGACCCGGGCGCGGCGACGACCACCCGGGGCAGGGCGAGGCCCGGTCCGGTCACCACTCGATCCCCCGCTGCCCCTTCTGTCCCGAGTCCATCGGGTGCTTCACCTTGGTCATGTGCGTGACGAGGTCGGCCGCCTCCACGAGCGCCTCGGGCGCGTCGCGTCCCGTGATGACGACGTGCTGGTGCCCCGGCCGGTCGCGCAGCGTGGCGACGACCTCGTCGGTGTCGACCCAGCCCCACTTCAGGGGGTAGGTGAACTCGTCGAGGATGTAGAGGTCGTGGGCCCGGGCGGCGAGGCGTCGGGCGATCTCGCGCCAGCCCTGCAGGGCCGCCTCGGCGTGGTCCTGCTCGTCGCCCTGCTTGCGGGACCAGCTCCAGCCCTCGCCCATCTTGTGCCACTGCACCGGCCCGCCCTGGCCGGTCCGCTCGTGCAGGTCGCCCAGCGCCCGGAAGGCCGCCTCCTCGCCGACCCGCCACCGCGCGGACTTGACGAACTGGAACACGGCGAGGTCCCAGCCCTGGTTCCAGCCGCGCAGGCCGAGGCCGAAGGCCGCGGTCGACTTTCCCTTCATCTCGCCGGTGTGCACCATGAGCAGCGCCCGGTTGCGTCGCTGCCGGGTCGTGAGACCGTCCTCCGGCACGGCGACCGGCTGTCCCTGGGGCATCAGGCCACCCTCCTGCCCGTGGGCCGCCCGGGCCGGCGGCCGCGCACGGTGCCCGCGAGCCGCGCGGCGGCGACCTCCCCGAGGTCCAGGCAGTCGGCGCCCAGCGCCGCCGCGACGGCGCGGGCGAGCCCGAGCCGGACCGGGCCCGTGGCCTCGCAGTCGAGCACGACCCACTCCCCGTGGCCGAGCCGGGACCGCTCCGCCGTGGCCAGGGCCCGGCGCAGCGCGTCCGGCCCGCTCGTGGCGCGTCCGTCGGTGAGCAGCAGCACGAGCGGCCTGCGGTCGGGGTCCCTGGCCTGCTCGCGGGCGACGAGCTCACGGGCGGCGGCGAGGCCCTCCGCGAGCGGGGTGCGGCCCCCGGTCGGCACCTCGGCGAGCAGCCGCTCGGCGCGCTCCACGCTGGACGTCGGCGGCAGCACGACCCGGGCGGTGCGGCCGCCGAAGGCCACGACGGCGACCTTGTCGCGACGCTGGTAGGCGTCGAGGAGCAGCGACACGACGGCCGTCTTGACCTCCCGGACCCGCCGGGCGGCGCCCATCGAGCCCGACGTGTCGACGGCGAAGACGACGAGGTTGCCCTCCCGCCCGAGGCGCAGGCTGCGCCGCAGGTCGGCGCCGGTGAGGCGGACCGGCCCGGCGAGCCCCGGATTCCGCCCCGCCGCGGCCGCCTGCCGGCGCACCGAGGCGCGGACGCTGCCGACGACGGAGACACCCTGCCCCCGCGGGTCTCCCGGGAGGACGTCGCGGACGTGGCGGCCGACCGCGGTCACCGCCAGGGACCGGCGGCCCGCCACGCCCCGGCCCGCGCGCCGCACCTGCAGGAGCCGGGCGGCATACGGGTCCCCCGCTGCCTGACCGCGCGTCCGGGGTCCGGGCCCGGGACCGGGCTCCCCCGGCGGGGACTCGTCCTGCCCAGGCGCCTCCGCCTCCGACGGGCCGGCGTCGTCCTGCGCTGGCGTCCCCGTCTCCCGCCGGTCCGGCCCCTGCGGGCCGGGCCCGTCGGGCGGCTCGGGCTCGTCGTCGGGCGGCGCGTGCCGGTCGAGGACCTCCTCGAGGGAGCCGTCGCCGCCCTCGCCCTGGCTGTCGAAGGGGCTGCGGCGCCGGCGGTGCGGCAGGGCGAGGCGCGCCGCCGCGCGGACGTCCGCGGGCCCGACGACGTCCCGCCCCGACCACGCGGCGTGGGCGACGGCGGTCCGGGCCATGACGATGTCGCCGCGCAGACCGTCGAGGTCGTATGCCGCGCACACCTCGGCGATGCTCACGAGCGCCGAGTCGGGGAGCGTGACCTTGGCGACGTGCTCGCGCGCGTCGGCGATGCGCTGCGCCAGCGCGGCATCCGCGGCCGCGTGGTCCGCGGCGAAGGCCACCGGGTCCGCCTCGAAGGCGAGGCGCCGGCGCACCACCTCGACCCGCCGGCCGGGCTCACGGTCGGCCACGACGTCCACCGCCAGGCCGAAGCGGTCGAGCAGCTGCGGTCGCAGCTCGCCCTCCTCGGGGTTCATCGTGCCCACGAGCACGAAGGAGGCGGCGTGGCTGACCGAGACCGCCTCGCGCTCCACCTGCACCCGCCCCATCGCGGCGGCGTCGAGCAGGGTGTCGACGAGGTGGTCCGGCAGGAGGTTGACCTCGTCGACGTAGAGGATGCCGCGGTTGGCCTGGGCCAGCAGACCGGGGTCGAAGGCGACCTCGCCGTGGGCGACGAGCCGGTCGAGGTGGAGCGATCCGACGACCCGGTCCTCGCTGGCGCCGAGGGGCAGCTCGACGAGGCGGACGGGGCGGCGGGCGCCGGTCCCGTCGGCCGCTGCCGGGTGCGGCCCGTCGGGGCACGCGGCGTCCGGGGCGAGCGGGTCGCAGCTGAACCGGCACCCCGCGACCGTCTCGAGGGGGGGCAGCACCGCCGCCAGGGCGCGCACCATCGTCGACTTGGCGGTGCCCTTCTCTCCGCGCACGAGCACCCCGCCGATCCGGGGGTGGACCGCGCAGAGGCACAGCGCCAGGGCGAGGTCGTCCATGCCGACGACCGCCGAGAAGGGATAGGTCGTCGTCATCGGGAACCGCCCTCCAGCTCGCCCTCGGTGTCGAGATAGACCTCCTGCAGCCGGGCCACGAGGCCGGCTTCGGGGCGCTCCCACAGGCCGCGTGAGACGGCCTCGAGGAGGCGCTCGGCCATGCCGTGCAGCGCCCACGGGTTGCTGGCCTGCAGGAAGGCCCGGTTGGTCTCGTCGAGGACGTACTCCTCGGTGAGCCGCTCGTACATCCAGTCGTCCACCACCCCGGTGGTCGCGTCGTAGCCGAAGAGGTAGTCCACGGTGGCCGCCATCTCGAAGGCGCCCTTGTAGCCGTGGCGGCGCATCGCCTCCATCCAGCGCGGGTTGACGACCCGGGCCCGGAAGACCCGCGACGTCTCCTCGTGCAGGGAGCGGGTGCGCACCGTCTCGGGCCGGGTGCTGTCGCCGACGTAGGCGGCCGGCGCGGTGCCGGTGAGCGCGCGGACGGCGGCGACCATGCCGCCGTGGTACTGGAAGTAGTCGTCGGAGTCGGCGATGTCGTGCTCGCGGGTGTCGGTGTTCTTCGCCGCGACGGCGATGCGCCGGTATGCCGTCTCCATCTGCTCGCGGGCCGGGGACCCGTCGAGCCCGCGCCCGTAGGCATAGCCCCCCCACACGGAGTAGACCTCGGCGAGGTCGGCGTCGGTGCGCCAGTCCTTGGAGTCGATGAGCTGGAGCAGGCCGGCGCCGTAGGTCCCCGGCCGCGAGCCGAAGATCCTCGTCGTGGCCCGCCGCTCGTCGCCGTGCGACGCGAGGTCGGCCTGCACGTGGGCGCGCACGTGGTTGTCCCGCGGGTCCTCCTCGAGGCTCGCGGCGAGGCGCACCGCGTCGTCGAGCAGCGCCACGACGTGGGGGAAGGCGTCGCGGAAGAAGCCGGAGATGCGCAGCGTGACGTCGATCCTGGGGCGCCCGAGCTCCTGCAGCGGGAGCGGCTCGAGGCCGGTCACCCGGCGCGACGCCTCGTCCCACAGCGGCCGGATGCCGAGCAGCGCCAGCGCCTCCGCGATGTCGTCGCCCGCGGTGCGCATGGCCGAGGTGCCCCACATCGACAGGCCGACGGAGGCCGGCCACTCGCCGGTGTCGGCCCGGTGCCGCTGGAGCAGGGACTCGGCGAGCAGCTGCCCGGTCTCCCACGCCAGCTGGCTCGGGATGGCCTTCGGGTCGACGGAGTAGAAGTTGCGCCCGGTGGGCAGCACGCTGACGAGCCCCCTCAGCGGGGACCCGGAGGGCCCGGCCTCGACGAAGCCGCCCCGCAGCGCGCGCACCGTGTTGTCGATCTCCTGGCCGGTCGCCGCCAGGCGAGGTGCCACCTCACGGACGGCGAAGTCGAGCACCTGGCGCACCGCGTCCGCGCGCTCCGGCGGGACGAGGCTGACCGCCTTGTCGACCGCGCCGTCGTCCCACCCGCCCGCGTCCAGCGTCTCGACGAGCTCGCGGGCAGCATGCTCGGCGCGGTCGGCGCCGGCGCGGTCGGTGCCGGACTCGTCGTGCCCGAGCGCCTCTCGAAGCCCGAGCACGGGAGCGGCGCCGCCGAAGAGCTGCCGGGCCCGCAGCACCGCCAGCACGAGGTCGACCCGGGCGCCGCCGGTGGGCGCCTGGCCCAGGACGTGCAGGCCGTCGCGGATCTGGGCGTCCTTGATCTCGCAGAGCCAGCCGTCGATCCGCATGATCATGTCGTCGAAGCGCTCGTCGTCGGGCCGGTCGCGCAGGCCGAGGTCGCGGTCCATCCGCACGGCCTGCAGCAGCGTCCAGATCCGCGCCCGCACCGCCGGCAGCTTCGCCGGGTCGAGCGCCGCCACGCTCGCGTGCTCGTCGAGCAGCTGCTCGAGCCGGGCGATGTCGCCGTAGCTCTCGGCCCGGGCCATGGGCGGCACGAGGTGGTCGACGAGGACGGCGTGGGCGCGGCGCTTGGCCTGCGTGCCCTCCCCCGGGTCGTTGACGAGGAAGGGGTAGACGAGCGGCACGTTGCCCAGCACGGCGTCCGGGGCGCACTCGGCGGAGAGCCCCGCGTTCTTGCCGGGCAGCCACTCGAGGTTGCCGTGCTTGCCGAGGTGGACCATGGCCGTGGCGCCGAACCCGCCCTCCTCGCGTGGTGCCGCGATCCAGCGGTATGCCGCGAGGTAGTGGTGCGAGGGTGGCAGGTCCGGGTCGTGGTAGATGGCGATGGGGTTCTCGCCGAAGCCGCGGGGCGGCTGCACCAGGACGAGGAGGTTGCCCGCCCGCAGCGCGGCGAGGACGATGTCGCCGTCGGGGTTGGCGCTGCGGTCGACGAAGAGCTCGCCCGGGGGCGGTCCCCAGTGCCGCTCGATGTCGGCGCGCAGGGACTCGGGCAGCTCGGCATACCAGCGGCGGTAGTCGGCCGCCGGGATGCGCACCGGGTTGGCCTTCAGCTGCTCCTCGGTGAGCCAGCTCTCGTCGTAGCCACCGGCGTCGATGAGGGCGTGGATGAGGTCGTCCCCGTCGCCGCTGGCGAGCCCGGGCAGCGCGTGCGGCCCCTCCACCGGGCCGAGGTCCCAGCCCTCGTCGCGCAGCCGCCGGAGCAGCGCCACGGCGCTGGCGGCGGTGTCGAGGCCGACGGCGTTGCCGATGCGCGCGTGCTTCGTGGGGTAGGCGGAGAGCACGAGGGCGAGGCGGTGCTGGCCCGGTGCCACGTGCCGCAGCCGGGCCTGTGCGACGGCGAGCCCGGCGACGCGGTCGGCGCGCTCGGCGTCGGGCACGTAGGCCGGCAGCCCCTCGGCATCGATCTCCTTGAAGGAGAAGGGAACCGTGATGAGGCGACCGTCGAACTCGGGCACCGCCACCTGGGTGGCGGCGTCGAGGGGGCTCAGGCCCTCGCCGCTGGCGGCCCAGGCCGCGCGGCTGCCGGTCAGGCACAGCCCCTGCAGGACCGGTCGGTCCAGCCGGGCGAGGGCGCCGGCGTCCCAGGCGTCCTCGGCCCCCCCGGCGTGCGCGGCGGCGGGGACCGAGCCGCCGGCCGCGAGGACCGTGGTGACGATGGCGTCCGCCTCGGCGAGCGCCTCGAGCAGCTGCGGCTCGGCTGCCCGCAGGGACGCGCACCAGAGCGGCAGCGGCCGCCCGCCGGCCCGCTCGACGGCGTCGCAGAGCGCGTGGACGAAGGCGGTGTTGCCCGACAGGTGGTGGGCCCGGTAGTAGAGCACCGCCACCGCGGGCGCCTCGCGCGGCAGGGCCGACGCCGGCCGCTCGAGGCGCCCCCACGACGGCGCGGGCGCGGGCGGGTCGAAGCCCTCACCGGTGAGCAGCACGGTGTCGGAGAGGAAGCGCGCGAGCTGGGAGAGGTTTCCCGGGCCCCCGTGCGCCAGGTAGGCGTGCGCCTGCGCGGCGACCCCCGCGGGCACGGTGGACAGCGACATCAGCTCGGCATCGGGCGCCTGCTCCCCGGTGAGCACCACGACCGGACGGGGTCCGGCCAGCAGCGCCGCGAGTCCCTCGGGCCACGCCCGCCGGCCGCCGAGCAGTCTCACGACGACCAGGTCCGTGCCGTCGAGCAGCACCGGCAGGTCCTCCACGTCGACCCGGGTGGGGTTGGCGTAGCGCCAGGCGACGGGTCCGTGTGCCGACCGAGCGCTCAGCAGGTCGGTGTCGGATGTCGACAACAACGCCAGCGTCACGCTGCACCTCTTCCTGGGGTGACCGCGCCCCGGGCGAGCGAAGTGAGCGGGAGTTCCTGACTTCCACGGCGGGGCCGTGGTCACAGTGGCGGGACCGTGCCGGAGTCGAACCGGCTTCCTCCCCTGGTGCTCTCTCCGTGTGGAGTGACGTCCTCGTGGACGCCCCGGCGAGCATAGCGGCACCCCCGGCCGGGTCCGCAAGGTCGGTATGCTCCGCGGCGTGTCACCCGTCGAACCCCCTCGCCGCTCCTGCGACCGGCCTGCCGCCGACCCCGCCGGCCGTCTCCGGGGTGGACAGGACCGCTGCCCGGGCACCCTGCGGCTGCATCCCGCGGACGACGGCCACCTCGCGCGGGTGCGCGTCCCCGGGGGTCGGCTCACGGGCCAGCAGCTGGCCGAGATCGCCTCTGTCGCAACGGATCTCGGGGACGGGGCGCTGCACCTGACGTCTCGAGGGAACCTGCAGGTCCGGGGGCTGCCGGCGACGGCGGGGCAGGCCCTGGCCGACCGGCTCTTCCACGCGGGGCTGCTGCCGTCCGTCGAGCGTGACCGGGTCCGCAACGTGGTCGCGTCGCCGCTTGCCGGTCTCGACGGCACCGGCTGTGCGGACGTGGAGGGCGTCCTCGCGGACCTCGACCGTCTGCTCTGTGAGACGCCGGGCCTCGACCGGCTCTCGGGCCGGTTCCTCTTCGCGGTCGACGACGGGCGGGGGGACATGCTGGGCGCCGGTGCCGACCTCAGCGCGGTCGCCGAGCCCGGGAAGGGCTTCCGCCTCTGGGTCGGCGGCCGGGCATCAGCCCTCAGCGCCCCGGCCGCAGGGGCCGCCCGCCTGCTCGTCGAGGCCGCCGCGCGCTTCCTCGCGTGCGCCGAGCCCACGGGCGCCTGGCGCGTCGCGGAGCTGGACGCCCCGGAGCGGGTCGCACCGCTCGGCGCCAGCATCGCGCCCGCCGCGACGCCCGCCCCGGGCCGGCCCCCGCTCGGCACCGTGACCGGCACTGGCGCGCTCTGCGCCGTCCACGTCCTGCCGCCGCTGGGCTCGGCGAGGGCTGCCCAGTGGGCCGTCCTCGCCAGCCTCGCGGGGGGCCCCAGCGCGGCGCCGCCTCGGATCC
>NZ_DASSMH010000131.1:0-51125 GCF_035688975.1 Intrasporangium sp. | reverse complement strand
CGAGCGCGGTCTCCAGCGCATCGACGGCAGGCGCGAGGGCGTCGTACATCGTCTTGTCGCCGGGCGCGGCCTTGCCTCGATCGACGACGCCACCGAGCCCGGCTCGCAGCGCCACTGCGACGTCGCGTGCCGAGACGGTTTCGGCGGCCGCTCCCAGGGAGGCGCCCACCCGCATGAAGAACGTCCCGAACAAGGGCCCGCTGGCCCCTCCGACCGTCGAGACCAGCGTCAACCCCACCTTGGTCAAGAGCGCTCCCGCAGCCGGCGGCCGGCTTTCATCGAGCGCGGCCACGGCAGCCTTCATGCCCCGGTCCATGTTCGACCCGTGGTCGGCATCGCCGATCGCCGCGTCGAGCTCGGTCAGGTGCTCGCGGTTCTGCTCGATGAGCGCGGCAAACCTGCGCACCCAGTGCTCGAAGACCGCCGTGGTCACGTTCTCGCTCATGTCAGGCGCCCCATCTCAACGCTGAAGTGTTGACAGGAGCGTCCCAGAGCGACAGCAGCTCGTCATCGACCCGCAGCAGCGTGATCGACACCCCCGCCATGTCGAGCGAGGTGATGTGCGAGCCCACGAGCGACCGTGCGATCTGTACGCCGTGCCCGCTCAGGACCTGCTGCACCTCGTTGAACATCACGTACAGCTCGATGAGGGGGGTGCCGCCGAGCCCGTTGACGAAGGCGATCACGGGGTCGCCCTTGGCGAACGGCAGGTCCGCCAGCACCGGCTCGAGGAGCAGTGAGGCGATCTCCCGAGCGGGCGCGAGCGGGATCCTTTCGCGGCCGGGCTCGCCATGGATCCCGACACCGAGCTCCATCTGGTCCTCACCGAGGTCGAACGTCGGGCGGCCTACCGCCGGCACCGTGCACGAGGTGAGGGCCAGGCCCATGCTGCGACCGTTCGCATTGACCTTGCGCGCGATCCTCGCGACCTCGTCGAGATCGCGACCCTGCTCGGCGGCCGCTCCGGCGATCTTCTCCAGAAGCACCGTGGTCCCGACGCCACGGCGCCCGGCTGTCCAGGTGCTGTCCTGCACCGCCACGTCGTCGTCCGTGACCACCGAGACGACCCGTGCTCCGGTCTCCGCCGCGGCCATCTCGGCCGCCATCTCGAAGTTCATGACGTCACCGGTGTAGTTCTTCACGATGTGCAGGATCCCTGCGCCGCCGTCGACGAGCTTGGTGGCCGCGAGGATCTGCCCCGGCACAGGGGACGTGAAGACATCACCGGCGCACGCGGCGTCCAGCATGCCGAACCCGACAAACCCGCCGTGGAGCGGTTCGTGGCCTGAGCCGCCGCCGGAGATTAGCCCGACCTTGTCCTTCTTCGGCGCATCGCCGCGGTAGATGACCTTGTTGTCGTGGTCGACCCGCAGCTCGGGATGCGCACCCTCGATGCCGCGCAGGGCCTCGACGACGACGTCGTTCGGGTCGTTGATGAGCTTCTTCATGACGGTCTCTTTCGCAGTCGGCTGGTGAGGGAGGCGTCAGACGCTGGTGGTCTGGCGGGTGCTGGTGGGCTCGAGGACCGGATCGCCCAGGTCCACGCCGGGAGCGGCAGCGGCCCGATCGGCCGGCGTGCGAGTGAGCACGCCGTAGAGGAGGGCGGCGACGACTCCGGCGAGCAGCTCAGCCACGAGGTAGACCGGGAGCTGGTTCCACTTCACCGCACCGCCCGCGAGCTGCTGGACGAGCATGGGACCCACGGTACGAGCAGGGTTGATCGAGGCACCCGTCGCCGGAGCGACAGGGATGATCGCCGCGAAGACGACCAGGCCGATCGCCACGCCGGCGAACCCCGCGGCCGCCTTGCGGTGGATGACGCCGAAGATCGTGAACACGAGGATGAACGTGCCCACGAACTCGGCGGTGAAGGCCTGCACCCAGCTGATGTCTCCGTAGGACGCGACGCCCAGGCCGACCTCGCTCGCCTTCCTCCCGAGGACGCCGAGGATTGTGGCCGCCCCGATGATGGCACCGACGACCTGCGCGCCGATGTATGCCGGCACCTGAGCCCACGGGAACTTGCGGGACACGGCAAGGCTGAGGGTGACTGCCGGGTTGATGTGGTTGCCGCCCACATGCCCCAAGGCGTAGACGGTGGCAACGACGACGGTGCCGAACGCCAGGGAGATGACCCCCAGGTCGGCCATTGTGAACGGCGCGTTGCCGTTGACGATGAGGGTGGCAGGGACGGACCCCACCCCGATGAACACCAGGAAAGCCGTTCCGATGACCTCAGCGCCCAGACGCTGGAGGAGGTTCGTCTCGTCAAGCATGCCCTTGCCCCTTTGCAAGTAATCTCGAAGATCATTCGATAATGTCGAATGTACTTTGGAGGCTACACGTGTGATTCACTAGAGAGCAAGGGTTTTCGTGAAGTGGGTCTCAGCGGAAGGGGCAGCCGTGATCCAGTCGGTCGACCGCGCCATCCGGGTACTCAGCGCACTGCAGGGCGCGCGGAGGATGAGCCTGTCGGAGCTCGCTGCCCGTCTCGAGCTCGCTCCCTCGACCACCCATGGCATCGTCCGCAGCCTGGTCGAGCACGGCATGGTGGTGCAGGAGCGCGGCTCCAGCCGCTATCAGCTCGGCCCTGCCGTGCTGCGGCTCGGCAACGTCTACCTCGACACCCTCGAACTGCGGTCGAAGGCCATCCCCTGGGCTGAGGACCTCGCCCGCCGGACCGGCCTGGCCGTCCGCACCGGGGTCCTGCTCGTTGACGACGTCGTGATCATCCACCACGAGCCACGGCCCGACGGCAGCCGTCAGATGCCCGAGGTCGGCATCGTCATTCCGGCCCATGCAAGCGCCCTGGGCAAGGCCCTGCTCGCCTTCCTCCCTGAGGACGAGAAGCGGGTGCTGACCTCCGGAGAGCTGCGGAGCATGACGGGCGAGACGATCACCTCCGCGGACCATCTTCGCGAGGTGCTGGAGGTGATCCGGTCGACCGGCATCGCCGTCGAGCAGGACGAGGCCGTGCTCGGCGAGAGCTCGCTGGCGAGCCCCATCTTTGACTCGTACGGCGAGGCCGTAGGGGCGGTCGGTGTCGTGATCCCCTCCGATGGGGACGTCCTCCGCCACGAGGCGCGCGACCTGGTTCGCGACACCGCGCGATCCGTGTCGCGAGAGCTGGGCGCCCAGGCGTGGCCTCCCCGCCCGCCTGGCGACAACCGAGCGCGGGACAGGCCGCTGGGCTGACACGCACCGACCTTTCCCGGGCACCGCGCCCCTGACGAACAGGGGCGCGCTACAGGGAACGCCGTCTCATGCCTGCCTGCTTTCGCTGGCTGCGCCTGCCAATGCCAAAGGCCCCGTCCCACCTGGGGAAAGGGCCTCTGACCTGCTTCTTCTTTGGTAGCGGGGGCAGGATTTGAACCTGCGACCTCCGGGTTATGAGCCCGGCGAGCTACCGAGCTGCTCCACCCCGCGTCGGTACAACCACAGGTTACGGGATTCCCCGGGCCAGTCCAAATCGGGCGCCGCGCCCGGGCCCGCCGGGTCCATGCGGTGCGGTCAGGGTCCGGTCGTGCTCCCTGGCGACGCGGCCACCGCGCGGCGCAGGGCGTCCCGCAGCTTGTCCTGGGCCGCGCCGTATGCCGCGAAGTCGCCGGACTTCAGCGCCGTCTGTCCCTCGGCATACGCGGCCTGCGCGTCGGCGAGCGCCTTGCGCAGGGCGGCCACGTCGGGCGTCGCGCTCGCCGTGGGCGCAGGCCGCACCCCGCTCGACGGGGTGGGGCTCGGCGTCGGCGTGGTGCCGGGCGTCGGGGTGGAGCCTGGAGTCGGGGTGTCCGGCGTGGCCGCCCCGGTGTCGCCGGCCTGCGCCCCCGAGGAGCCGCCGAAGAGGTCGTTGAGCGCGTCGTCGAGCGAGCCGGCCCAGGCGATCTTGTCCCCGAAGGCGACCGCCACAGCCGAGAGTCGCGGGTAGCCGCCGCTCGCCTTGGCCTGGACGTAGATGGGCTGCACGTAGAGCAACCCGCCGCCGACGGGCAGGGTGAGCTGGTTGCCGAAGGTGACGGTCGCGCCCTGCGACTGGGTCGTGCTGATGAACTGCGCGAGCGTCAGCGTGAGCTCCGGGTCCTTGGAGGACACGGGCGACGTGCGCATGTCGTTGTAGACCTGCCCCGGGCCGTTGACGGTGCCGCCAGTGGTCTCCAGCAGCCGCAGCGTCCCGTAGCCGGCGGCCTTCTTGCCGGACTCCGTGCCGGCGTCGCCGTCGACGGCGAGGAAGCCGGAGAGCACGTTGCGGTCACCGGTCGGCATGAAGGTCGAGGTGAGCGAGAAGGCCGGCTGCGACTGCCCCGGCATCGCGAGCGAGAGGTAGTACGGCGGCTGCACGAGCGGCGTCGTCTGCGTCGGGTCGGCGGGCACCTTCCAGAAGTTCTGGCCGCCGTAGAACGACGCCGCGGAGGTGTCGTGGTACTTCGTGAGCAGCTGCCGCTGCACCTTGAACAGGTCCTCGGGGTAGCGCAGGTGCGCCATGAGCGAGCCCTTGATGGCCGCCAGCGGCTTCACGGCGTCGGGGAAGACCTGCATCCACGCGCGCAGGATCGGGTCCTGCTCGTCCCACTGGTAGAGCGTCACGGTGCCGTCGTAGGCGTCGACCGTGGCCTTGACCGAGTTGCGGACGTAGTTGATCTGCCCCGCCTTGACCGCCTGGACGGACTCGCGGGTCTGGGTCACCGAGTCCTCGGTGGCGACGTCGAGGGTCGTCGTCTGCGAGTAGGGGTAGTTCGCCGTGGTCGTGTAGCCGTCGAGGATCCACAGGACCCGCCCGTCCACGACGGCCGGGTAGGCATTGCCGTCGAGCGTCAGCCACGGCGCGACCCTCTGGATCCGCTCGCGCGGCGTCCGGTGGTCGAGGATGCGGGACTGGTTGGTCACCGCGTCGGAGAGCAGGAAGTTGATCTCGCGGTACTTCAGCGCGTAGGCGAGCCGAGTCGCGGCGTTGAGCGCCACGCCGCCCGTGCCCGCATACGTGTAGTTGATCGCCCCGGTGCCGGCGGGGTCGGGGTAGTCGAACTCCTTGAGCGTGCTGCCGCCGACGACGGAGTACTCGGGCGAGGACTCGCCGAAGTAGAGCCGCGGCTCGTACTTGCCGAGGGCGCCGGTGCTGCCGATCTGCGACTCGAAGAAGGTGGGCCGGCCGTCGGCCTCCCGGGTGTTGCCCTTGGCCGCGACGACGCCGTAGCCGTGGGTGTAGACGGTGTGGTCGTTGAGCCAGTTGCGCTGCCCCTCCGGGACGCCGCTGAGGTCGAGCTCGCGGGCGGCGATGACGGTGTCCGTCAGCTCGCTCCCGAGCTTGTAGCGGTCGACGTCGAGCACGTCCGCGAACTGGTAGTAGCCCTTGGACGCCTCGAGCTGCTTGAACGTGGGGCTGACGATGTTGGGGTCGATGAGCCGGATGCCGGGCACGGTGTCGGCGTCGCCGCGCAGCTGGCCCGGGCTCGCCGTCGTCTTCGTGTCGTAGCGCTCGACGGAGATCTTGTCGAAGTCGTATGCCGCCCGCGTCGCGTTGATGTTGCGCTGGATGTACTCCACCTCGAGCGACTTCTCCGACGGCTTGACCTTGAGCGACTGGACGAGCGCGGGGTAGATGCCGCCGACCGCCACGACGCACACGGCGAGGGCGGCGACGCCCACGAGCGGCAGCCGCCACGAGCGGGTCCAGATGGAGCTGAGGAAGAGGCCGGCGCACATCACCGCGGCGACGGCGAGGAAGGCCTTGGTCGGGATGACGGCGTGCGCCTCGGTGTACTGGATGCCGGTCATGCGCGTGGACTGCGCAGTGGCCAGGTTGTAGCGGTCCATCCAGAAGGCCACCGCCCGCACGAGCACGAGCGCGGCGAGGATCGCCGTCAGGTGCACCCGCGCGGCCTGGGTCGAGCGCATCTTCGCGCCTGCGACGATGCCGCCGTAGAGGTAGTGCGTGAAGGCAGCGGCCACGAGCCCGAGGACGAGCACCATCGTCAGGAAGGCGATGACGAAGTTGATCCACGGCAGGTCGAAGACGAAGAACGCGATGTCGATGCCGAACTCGGGGTCCTTCGCGCCGAAGGGCGAGCCGTTGAGCCAGAGCAGGAGGGTGTCCCACTGGGTCGCCGCGCTGAGACCGGCGAAGAGCCCGAGCGCGAGCGGCGCCGCGATGGTCGCCGTGCGGCGCATCGGCTCGACGAGCTGGCGGTAGTGCTCCATCGCCTGGGTCTCGGGGGACGGCGCGTAGATCGGGCGGCTGCGGTAGGCGAAGTGGATGCTCGACCACACGACCGCCGCGGTGACGAGGCCGCCGAGGACGCCGAGGATGAGCTTGGTCAGCAGCTGGGTGGAGAAGACGCCGGCGAAGTCGACGGACTGGTACCACAGCACCTCGGTCCAGAACTGGGCGGCGATCGACACGACGATGACGAGGGCCCCCGCGATGACCAGGCTGGTCACGAGCGGGCTGCGAGACGCCGTCAGCCGGCGCGCTCCCCCGGGGCCCCGCCGACCGCCGGCGGCACCGCTTGCGCCCCCGTCGCCGAAGTTGCCCCTGCCGGGCCCGAATGGGTGGTCGCTCACGTGTGGTCGCCCTCAGTCGCTGGTGCTGGCCGTATGCCGCAACCATAACCCCGGGCACGGACAGCCCAGGTGGGCGGCATACGGCACGATGAGGCCGTGGACGCGAAGCCCGTCATCGACCCTCTCGCCATCGCCGCGCTCGACGCGGAGCGGCACGTCGCGGCGGCCGGGTGGGACCAGCCGGCACGGCTCTTCGCGCTCGTGCGCACGGCCGACCTGCTCGCGCGCGAGCCCCACCTGCGGGCCCAGCTGGGCCCGGCCGACCTCGCCGACGACGCTCTGACCGCGGTCGAGCAGGAGGGGCTGCCGGCGACGAGCTCGCTCGAGACGCTCCTCGGGCGGATCGCGTGGCCCGACGAGGTGGACGGCTGCGCCCTGGCGGTCGAGCGCCTCGTCGTGCCGCCGGAGGCCGAGCGGGACCTGCCCGACCGTCCCGCGGACGCCGTGGAGGCGCTGGCGGCCCACCCGGACCGCAAGGACGTGCGGCTGCTCGTCGCGGTCCTGCGCGACGGCTCCTCAATGTGTCTGCTGCGCCAGCGCGAGCACGACTCCGACGACGCGGTCGCGGTGGGCAAGGACCTCGCGCCCGGGCTCGTGCAGGCGTTGCGGGCCACGCTCGAGGCGTGACCCGGCCCGGTCCCCTCAGCAGCGCGGCAGGGACGCCGTCTGGCCCTTGGCGATGCCTTCGACCGCGGCCCGGGCGTCGGCGAAGCTCGCCACCTTGTAGACCTCGATGCCCGCGGGGACGTTGCCGATCACCTGCGCACAGTTGGCCGCCGGCGCGAGGAAGTAGTCGGCGCCGCTGGCCCGCGCGCCCACGAGCTTCTGCTTGATGCCGCCGATCGGCCCGACCGCGCCCGTGTCGTCGATGGTCCCGGTGCCGGCGATGTCATGGTTGCCGGTGAGCGAGCCGGCCGTGATCTTGTCGAAGATGCCGAGCGCGAACATGAGGCCGGCCGAGGGGCCCCCGACGTCTCCCGCGCTGACGGTGACGGTGACCGGGAAGTCGTGGTCGAGACCCAGCAGCACCCCGAGGGCGGTGCGGCCGCCGGACCCCTCGATGGTCTGCACGGTGACCGTGACCGGCCTGCCGGCGCGGGTCACGTCGACCGGGACGGAGGCACCCGGGCGGACACGCTGCAGGGCGCCGCGCACCGCCTCCGCCGACGTGGCCGCCACGCCGCCGACCCGCACCAGGCGGTCACCGGCGCGCAGCAGCCCCTTCGCCTTGGACGTGTCGAGGACGCGCGCCACGACGATGGACGTCGGCACCCCGTAGCCCGCGGCGCGCAGCGCCACCGCGGTGGCCTCCTGCTGGGAGCCCTTCATCTCGATGGCGTTCTCCTCCTCGACCTGCTGGGAGGTCGCCCGCGGGTCGAAGACCTCGTCGACCGGCAGGACGTCCTGCGCCGGGTCCACCCAGGCGCCGAGGACCTTCCACAGGTCGACCGGGTAGCCGGGGCCGCCGGAGACGGACACGGTCGTGAAGCGCAGCGCGCCGTCGGTCGGATACGTCTTCGCGCCCGCGACCGTGAGGATGGGCGTCCGCGCACCTCGGCTCACCCGGTCGCCCAGCGTGTCGATGGCGGCACCGGGGCTCATGACGGCATACGGCAGGTGGACGACCGAGCCGCCGACAGCCACCACGAGCACGAGGATGAACAGGACGAGGGCGACGAGCCTGCCGCGCGACGCAGGCCCGTCGTGCGGCCCGGCGCCCCGGAGTGGGGTCGGCGCGGCGACGTCCGGCGCGGCCCGGCGCATCGTCCTCACGGCAGCCCGACCCACTCGTCCCGGCCGTCGCCGAAGTGCTGGTGCTTCCAGATCGGGATCGTGGCCTTGAACTCGTCGATGAGCTCACGGCACACCTCGAACGCCTCGCCGCGGTGCTCCGCGCTCACCCCCACGACGACGGCGATGTCACCGACCTCGAGGTGGCCGACCCGGTGCACGACGGCGATCCGCACGCTGCGGCCGTCGCCGGCCAGGCGCTGCGCGAGGGCGCGTGCGGTGTCCGCCGCCTGCGGGTGGGCGCTGTAGTCGAGGTCCGCGACGGCCGAGCCGTGGTCGTGGTCGCGCACGGTGCCGATGAACAGGCAGATGCCGCCGGCCCGCGGGTCGGTGACGCACCCGAGGACCTCGTCGACCGACAGGGGTGTCTCGCGGATCTCGGCCAGGGTCACGGTCACGCAGGCATGGTATGCCGCGCCGCTGGCTCCCACGTGCGCGCCCGACGGGCGGCCGGGAACCAACGCGACGGATTCGTGGTTGTCTTGGGGTAGTCCGAACGAACGAGGGAGCACCATGTCCGACGACCGCGACCCGACCCCGTGGAGCGGCGGGGAGGAGCCGTTCCGCCTCCCGGAGAACGTCGACCCGAGCGACCTCGGCGCGATGCTCGAGCACATCCTCGGTGAGACGGCGAGCAACCCCGAGCTCGCGGAGGCGATGCGCAGCATGGGGGTCGACCCCGCGGACCCCGCCACGCGAGCCGCGATGAAGGCGCAGCTGGGCACCTTCCTCGCCGCGCAGGAGACGCCCACCGGCGCGCGCGACCTCGCCACGGACGTCGCACGCAAGCACGTGATGGCCGCGGAGGGCAACGACCTCCACGACGCGGCGGCAGGTCGGGCCGTGGCCGACGCCGTTGCCGTCGCCACCCTGTGGCTGGACGAGCACACCGCCCTCGCGACCCCGGCGTGGCGCGCGGCCGGACTCAGCCGGGCCGAGTGGGTCGAGGCGACCATGCCCCGGTGGTTCGAGCTCATCGAGCCGGTGTCGAGCGGCGTCACCGCCGCGACGACCGCCGCGCTGCGCAAGCAGCTCGGCGAGCTGGGGCCGGAGGCCCTCGGCGACGCGCTGCCCGCGGGCCTTCCGGAGGGCTTCGACCCGGCCTCCATGGTGGAGCAGTGGGCGCCGATGCTGGGCAAGCTCAGTCGGCAGATGTTCGCGGCACAGCTCGGCCAGGCCGTGGGTGCCCTCGCCACCGAGATCGTCACCGCCACCGAGGTGGGCCTGCCGCTCACCGAGCCCGGCCTCGTGGCGCTGCTGCCCGGCAACGTGACGTCGCTCTCGACGGCCCTGGAGATCGACGAGCCGCAGGTGCGGCTCTACCTCGCAGTGCGGGAGTCGGCCCGGGTGCGGCTCTTCGCCGAGGTGCCGTGGCTCGGTCCCCAGCTGCTCAGCGCCGTGTCGGACTATGCGCGCAACATCACCATCGACACCGACGCCATCGAGTCGGCCCTGACGACGATCGACCCGACGGATCCGGAGGCCCTGCGGGAGGCGTTGCAGGGCAACCTGTTCACGCCCCAGCCCACCCCGGCCCAGCGCTCGGCGCTCGAGCGCCTCGAGACCCTGCTCGCGCTCGCGGAGGGCTGGGTCGACCACGTCACGGACCGCGCGACCGCCCGGCACCTGCCGGCGTCGGCGGCCCTGGGCGAGACGATCCGCCGCCGCCGGGTCGGGGGCGCCGCGCAGAAGACCTTCGCCGGCCTCGTGGGGCTCGAGCTGCGTCCGCGGCGGCTGCGCGACGCGGCCAACCTCTGGGCGGCGCTCGAGGACGCCGGTCGGGCCGAGCTGCGGGACTCCCGCTGGGCCCACCCCGATCTCGCACCCACGTCCGCCGACCTCGACGACATCATCGGCTACGTCGAGAAGTCGACCGCTGCCCGCGCCCTCGAGACCGGCACGGGACCCGAGCCGCTCGGCACCGACCTCGACGCGGTCCTGCGCACGATCCTCGACGACGCGGAGGGCGGGCCGGGCCGCGGGCCCGGCGCCGAGCCGGACGCCGAGCCGGGCGCCGAGCCGGACGCGGGCACGTCGCGGTAATGACACCTGCCGAGGCCCCGCGGGCCGCGGGCTGCGGGCGGGTGGACGAGGCTGCGGCATACGCCCGTCTGCACGCCGACGCGCGGGCGCTGCTCGAGGCGTGGGGCGCCCCGGGACCCCGCCAGGCGGCGCTGCGCGACGGGATGCTGGCCCACCTGGCGAGCCATCCGGACGCCATGGCGAAGACCGGCCCGCCGGCGCACTTCACCGGCAGCGTCCTGGTCCTCGACCACACCCTCGCAGCCGTGCTGCTGACGCACCACCGGCGTGCCCGGGCGTGGTTCCAGTTCGGCGGCCACTACGAGCCCGGGGACAGCTCGGTCTGGGCGGCGGCCCGCCGCGAGGGCCGCGAGGAGAGCGGCATACCCGACCTCGCGGTCCGGCCGGAGATCGTCCATCTGGACCGGCACCGGCTCGTCGGTGACTTCGGCCGGTGCCGCGAGCACCTGGACATCCGCTTCGCGGCGGTCGCGCCGGACGGCGTGGACCCGTCGGTGAGCGACGAGTCGATCGACGTGCGGTGGTGGCCTGTCGACGGTCTGCCGGAGGATACGCGGGACGAGCTGCTGCCACTGGTCACGGCCGCCCGCTCGGCGCTCGCCGGCTGAGCCGCCACGTCGACACGGCCCGGCGAAGCGGCCTGGCTGGGCTCGCCACGCACGGGAGAAGCGAGGATTCGTGCGGAGGGTGCTCTAGGGTTGAACGAGTCCAGCACCCGGTGGTGGGTGCCAGCAACGAGGAGACACCGATGGCTGACGAGACCTACAAGGGCGAGTTCTACTGCGTGAAGTGCAAGGAGAAGCGGGAGGCCGAGGGCAAGGTCGTCGTGTCGGACAACGGCCGGCGCATGGCCAAGGGGCAGTGCCCCGTGTGCGGGACCAACCTCAACCGCATCCTCGGCAAGGCCTGACCGGGGTCACCTTCGGCAAGGCCTGACCGGGGTCTCTCGGCACGGCCTCACCGGGTGCCCCCACGGGCGCAGGCGCATGAGCAGGGGCGCACCCGAGCAGGGGCGCCCCTGCCGCCGTTCGGGCTGCTGTGGATGAGCCGCCACGGGCCGGGCTGCTGCTGGGAGGCTGGAGGGGCGACCTCCAGGCCACCCGCCCAGCCGAGAAGGAGCCTCCCGTGCACCGCCGTCCCCGCATCAAGCCCTGGCTGCCTCCGATGCGGCGCCGGCACGGCGAGGTGCAGTTCGGGGTGGCGCCCGGCGGGGTGATCCTCTCCGGCGTGACCAGCGCGGAGGCCAGGCTCCTGGCCAGGCTCGACGGGTCGCTCTCCCGGGAGGCGTCGTTCGTCGAGGCGACGAAGGCCGGGGTGACGGTGGCCCGGTGGCGCGAGCTGTTGGCCCTGCTGGCCGAGCTCGACCTGCTCGAGCCGCTGGGCCGGGGGCACCCGGCCGCCGCGGAGTCCTCGGGCCACGTGCTCGTCGAGGGCGCCGAGCCGCTGTCGTTCGACATCGCCACGCTCCTGCGCCGGTGCGGCGTCGCCCGGGTCAGTCACGGCCGGCCAGCGGTCGACGTCGTCCTGGCCGACCCCTCCGGTCAGCGTCCCGCCGTGGCGGTCCTCGTCGGCACCGGCGCGCTGGACCCCCGACGCGGCGACGTGTGGCTGAGGCACGGCATACCGGCCCTTCCCGTCGTGCCGGTCGGGCCGCGGGTCAGCGTCGGCCCGGTCGTCGGCGCGGGCCCCACCACTCCGTGCCTGTGGTGCCTCGACCTGCACCGCACCGACCGCGACACCGAGTGGCCCACGGTGCTGGCGCAGCTCTGCCCCGGCGACCAGCCGCTCGTGCCCGTGGCCCCCGAGGTGGCCCTGGTGCAGCCTGCCCTCGCCTCCGTGGTCGCCGGCACCGTGGCGCTGCTCGCGCTGCGCCTCGTCGTGGGCGACCCCGCCCCCGAGGGGGTGTCCGTGGAGGTCGGCGCGCCGTGGCCACGCATGGACCACCGCCGCTGGGCCCGTCATCCCCGCTGCCAGCGGCACGAGTCGTGCGGCGCGGCCGCCAGCCGACCGGCGTGACACAGGCGCACTCCTGCGGCCGGCGGGTCTCGTCGGGCGTGCCCGCCCGGGAGGGCATGTCGGGCACCGGCGCGGGGTAACCGTGGCGCGGCACGCGATCCCACGACGGATGGATGGAGCACGATGATGAGAGCAGTACAGGCAACCCGGCCCGGCGGCGACTTCGAGGTTGTGGAGCGCGACGTCCCCCAGCCGGGGCAGTGGCAGGTGCTCGTGCGCGTCGGTGCCTGCGGCGTGTGCCACAGCGACGCGATGGCCCGGCACGGCATGGCAAGCGACTACCCCCGCGTTCCGGGCCACGAGATCGCGGGCACCGTAGAGACGGTGGGCGACGGCGTGACCCAGTGGCGGGTTGGTGAGCGGGTCGGCGTCGGCTGGTTCGGCGGCGCCTGCTTCACCTGCACGCCATGCCGGCGCGGCGACTTCATCTCGTGCGTGGAGGGTCGCGTCACCGGCCTGACCCGGGACGGTGGCTACGCCGAGCTCGTGCTGGCCCCGGCCGACGCGCTCGCCGCTGTCCCCGACGAGCTCACCGATGCCGAGGCGGCGCCGTTGATGTGCGCCGGCGTGACCTGCTTCCACGCGTTGCGCGAGAGCGGCGCACGCGCCGGCGACCTCGTAGGCGTCGTCGGCCTCGGCGGCCTGGGACATCTGGGCGTCCAGTTCGCCAACAAGATGGGCTTCGAGGTCGTCGCGATCGCCCGAGGCGCCGAGAAGGGTGAGTTCGCGCGCAGGCTGGGCGCACACCACTACGTCGACAGCACCAGCCAGGACGTGGCCGCCGAGCTCACCCGGCTCGGCGGTGCGACGACCGTGCTGTCCACGGTCACCGACTCGGCCGCCACGACCGCGGTGATCGGTGGGCTCGCTCCGCGCGGGAGGTTGGTCGTCGTGGGCGTGCCCGAGGAGGCGCTCCAGACGCCCGCCGTCGACCTCATCCTCGCCAGCCGGCTCGTGGCCGGGCATCCCTCGGGCACGGCGAAGGACAGCGAGGACGCCCTCCGGTTCGCGGCCTTGACCGGCATCCGGCCGTTGGTCGAGGAGATGCCGCTGGCGCAGGCGAACCGCGCCTACGACACGATGATGGCTGGCAAGGCGCGCTTCCGGATGGTGCTGCGGCCCTGAGCAGGCATGCACCGCGGGCTACAGTCGAGCCGAGAGCCGACGCCGATGCGGACCGAGAGGAGCGGCACGTGACGGATCTGCCGCGCAAGGCGGTCGTGCGCACGGCCAAGCTGGCCACCGTGCCGCTGGGCTTCGCCGGCCGCACGGCGCTCGGCCTCGGCAAGCGGCTGGGCGGCCGCCCGGCCGAGATCGTCGCGGCCGAGCTGCAGGCCCGCACGGCCGAGCAGCTTTTCCAGGTGCTCGGCGAGCTCAAGGGCGGCGCGATGAAGTTCGGGCAGGCGCTGTCCATCTTCGAGGCCGCCTTTCCCGAGGAGCTGGCCACGCCCTACCGGGCCATGCTGACCAAGCTGCAGGACAGCGCCCCGCCCATGCCGACCGCGTCGGTGCACGCGGTGCTGCGGACCGAGCTCGGCCCGCGCTGGCATGCTCGCTTCCGGTCCTTCGAGGACCGGCCCGTCGCGTCCGCGTCCATCGGGCAGGTGCACCGGGGGGTGTGGAAGGACGGACGCGACGTCGCGGTGAAGATCCAGTACCCCGGGGCGGGCGACGCGCTGATGAGCGACATCAGGCAGATCTCCCGCGTCGCGCGGGTGACGGCCGGCTGGATCCCGGGCATGGACCTCGGCCCGATCCTCGACGAGCTGCGCGACCGGATGGCCGAGGAGCTCGACTACCGCCTCGAGGCCAGCGCTCAGGGCCGCTTCGCGAAGGCGTTCGCCGGGGACCCCACGTTCGCCGTCCCGCAGGTGCTCAAGGGCACCGTGCACGTCATCGTCTCGGAGTGGATGGACGGCACGCCTCTGTCGCAGATCATCGCCAACGGCACTGTGGCGCAGCGGAACTCGGCCTCCCAGCTCTACCTCGAGTTCCTCCTGGCCGGACCCGCTCGGGCGCGGCTGCTCCACGCCGACCCGCACCCCGGCAACTTCCGGATGACGCCCGACGGCCGCCTCGGCGTCATCGACTTCGGCGCGGTCAAGCACCTGCCCCTCGGTATGCCGCCCGAGATCGGCCCGCTGCTCGTGGCCGGTCTCGACGGGGGCGCCGAAGCGGTGCTGGACGGGCTGCGCAGGATCGGCTTCGTCAAGTCCTCGATCGACATCGACCCGCGGCGGTTGCTCGCCTACCTCGAGCCGTTCCTCGCCCCCCTGCGGACCGAGGAGTTCACCTTCAGCCGCGCGTGGCTGCGTGGGGTGTTCGCGCACATCAACGACCCACGCCAGCCCAACTACGGAGTGGGCTTCAAGCTCAACCTTCCTCCGGAGTATCTGCTCATCCACCGGGTGTGGGGCGGCGGCATCGGCGTGCTCAGCCAGCTCGGCGGCACCGTGCGCGGGCGGGCCGCGATCCGGGCGTTGCTGCCGGGCGCGGACCTGCCGTACCTGGCCTGACCAGCAAGCCTGGACGACAGGCCGTCACCACCACGACTGGTCGAGCTTTCCCTCGATGGAGCGCACGTGGTCGCGGCTGCACTGCGCGCACACCCACGAGGCTCGACCGCCCTGCGTGCCGCGGCTCCAGGTGAGCCGCGCCGTCGCTGCCTCCTCGGCGCTGGGCATCCGGCCGCAGACCGAGCACATGGGCTCCGTGGCCGCCTCGTTCTCCATCCCGCCCCCCGCGCCAGTCCCCGTCCCGTCCCCGGCATCCATGGTGACCTCCGTCTCGCTGGGCCGTCGCCGTGCCTCAAACCACGTCAGGCCGCGGTCCCTCCCGCACGTCAGGCCGCGGCCCCTTCTCCACACTAGGCGCACCATCAACTGGCGGATCAACTGGCGGACGGTGTCGCCCTGACAGCACCATCCGCCAGCTGATCCGCCAGCTGATCCGCCTGCTGATCCGCCGTGAGGCGCGAAACGCGCCGGACCGCGGGTGACGTCTCGTCACCCGCGGTCCAGGACCTCGTGGTCGCGGCGGTGGCGTGGTCGCCATGGTCGCGGCGCCCGTGGCGGTCGCGGCCGGTCACCGCATCTCGTGCCGCCGGGCGGCGCGGATCTCCTGGGCGATGACTCGGGCGCCCCGACGCATGCCGGTGACGTCCCGATGGCGCAACCGCTGCCGCATCCGCTCCCGGGCCAGCATCTCCAGCTGGTTCATGATGCCCTCCCTCCTTCGTGTCGTGGCTTTCGGGTCTCTGTCTTCATGGACCCTCTGTGGTCGTGGGCCCTCGTCGCATGGGTGGTGCTCAGGCCGCCACGGGGTGCTTCCGCGGACGGCCCCGAGGTCGCTTGCGGGCGACGACCGCGCCGTGGACGAGCAGCTGCCCGCCCCACACGCCCCAGGGCTCCTCGCGCTCGAGGGCCCCGGCCAGGCACTGCGCCCGCGCGGGGCACGGGCCGCAGAGCGCCTTGGCGAACTCGACGTCCTCCGGCCGCTCGGCGAACCACAGCTCCGGGTCGTAGTCGCGGCAGGGGATGGTCTTCCCCAGCCGCGAGGCGTCGGCGCCGAGCTCCAGCAGCTCGCGCAGCTCCATCGTCCCCACCTCCGGGTCCGGTCTCGTCGTGTCGGGCGTCCTCAGGTCCGCGCCGGTGCCACCGGTCTCGGTCCTGCTCGGCATTCGGGGGGTCATGGTGGTCCCGTCTCTGTCGGGCGCCTGCCGGCGCCTGTCTGCTGAGGCGATGTGCTGGGCCTGCGGGAGCCTTCGGCCGGGACTCGTCCCGGGAAACGCGAAGGCCGCAAACCCGGTGATGTCGGGTTCGCGGCCTGGATTGGAGGGCCTCAGGTCTGCGGGTCAGACGGGAGGCCTCCCCTGGCGGGAGCGAACGACATCTGTGGTCGGGTAGTTCGGGCCGGCGAGCGCCGCGGTCCACGTGATCGGGGCACCGACCGCCGCGAGGGCGGGGCCGAACGAGGCGTCGGCGGACACAGTGGTCCCCCGGAACGGCGCGTGGCTGACCGCGACACGGACGGGGCTGGCCATCCGCGGACGCGCGGACGCGACGCAGCGAACTGCGTTGTGGGTCATCGTCGTGATGCTCATTCGGCCAACCCTCCTTCACGGGTCGCGTTCCCCAGCCGGTCGCGAAACCACTGGGCCTGACAAGAGACGAGGCTACTGGCCAGCCTCCGGCTGGAACAACTGGTTTTTCGGAGTTTTCGCAGGCCTTTTCTCGCGCGGGGCCTCAGGGCGCCGATTCGACTGTGGCAGAGGGCCCTCGCACGACAACTTCCGGCTCCTCGCTCGCCAGCACGGACAGCACGTCGGCCCCGTAGAGGGCGAGCTTGCGGGCACCCACGCCGCTGATGGTGGAGAGCTCGCCCTCGTCCGCCGGGGCCCGCTCGGCGATGACGGTGAGCGTGGCGTCCGTGAAGACGACGTATGCCGGCACGCCCTGCTCGTGGGCGACCGCGAGCCGCCACGCCCGCAGCCGCTCGAAGGTCGCCTCGTCATACGTGGGAGGGCAGTCGTCGCACCGGCCGGTCTTGCGCTGGCTGGCCGTCGACAGCGGCGTGCCGCACCCCCGGCAGGCCACGAGTCGGGCCGCCTTGGGACTCGAGCGCCGCGCCCCGGACGGCCGGGCCTCCGCCCGGACGCCCTGGCCGAGCAGCTGCGCGGCAGGGGCGAGGAACCGCGAGGGACGCCGGCTCTGGCGTCCCCCGGGGTTGCGTGCCGCGGCCCAGGAGAGGAAGAGCTGGCGGCGGGCCCGCGTCAGCCCCACGTAGAGCAGCCGGCGCTCCTCCTCGATGGACTCCGCGCCCTCGGCCACCGAGATCGGCAGCAGCCCGTCGGAGCACCCGACGAGGAAGACGGTGTCCCACTCGAGGCCCTTCGCTGCGTGCAGGCTGGCGAGGGTGACGCCCTGCACCGTCGGTGCGTGCTGCTCGGTGGCCCGACGGTCGAGCTCGGCGACGAGTTCGGGCAGCCTGGCCGCCGGCACGGTGGCCGCCAGGTCGTCGGCGAGGGCGGTGAGCGCGCTCAGGGACTCCCACCGCTCCCGGACCGCGCCGCCGCTCGACGGGGGCTCCGGCGCCCACCCAGCGCCGGTGATGACGTCTCGGACCAGGTCACCGAGCGGCTTGTCGCCGTCGTCGCTGCGGGCCGCGCCCCGCAGGAGCAGGATCGCGTCGCGGACCTCCTTGCGCGCGAAGAACCGCTCCCCGCCGCGGACGAGGTAGGGCACGTCGGCGTCGGCAAGCGCCGACTCGTAGGCCTGCGACTGGGCGTTGGTCCTGAAGAGCACGGCCACCTCGGCGGCCGGGTGCCCGCTGTCGACGAGCGCCTTGATCCGCGCGGCGACGGCAGCCGCCTCGGCCGGGTCGTCGGGTTGGCTCGTCAGGGTGGGCTCGGGGCCCGCCGCCCCTTGGGCGACGAGGCGGGTCGGGCCTCGACGAGCCGCCTCGACGCCGCTCGAGACGATGGTGTTGGCGAGGGCCACGATCTGCGGTGAGGACCGGTAGTTGCGCACGAGCCGCACGACCTTGGCCCCCGGGTGACGGCGCGGGAAGTCGAGCAGGTGCCGGGAGCTGGCGCCGGTGAAGGAGTAGATCGTCTGGGCGGGGTCGCCGACCACCGTGACGTCGTCGCGCTCCCCGAGCCACAGGTCGAGCAGTCGCTGCTGGAGTGCGTTGACGTCCTGGTACTCGTCGACGACGAAGTGCCGGTACTGCCCCCGCACCTGGCGGGCGATGTCCTCGCGGTCCTCGAGGATGCCGACGGTGAGCAGCAGCACGTCCTCGAAGTCGATGACGCCGCGGGTCTGCTTGACGTCGTCATACGCCTCGAACAGCCGGGCCATGGCGGTGACGTCCACGCCGGCCGGGTCACGGCCGGCCGTTCGCGCCGCGGCGGCGTAGCTCTGGGGAGTGAGCAGGTTGACCTTGGCCCACTCGATCTCCGAGGCGAGGTCGCGGATCGCAGTCCGGTCGAACTCCATCCTGAGGCGACCGGCCGCCTCGGCCACCGCTGGCGCCTTGTGGCTCATGATCTCCGGCGCGGCGCCGCCGACCGCCGCGGGCCAGAAGTAGTGCAGCTGCCGCAGCGCGGCCGCGTGGAAGGTCCGGGCCTGCACGCCGCGCACCCCCAGACCGCGCAGCCGGGTGCGCATCTCGCCCGCGGCGCGGGCGGTGAAGGTCACCGCGAGGACGCGTTGCGGCTGGTGCAGGCCGGAGGCGACGGCATACGCCACCCGGTGCGTGATGGCTCGCGTCTTGCCCGTGCCCGCACCCGCGAGGACGCAGAGCGGGCCCGGCGGGGCGGTGGCCACCTCGCGCTGCTCCGGGTCGAGACCCGAGAGGATCTCGTCGGGCCCGCTCAGGACGGGCCCCCGCGCCGCTGCCGCGCCATGAGCTCGCCGGCATGGTCGGGCACGTAGGTCTGGGTCTCCATGGGCGGACGGACGTAGCCGCGGGCCGGCGGGCGGTCCGGAATCGGTGGCACGGACGGCTCGATGGCCTCGTGCGGGATGGACGCGAGCAGGTGGTGCATGACGTTGATGCGCGAGGCGCGCTTGTCGTCGGACTCGACAACGAACCACGGCGCCCAGGGCTTGTCGGTGGCCTGCATCATGCGGTCTTTGGCCTCCGAGTAGTCCTCCCACCGGGTGATGGACTCCAGGTCCATCGGGGAGAGCTTCCACCGCCGCATCGGGTCCTTGGCCCGGGAGCGGAACCGCTTCTGCTGCTCGACGTCCGAGACCGAGAACCAGTACTTGCGCAGGAGGATGCCGTCGTCGACGAGCATCCGCTCGAAGAGCGGCGCCTGCACCAGGAAGCGGTCGTACTCGGCATCTGTGCAAAAGCCCATGACCCGCTCGACACCGGCCCGGTTGTACCACGAGCGGTCGAACAGCACGATCTCACCGGCCGACGGCAGGTGCTCGATGTAGCGCTGGAAGTACCACTGGGTCTTCTGCCGTTCGCTGGGGGCGGGCAGCGCCGCGATCCGGGCCCAGCGGGGGTTGAGGTACTCCGAGATGCGCTTGATGGCCGAGCCCTTGCCGGCGGCGTCGCGGCCCTCGAAGACGACGACGACGCGCTGGCCGGTCGCGCGGCCATACTCCTGCAGGACCACGAGCTGCGCCTGCAGGCGGCGCAGCTCCGCCTCGTAGAGCGCGGCGTCCATGCGGTGCCGGCCGGTCGCCGTGTGCTTGCCCATGCGACCATCTTGGCATCGCCCCCTCTCGGCCTCGCCCAAGGAGCACGCACATGACGGACGCCACCCCGCAGCGCGGATCGGTCGTGATGTTCACGACCAGCTGGTGCGGCTACTGCTCCCGGCTCAAGAGCCAGCTGGCCCGTGACGGGGTGCCCTTCACCGAGATCGACCTCGACGCGAGCCCGGAGCACGTGGACCTCGTCGAACGGCTCAACGGCGGCAACCGGACGGTCCCGACGGTCCTTTTCCCCGACGGTTCCGCGGCCACCAACCCGTCCCTCGCCCTGGTGCGTGAGCGCCTCGCGAGCTGACCCCTCGCGGTCCGAGACCACCGCGAGGCCAGCGCCCGAGGCCACCGCCCGAGGCCACGCTGCGGGCGCGTCACGCCCGGGCGCTCTCAGGCCTCGGGGGCGACGGAGTCGACGGGCCGGCCGAGCCAGTGCTCGATGATCCGACGCGCGATGGAGATGCCTGACGGCACTCGAATCGCCCCACGTCGCAACAGGCCCACGTAGTCGTCCCGGGTCACCCACCGCGCCTCGGCGATCTCCGTGGGGTCGAGGCGCAGCTCGGTCTGCCGGGTCCGCGTCTCGTATCCGATCATGACGGACGAGGGGAAGGGCCAGGGCTGGTTGCCGAGGTAGCGCATGTCCTCGAGGGCGAGGCCGACCTCCTCCGCAACCTCGCGCGCCACGGCGGCCTCGAAGGACTCGCCGGGCTCGACGAAGCCGGCGAGGACGGAGAACTGGCCCTCGGGCCAGTGCGGTGACCGTCCGAGGAGCAGCCGGTCGTCGGGGTCGAGCACCGACATGATGACGGCGGGATCGGTGCGCGGATAGTGCTCGCTCTCGTCCGCCGGGCACTGGCGGACCCAGCCGGCCTGCGTCGGCAGCGTCGGCTCCCCGCACCGGGGGCAGCGCGGGTGCGCGGCGTGCCAGTTCGCCAGCGCCACCGCGGTCGTGCAGATGCCGGCGTCGCGGTCGCCGAGGGCCGGGCCGAGCTGACGGAGGGTGAGCCAGTGCGGGGGGCCGAGGGACTCGTCGCTCGGGCCGATGGCCGCCACGTATGCCGTGCCCTCCTCGTCGCGCCCAAGGTGCACCACGAGGCGGTCCGCATCGCGCTCGTCCGGGGGGCGCAGCACCAGCGCGGGACCGTCGCTCACCGCGGCCACGGGAAGGAGCGCGCCCCGCACGTCGAGGACCCGCGTGGCCGGGTCGCGGAGCAGGTGGGGCACGATCTGCGGCTCGCGTCGCTCGTGGCCGACCCGGTCGAGGGTTCCCCGCGAGAGAGCCAGGTCCCCGAGAATCTCGTGCGTCGTCGCCACCGTCCCACCCTAGGGGGGCCACTCCGCCTACGGTGGACGGGTGACCCGCAGCCCCCTCTTCCTGGCCGCCCTCGCGAGCTCGGCGGTGCCGGGCCTCGATCCCGCCTTCGTCGCCGGAGTCCCCGTCGGGCCGGCCGACCTCTACGAGGTCGCCCACATCAAGGACAGCCAGGACCGGCGCTGGGTCATCAAGGCGCCCCGCACCCAGGCCGCCGGCGCCATGCTGGAGGGCATCACGGCGCTGTCGACGCTCGTCGGCCGCCGCCTCGACGTGGCCATCCCCATGGTGCGGGGACACGTCGTCGTCCCCGAGGGCCGGGCCGTGGTCTACCTCCGGGTGCCGGGGCGTCCCCTCGACTTCGCCCGGCTCCCGCAGGGCCCGGGCCTCGCCGGCGAGGTGGGCCGCACCCTCGCCCACGTGCACAACGTCGACATCACGCTCATGGAGGAGGCGGACCGGCCCGTCTACGACGCCGAGACCCATCGCTCACGTCGGCTCACCGAGCTCGATCGGGCCGCGGCGACCGGACACGTGCCGACGGGGCTGCTCGCCCGGTGGGAACGCTCGCTCGAGGACGTGTCGCTGTGGCGGTTCGCGCCGACGACGGTGCACGGCACCTTCACCGGGGACAACGTGCTCGCCACGTTCGACGACGACTCGGATGCCTCGACGGGTCGCGTGCGCGGACTGCTGGCATGGGAGCAGTCCCGGGTGGCCGATCCCGCTGACGACCTCGCCGCGCTCGTCACGCAGGCCACCCCCGCCGCCCTCGATGCGGTGCTCGAGGCCTACGCCCAGTCGCGGGTCGAGCGCCCCGACCCCAACCTGCTCACCCGCGGCCGCCTGGCGGCCGAGATGTCCCTCGTCACCCGCCTCCTTAGCGCCCTGTCGGCGGGTGAGCTGACCGTCGTGGAGCGGGTCGCGGACCAGCTTCGGGCGCTCGACGAGCGGACCTACGTCGAGGAGGAGCGTCGGGCCCGGGACGTGGCCGCCAGGCGGGCCCGCGAGGCAGCCGACCGCGCGCGGCGCGGGGCCGGGGCGGACCAGCACCCGGAGCCGGACCGGCAGGCGGAGCCTGACGGGCAGGCGGTGCCTGCCGGGCAGGCGGAGCCTGCCGGACAGGCGGACGGACAGGCGGGCCGGCAGCCGGCGCCCGTCACCAGCGTCGTGGCCGCCGTCCCCACGCCAGCCGACGACGCCACCCAGCCGCACGAGCCGTTCCCGAGCCGGCGGCCGGAGCCGGAGTCCGGGGATGCCGACCCGGGTGGGACGGTGCCGTCCGTCGAGAGGGGCGCCGCGGTGCCAGCCGGCGAGAGCGACGACGCCGTCGAGTCCGGCGAGACCGTCGACACGGCCCCGACCGTCGACACGGCTCCGACAGGGCCGGCGCCGGTGGAGTTCGAGGAGGGCGACGACTCCCTCGAGCAGGCGGAGCCCGGAGCCACGAACGGAGTCGTCGACCTGCACGAGGGCGCCTCGGTCTTCGTGCCCGTGACGCCGCCGCCGGGCGGAGCCGCTCGAGGAGCGTGAGGGCTCCTCGGGCCGGCGCTCCGGGAGCCGCGTCAGCCGGGAGCCGCGTCAGCCGGGCACCGCTCCGAGCAGCTGGACGAGCTGCTCCTCGTCCGGCACCGGCGGCCGCACCGTGACGCCGTCGGCGGCGTAGTAGAACGCCGCGTCCACCCGGCCCGGGTCGACGCCACGCAAGCGGGCGTAGGCGACGGCATACGCCCCCAGCTGCAGGGCGCGGACGGCAGCCTCCCGCCCGGTCGGGGGGGCGCCGGTCTTCCAGTCGACGACGGTCCACCCTCCGTCGTCGCGGGGGAAGACGGCGTCGATCCGTCCGCGGACCGCGATGCCGTCGACGACCGTCTCGACGGCGAGCTCGATCTCCTCGGGCACGCGGTCGGCCCACTCACTCGCGAGGAAGAGACGCTTCATTTGCGTCAGGGCCGAGGCACCGGCGGGCTCCTCGTCGGCGCTTCCCGGCAGCTCGAGGAGGTCCACGATCGAGGCCCGCGCGTAGTGCTCCTCAACCCAGGCGTGGAAGGCGGTCCCCTGCCGGGCGGCGACGCCCGGCGGACTCGGCATGGGCCGACGCAGGCCCATGGCGAAGACCTCGGCGTCCCGCGCCAGGGCCACGACCGAGGAAGCCGACAGGTGTCGCGGCACGTGGACCACGGGCACAGCGGGGGTCCGCCGTGCCGCCCGCTCGGCGAGGAGGAGGCGCAGGTCGTCGTGGCGCGGGTCGCCCGGTCGTGACGGTGACCCACCCGCCGCGGCCCGCTCCACGAGCCGGTCGACAGCCTCCTGCAGCCGGACCCGTCGGCTCGCCATCGGGTCGTGCGGCCACGACGCGCAGACCGGCTCGGCGAGGAAGGGGTTGCTCGGCGCGACGAGCTTGCCCTTCGGGCCCGCCACCGGGTCGGGGCGGTCGGCCCACGCGGACTGCGTCACGCGCTCGGCCAGCGCGTGGACCAGCTCGGTGAGGAACCGCGACGGTGCGCAGAGGCTCTTGCGCGTGGCGCCCCAGAAATGGGTCGACAGGAGCAGCTCGGACCGCGCCCGGGTGAAGGCGACGTAGGCCAGGCGTCGCTCCTCCGCGATGGCGTGTGCTCCGCCCGCGGCTGCGAACGCCTCGATCTGCCGGCCGAGCGCCTTGCGGTCCGCGGCCCCACGCCAGTCGAGGAAGGGCAGCCCGTCGCGGTCCCCGCGAAGGTCGTAGGGGACCGCGTCGATCCCGGTCAGCCACCCCTTGTCGGTGGGCGTGCCGGTCAGCTGCCACTCGTCGTCGACGAGGCCCACCGCCGACGCGGAGTGGTCGGGGAACACCGACTCGACGAGGGCCGGGACCGCGACGACGTCCCACTCCAGGCCCTTGGCCGCGTGGACCGTGAGGACCTGCACGGCGTCGCTGTCCGTCTCGACGTGGCCGACGTCGAGCCCGCGCTCCTGCTCCCGGGCGGCGTCGAGCCAGGAGAGGAAGCCCGCGAGCGTGGGCCGGTCGGCGCTCGCGGCATAGCGCGACGCGACGTCGGCGAACGCGTCGAGGTGCACTCGAGCCGTGGAGTCGGTGTGCTCCGGCCGGGACAGCACCTCCACGTCGAGCCCCAGGGCCCGCTCAGCCTCCGCCACGAGATCCACCAGCGGCAGGGCGGTGAGGTGCCGCAGGGAGCGCACGACCGCGGCGAGTGCGGCGAGCCGGTCGCGCGCCGTGGGACTGAGCCGAGCCCCCGACCGGGCCACCCAGCCCGGCGGTGGCAGCTCGTCGAGCGCCTCGACGAGCGTCGCCTCGTCGACGCTGTCCGCCGCGAGGTCCTCGACCGGTCGCGGCGTGTACACGAGGTGGGCGCCCTCGGACGGCGCGGCGTCGGCGCCCACGTCGAGCGGCAGGGCCTCCTGCGTGGGGCGCGGCCGCCCGTCGCGCCACGGACGGCTGTGCAGCTCGCGAGCCCAGGCCCACAGGCCGTCGAGGTCGGCCGGTCCCAGCCGGGCCACCGGACCGGCGAGCAGGCGCAGCAGGCGGTCGCCGCGGCTCGGGTCCTGCACGACCCAGAGCGCGGACACGAGGTCGCCCACCTCCGGGGTCAGGAGCAACCCGCCGAGTCCGACCACCTCGATGGGCAGGCCCTGCTCCCGCAGAGCCTCGATGGCGAGCGGGAAGTGGGCACGTCGCCGGCAGAGGAGCGCCGCCGAACGGCCGGTGCGGCGCCCGCTCGGGCTGCGCCATCGCGCGGCGATCCACTGGGCGGCGTGGCGCATCTCGTCCTCGACGGACAGGGCCCGGGCGACGGTGAGGGCGCCCCGACCGGCCCCGGGCCGGGCGGTCAGCGGCTCGACGTGGGCCGCCCGAAGGGGGCCCACCGTGACGTTGGCCGCGTCGAGGATGACCTCGTCGTTGCGCCAGCTCGTGGACAGGGGCAGGACGTCGGCCGGGCCGGCCGCGTCGGTGAACTCGTCGGGGAAGCGGGCCAGCGTCGTCGCGCTCGCCCCTCGCCAGCCGTAGATCGACTGGTTGGGATCGCCGACTGCCGTGAGCGTGACGGCGTCGGCGCCGCCGCCGAAGAGGGACCGCAGCAGCACGAGCTGGGCCTCGGAGGTGTCCTGGAACTCGTCGAGCAGGACGGCGCGGAACCGCTGCCGCTCGACGGCGCCGACGTGTGGCGTGGCGGCGGCGAGCCGGGCGGCGAGGGCCATCTGGTCGGCGAAGTCCAGGGAGTCGCGCGACCGCTTCAGCTCGAGGTAGCGCCGGACGATGGGCAGGACCGCCCGCCGCTCCCCCAGCGCCTGCAGGAGGTCTCGCACCGGCGTGAGCGAGCCCGTGCCCTCCCCGTCGGGCAGGGCGGCGACCGTGCCGAGGACCTCGTCGAGGTATGCCGTGACGTCGTCCGGGGTGAGCAGGTGCTCGGCCATCTCGCCGGCCAACGACATGACGCCACCGATGACCGTCGACTCCGCCTTGACGACCCCGCCCATCGGCCCGTCGTAACGGGCGACCGCCTCGGCCGCCAGCTGCCACGCCCCCGCCTCCGTGAGCAGCCGGAACTCGGGCTCGATGCCGAGCCGGAGCGCGTGCTCGCGCACGAGGCGGCCGGCATACGCGTGGTAGGTCGACACGGTCGGGGTGCCGCCGAGCACCTCGGCACCGGTGCCGTCGTCGGTCGGTGGGGTCCACAGGCCGACCCGGACCAGGCTGCGCAGCCGCTGCGCGATGCGTTGCGCGAGCTCGGACGCCGCCTTGCGGGTGAAGGTGAGGCCAAGGACCTGGTCGGGCTCGACGAACCCGTTGGCCACCAGCCAGATGACGCGGGCGGCCATGGTCTCGGTCTTGCCGGAGCCGGCACCCGCGACGACGAGCAGTGGTCGGGGGCCGGCCTCGATGACCGCCTGCTGCTCCGCGGTGGGGGCGGGTTTGCCGAGCGCGCGGGCGATGTCGAGCGCCGAGAAGCGGGGGCTCACAGCGCGTCCCCCTCGCGCTGCAGCGGGCAGCAGCCCTTGACGGCACAGGTCGCGCACCAGCTGCCGGACGCGGCCCGGAAGGTCGCCGCTCCCATCCCGTCCGCGGTGGCCTCAACGAGCCGACGAGCCCAGTCGGGGTCGTCCGAGCCCTTCAGCGCAGGCTGTTCCTGGACCGCAGCCCTTCGACCGGTCAGGCCGGCTCCCCGGCCGATCTGGGCCAGGGCCGCGCCGGCCGAGCCGGTGCCGAGGTCGGGAAACGCACCGGACTCCACGGCGACCTGGTAGGCGCCGAGCTGCCCGTGCTCGCCGATGTCGGCCGCCGCTGGCTTGCCGGCGCCGGTCTTGAGGTCGACGACCCGGAGGCGGCCGGCGGCGTCGCGCTCGATGCGATCGACCCGCCCGGCCAGGCGGGCCCGGCCCACCGGCGCCTCGAAGTCCACCTCGACCGCGGCCAGCTCCCACCCGTCGGCACGTGCCTGGCATCGGTAGTCGACGAACCGGGCGACCATGTCGTGCGCCTCGGCGCGTTTGCGCTCCGTCACCCAGCCGGGCGGCAGGCCGAGCTGTCCCCACCTCCGGTCGACCTCCGCGGTCAGCGTCTCGAGGTCGGCGTCGGGGTGCTCGGCGACGACGTCGTGGACCATGGTGCCGATGCTGGCCGGTCCCAGCGACGGACCGCCGCCGCCCACGGCCGTGAGAAACCACGACAGCGAGCACTGCGAGAACCGCTCCACCTTGGACGGCGAGACCGTGACGGACTCGCCGTCCGGCCGGACCGGTCGCTCGTCGGACAGCTGTCGCAGGGCCCACCACGAGGCGGGGTCCGCCCCCGCCACTCCGGCCCGCGCCGCTACCGCGAGCAGCTCCACAGCCGCTCGCGAGACCGTCGGGTCGGGGCTCACGGCCTCGCGGCGGAGCCGGCCCACCAGCCCGGGCAGGGTCATCGGGCTGCCGACCTCGGTGTGCGGCCGCACTTCCTCGGCCACACCGCCGTCGGCGTCGGAGGGCGGATCGACGAGGTCCAGGTAGACGGAGGGCTGCTCGTCCTCGTTGCCCACGGCCGTCACGACCAGCCGCTCGGTGCTCCTGGTCACGGCGACGTGGAAGAGCCGCGTCTCGTCGTAGCGCACGGCCGCCTGGGCCGCCCGCAGGCTCCGCGGGCGCCCGGTCACGACGTCGACGAGCTCCTCCGAGCCGAGGACGGAGCCACGCAGCCGCAGGTCCGGCCACACGCCCTCCTGGACGCCGGCCACGACGACGACCCGCCACTGACGTCCCGCGGCGCTCTGTGGGGTGAGCAGCTCGACGCGGGGCCCGCTCTGGGACCGGGCGAGGAGCGTGTCACCGGGCACGTCCTGCCCGGTCACGTGGTCGAGGAACTGGTCGGGGCCCGCCTGCGGCAGGCGGTCGACGAACGCCGCCGCGGCGTCGAAGAGGCCGAGGACGGCGTCGAGGTCGCGGTCGGCGCGCTCGGCTCCAGGACCGCCCGCGAGCGCGGTGCGCCGCCAGGGCTCCGCGACGCCGGCCGCATCCCAGATCGCCCACAGCACCACCTCGGCGGTGACGCCTGCGCACCACGTGCCGTTCTCGGTGAGCCCGGCCGCCTGCACGCCTGCCTCGAGGGCGGTGGCGACCCGGGCGGCGGCGCGTCCGCAGCTCCCGAGCAGCCGCGCGCGCTGGGGCTGGCGCAGCAGCTCGGCGAGCAGCTCGTCGCTCGAGCGGTGGCCTCCGGACTCGAGCTCCTCGCGGCGCAGCAGCCGTCGGAGTCGTCGCAGCGACACGGCATCCGCGCCGCCGACCGGTGAGACGAGCAGGTCCGCGGCGCGGACGGGGTCGATGAGGTGGCGCCGGCCGGTGAACTCGGCTCGGGCGATGACGAGGGCCTCCTCGAACAGCGCGACCAGTGGCCGCACGGCGGGCTCGTCACGGACCGGCGTCTCCGTGGTCGCGCTGGCGACGGGCACTCCGGCGTTGACGAGCAGCCGCCGCAGCGTCGTGGCCCGCCCCGAGCCACGGACGATGACGGCCATGTCGTCCCACGGCACCCCGTCGACCAGCGCGGCCCGCCGCAGGAGCGAGCCGATGGCGCCGGCCTCCTGCGCCGCCGAACGGAAGAGGCCGACGTCGACGACGCCGCCCTCCCGGACGGCCGTCGCACCGCGCTGTGCGCCACCGCCGAGCGCGCCGATGTGCCGCGCCACGCGGTGCCCCACGTCGGCGATCCGGGACGGCAGCCGGTGGCTGCTGTCGAGCACGACCGTGGGCCCGGGCCCGAGGGCGGACCACCCGTGGGCGAGGAAGCCCGGGTCGGCGCCGCGAAAGGTCTGCACGGCGCTGTCGGGGTCCCCCAGGAGGACCACCCGCAGGCCGGCCGCCGCCACGACGCGCAGCAGCCGGGCCGCCGCGGAGGTCAGCTCCTGGGCGTCGTCGACGACGACGAGGCGCAGCCGGTCGCGCAGGCGGTCCAGCGCGGCCGGGTCGTCCTCGAGACGGTCGGCGGTGGCGGTGAGCACCCAGGCCGGGTCGTAGGAGCCGTGCCGCGAGAAGGCCGTGACCGCGTCGTACTCCCGGAGCACGTGCGCGGCGGCCACCCACTCGGGTCGCCCGTGCCCGAGCCCGAGGGCCGCGAGCTCGTCGGGCCCCTGGCCGTGCTCGACGGCGCGCATGAGCAGGTCGCGCAGCTCGTTGCGGAAGCCACGGGTGCCGAGCGCGGCCCGCACCGGCTCGGGCCACTCGGGCCCGGGCGCGTCGCCCGCGGCATGGCCGGCGAGCAGGTCGCGCAGGATGAGGTCCTGCTCGGGTCCGCCCACCAGGCGCGGGAGCGGCTCGCCGGCCAGCGCCGCCTCCGCCCGGAGCACGCCGAAGCCGAACGCCTGCCACGTGCGGGCGAGCGGCTGCGTCGACGTCGCGGCCAGCCGGGCGGTGACCCGCTCGCGCTGCCGGGCCGCCTCGGCGCGGGTGGACGCGAGGAGCAGGCACGCGTCGGCCCGCGCACCTCGCCGGACCGCCTCGGCCACGAGCTCGACCGCCAGCGTCGACTTGCCGGTCCCCGGTCCGCCGAGGACACGCAGGAGCGGCCCGTCGGCGTCGACCGCGGCCCGCTGGGCGGCGGTGAGCTCGACCGGTGCGCCCACCCGGGCTGGTGCACGTCGGAGGATGACCACGCGCCGATTCCATCACGGGGCGCCGACACCGCCCCGCACCCGGCGCCCCTCGTCACCCGGCCACGAGCTCGACCTCGAAGCCCTCCCCGCTCTCGAGGTAGGCCGCCCAGCGACCCGGCCCACCGGCATACGGATGCTGCTCGGGGAACATCAGGGTCCACCCGTGCTCCGCGCACTCCTCGACGAGCTGCGTGACGGCCTGCCGGGAGCCACCGTGGAACGCGAGGTGGTTGACGCCGGCGCGGCGCCGCTCGTGGCGGCCGGGCAGGACGTCGGGACCCGCCTCGAGGACCACGTAGAGGCTGCCCAGCTCCCACGCCTGCCCATGCCCCCAGTCGTCGCCCAGCCGGTATCCCAGCCGGCCGAGCAGCCACCCCCACTCGCGACCGGCCGTGGCGATGTCCTCGACCCATACCTCGACGTGGTGCAGCGTTCCCGGCACGGCCTCGGCGTCGCCGCCGGTCGCCTCGCCCGACCACCGCGCCCTCGCCATGTCCGCACGACTGCCGTCGACGAGCCCGCGCGCGAGCGGCGTGCCCTCGGCGCGCCAGTGCTCGACCGCCTCACGCTCGAGTCCCGGCGGTGGCCTGCCGTCGGCGCGGATGACCCGCCACCACGGGGCGCCCGAGCCGTATCGGCGAAGGACCGTCCCGACCATGCGCGCACCGCCCTCCCCCAGCCGTCGCGCCACGTCCCCGTAGGCGAGCACGCGCCCGGGAGGGATGAGCCGGACGAGGTCGAGGACGCGCTCGGCATACTCCTCCGACGGCATTCAGTACTCGGACTGTGAGGGGTCGATCTCCCGGATCCAGGCGAGGACGCCGCCGTCGACGCTGGCGACGTCGGTGAAGCCCGCTGCCAGGGCGAGGCGCGTCGCCTCGGCGGAACGACCACCGACCTTGCAGTGGATGAGGATCCGACGGTTGCGTGGCAGGGCGGCGAAGGCGGCGCCGGACCGGAAGTCGTCGAGGTGGATCGGCACCGCCCCCGGGATCCGCGCGATCCGCCGCTCCTCCTCCCCCCGGACGTCCACGAGCAGGGGCGGCTCGCCCGACGACATGGCTGCGGCGGTCTCCTGCACCGTGGCGGTGGGGACTGCGTCGGCGTCCGCGGCGGACCGGCTTGGTATGCCGCAGAACTCGAGGTAGTCGACCAGCTCGGTGATGGTGCGGTCCGCGCCGCAGACCGGGCAGGCGGGGTCCGCTCGGACCGTGAGCGTGTCCCACGTCTGGCGCAGCGCGTCGTGCACGAGGAGCCGACCGGTCAGCGGCTCACCGATGCCGAGCAGCAGCTTGATGGCCTCGGTCGACTGCACTGATCCGATTGCGGCGCAGAGGACCCCGAGGACCCCACCCTCGGCGCAGCTCGGCACCGACCCCGGCGGTGGGGGGTCGGGGAAGACGCAGCGGTAGCACGGTCCGTGCCCGGCCCACCACACCGACACCTGTCCGTCGAAGCGGAGGATCGACCCCCACACGTGCGGTTTGCCGAGCAGCACGCAGGCGTCGTTGAGCAGGTAGCGCGTGGGGAAGTTGTCGGTGCCGTCGACGACGACGTCGTAGCCGCCGAGGACGTCGAGGGCGTTCGTGGAGTCGAGCCGGATGTCGTGGCGCACGACCGTCACGTGCGGGTTGACCCGGCGCACCGCCTCCTCAGCCGACTCCGTCTTGGGCCTGCCGATGTCGGCGTCGGTGTGGATGACCTGACGGTGCAGGTTGGTCAGCTCGACAACGTCCGCGTCCACCACGCCGATCGTGCCGATCCCCGCGGCGGCGAGGTAGAGCAGGGCCGGTGAGCCGAGCCCCCCGGCCCCGACCACGAGCACCCGCGCGGCGGCCAGGCGCTCCTGCCCCTCGAGCCCCACCCCGGGGATGAGGACGTGGCGCGCGTAGCGGGTCACCTCCTCGCGGCTGAGCGACCGGCGCTCGGTGACGAGTGCGCTCGAGGGCATGGCCCCACCGTACTGCTCGGTAGAGTGACGGGGACACCTCGGGCCCAGCGACGAGGCCGGCCCGACGCGGAAGGATGCGCATGCCCGACGACACCATCGCCCCGGCTCGCGGCCAGCGGCTGCCGCGCCCGGAGCGCCGTGCGCAGCTGCTCGAGGCGGCCCTCGCCGTCTTCGTCGAGAACGGCTACCACCAGGCCGCCATGGACGACATCGCGGCCCGTGCCGGCGTCTCCAAACCCGTTCTCTACCAGCACTTTCCGGGCAAGCTCGAGCTCTACCTCGCGCTCATCGACCGGCATGCCGGCGAGCTGGAGCAGCTCGTCCGCGACGCGCTGTCGCTCGCGGACGACAAGACGCGGGTCAGCACCATGGTGCGCGCCTACTTCGACTTCGTCGCCCGCGACGGCGCGGCCTTCCGGCTCATCTTCGAGTCCGACCTCGCCAACGAGCCGGCCGTCCGGCGCCGGCTCGACCAGATCGTCCTCACGTGCGCCGAGGCGATGGCCGACATCATCCGGAGCCAGACGTCGCTGAACCAGCAGGAGGCGGTGCTCGTGGCGGTCGGGTTCGTCGGACTCGCGCAGACCTCGGCCCGCCACTGGCTGGCCGCCGGGTCGGGCATCTCCAAGGAGACGGCCACCCGGATCACGGGGGCGCTCATCCGCCGGGGCATCGGCGCCTTTCCCGCCCTCGAGCGGGAGGCACACGGCGGCGCGGACCGTGAGTCCGTCGTCACCGGCGCCGGTTAGGGTGGCGTCGAGTTCACCATTTCGAGGAGAGGAAACCCCGTGGAGGTCCGCATCGGCGTGCAGCACGTGGCACGCGAGATCAGCTTCGAGACGACGCTCTCGGCGGACGAGGTGGTCGAGGCGGTCCGCGCCGCTCGCGCCTCCGACGTGCTCGAGCTGCGCGACGAGCGCGGGGGACGGGTGATCGTCCCGAGCGGGTCCATCGGCTACGTCACGACAGGGTCCGAGAAGAAGGGCGGCGTGGGGTTCGGGGCGGTGTGACGGGCAGACTCCGAGCGGGCTCACAAAGCGGGCGATTGTTGCGGTTTCGTCACACCGGTCCCATGGGTTACCCGCTCGCCTGACGGGGTACGGGGGAGGTGGACGAGGACCGGCCCGAGCCGGTCCACCAGCGCCCGACCCCGGGCTCAAAGGAGGAGCACCCCCCATGGTTCAGACCATCCTCATGGCTCTCGTGGCCGGAGCCATCGTCGGCCCACTCGCTCGGCTCGTCCTTCCGGGCCGCCAGTCGATCAGCTTGGCGATGACGGTCATCCTCGGCGCCATCGGCTCGCTCATCGGCGCCTACCTCTACAAGCTCGCCACCGGCACGACGGACACGAAGGGCATCGACTGGATCGCGGGACTCATCGGAGTCCTCGTGGCGGCCGCCCTCATCCTCATCTACGGGGCGATGACCGGCCGCCGCCAGACCTGACCCCCCAAGATTGCCGTCCCACCGAGCGGGGCTCGACCGTCCAACGGTCGGGCCCTGCTCTTGTCCCGGCGGCATACGGGCTGATCCGTGGCCGTATGCCGCCGGGCTCGGTCAGGAGGCCAGTCCCAGCCGCTCCATGCGGCGGGTGTGCTCGTCCGTCAGTCGAACGAACATCCGGCCGAGCTCCGCGAGGTCGGCGCCGGCCCGGCCGGGCGTCCCGACGAGCAGGCCCGCGAGCGCGTCCCGCTCGACGCCCACCCGCTGCGCTTGGGTGATCGCCTCGCCGACGAGCCGCCGCCCCCACAGCGCAAGTCGCCCCGCGATGCGGGGGTCGGCCTCGATCGCCTCCCTCACGACGCCCACGACGAAGTCCGCCTGGCCGTTGTCCTCGAGCACCCGGTGGACGAGCTCTCGGGTGTCCGCGTCGACATAGGCGGCGACCTCCCGGTAGAAGTCCTGGGCGATGCCCTCACCGACGTAGGCCTTGACGAGGCTCTCGAGCCAGGTCGAGGCGGTCGTGCGTTCGTGGAAGCCGTCCACCGCGGCGACGAACGGCTGCATCGCGTCCTCCGGCTCCACCCCGAGGGAGCGGAGCCGCTCGGCCAGCGCCGTGTAGCGGCCCAGCTCGTGCGCGGCGAGCCGAGCAAGCTCGGAGCGGTGCCGCAGCGTCGGCGCGAGCTCCGAGTCACGGGCCAGCTGGCTGAAGGCCCGCAGCTGCCCGTAGGCGAGGCCCCCGAGCAGCTCGGTGACCGCCTCGAGGTATGCCGGGTCGCTCGGCCCGTCGGTAGCCTCGCGCTGCTCGGCCGCGTGGGGCGTCTCAGTCATGCCGCCAATGTAGCGGCGACCGCCACGGCCTCGGCCCGCCCTGCCCGGGAGCCGCGTTGGACGGTCGGTAGGCCGGCAGCGGGTAGACTCGGGCTGACAACCCGGTGCCCGGTCGGCACGATGGTTCTTCCCGGGGCTCCCAGCGGGCCCGGTGGCGGACGTGGTCAGCGCAAACCCTCTCACGACACCTCCCGATCGGCCCGCAACGAGACACTGAGCTCCCGCGACGGCGGGGTGCTCGTGCTGATCGAGAGATGCCCATGACGCAGACCACCACCGAAGCCGACGCCCAGCCAGCGACCCAGGCGCCGGCACTCGCCTTCGCCGACTTCGACATCCATCCCGAGATCGTCGCCTCCCTGGGCGACGCCGGCATCGTGTCGCCCTTCCCCATCCAGGCCATGACGCTCCCCGTGGCGCTCGCCGGTCACGACATCATCGGGCAGGCCAAGACCGGCACGGGCAAGACGCTCGGCTTCGGCGTGCCGATGCTGCACCGCACCGTCGCCCCCGGCGACCCGGCATACGAGACCCTGCCGAAGCCCGGCAAGCCCCAGGCCCTCGCCGTCGCGCCGACCCGCGAGCTCGCGGTCCAGGTGTCCACCGACCTCCAGCGTGCCGGCAAGCGCCGCGGCATCCGCGTCCTCACCGTCTATGGGGGTCGCGCTTACGAGCCCCAGATCGAGGCGCTGCGAACCGGTGTCGAGGTCGTCGTCGGCACGCCCGGGCGGCTTCTCGACCTGGCCAAGCAGGGGCACCTCGACCTGTCGGCGGCCACGACCGTCGTGCTCGACGAGGCCGACGAGATGCTCGACCTCGGCTTCCTGCCCGACGTCGAGAAGCTCATGTCGCTCACGTCGCCGACCCGTCAGACGATGCTCTTCTCGGCCACCATGCCGGGCGCCATCGTCGCGCTCGCCCGGCGCTACATGCGGCAGCCCACGCACATCCGCGCCATGGGCGAGGACAACGAGAACGCCCACACGGTCAAGGCGGTCGAGCAGTTCGTCTACCGCGCCCACGCCATGGACAAGGTCGAGATGCTCGCCCGCATCCTCCAGGCGAGCGGCCGGGGCCTCACGATCATCTTCAGCCGCACGAAGCGGACCGCCGCGAAGGTGGCCGACGATCTGACCGCCCGTGGCTTCGCGGCCGCCGCCATCCACGGTGACCTCGGGCAGGGCGCCCGGGAGCAGGCGCTGCGTGCCTTCCGCAACGGCAAGATCGACGTCCTCGTCGCCACCGACGTCGCGGCCCGCGGCATCGACGTCGAGAACGTCACCCACGTGATCAACTTCCAGTGCCCCGAGGACGAGAAGACCTACGTGCACCGGATCGGGCGCACGGCCCGGGCCGGTAACACGGGCGTGGCCATCACCTTCGTCGACTGGGACGACCTGCACCGGTGGGCCATGGTCAACAAGGCGCTCGACCTCGGCATCCCCGAGCCGCTCGAGACCTACTCCTCGTCGGAGCACCTCTACACCGACCTCGACATCCCGGCCGACGTCACCGGCGTGCTGGCCAGGTCCGAGCGCACCCGCGAGGGGCTCGGCGCCGAGGAGATCGAGGACCTCGGCGAGACCGGCAAGCGGGTCAGCCGCACGCCCGACCGCTCGGGTCGGCGTGTGGGCGGCGGGCACGCGGCTCGTGGGCAGGACCGGGCCGAGACTTCGGGCGCGGACGCCGGGACCGGCGACGTGCGGCCCCGGCGCAGCCGCAACCGCCGACGCACCCGTGGCGGAGCGGAGCTTTCCACCGCCACCGAGGAGGCCGGCGCGATGGCTGACACTGCGCCCGCCGGCGGGTCTCCGACGCCGCGACGCCGACGGCGGCGCAGCCCCGCCGCACCGACCGCAGACTGACCTAACCCCCGCACCCCCAGGTCGAGTGGCCACTTCCGCACGCCGGCACCCCCACCCCCCCGGTCGAGTGGCCACTTCCGCACGCCGGCACCCGCACCAAACTGGCCACTCGACCGGGGGAAACGCACAGCCGGCGGGGCCTCAGAGCCGGGCGAGGAGCGAGTCGGCCACGTCCCGGTAGGCCTGGGCCCCCTTGGAGCTGCGCGCCGTGGTGAGGATCGACCGCCCCACGGCCGGTGCCTCGGCGAAGCGGACCGTCTTTGGGATCGGCGGGGACAGGACAGGCAGGCCGTAGCGGTCCCCGACGTCGGCGAGGACCTCGCGGGCGTGCGTGCTGCGGCCGTCGTACAGCGTGGGCAGGATTCCCCACACCTCGAGGCCGGGGTTGAGGATCTTCTGCACGTCGGCGACCGTGTCGAGCAGCTGCCCGACGCCGCGGTGGCTGAGCATCTCGCACGGCATCGGGATGAGCAGCGCCGACGCGGCCGTGAGCGCGTTGAGCGTGAGCACGCCGAGGCTCGGTGAGCAGTCGACCAGCACGAGGTCGTATGCCGCGAGCACCGGCTCGAGCGCGGAACGCAGGACGAACTCGCGCCCCGGCCGTGGCATGAGCATCGCCTCGGTGCCGGCCAGCTCGATGGCCGAGGGGACGAGGTCGACCCCCTCGTCGCAGTGCAGCACGACCGACTCGAGGTCCGCCCGGCCGGTGAGCACCTCGTGGATGGAGGATTCGACGGTGTCGGGGTCGACGCCGAGCGAGAAGGTCAGGCACGCCTGCGCGTCGAGGTCCACGAGGAGCACCCGCTTGCCCCGGGCGGCGAAGGCGGCCCCGAGGGAGGCCACGGACGTCGTCTTGGCGACGCCACCCTTCTGGTTGGCGACGGCCAGGACGCGCGCCGGACTCCGGGCCGCCTGCTGCGTGGTCTTCCGTGCCATGGCAGACAGTCTCTCAGGTGGGGGCCGCGGTCAGGACGGGCCCGCCGCCGTGCCGGTCGCTGGGCCCGGGAGGGGCTCCAGACCCGCCCAGTCCGCCTGCGCCGGCCCGACCTGCCGCCCCTCCGGGCAGTGGTCGCGGTAGTCGCACCACCCGCAGAGCGCCGACGGGCGGGCCGGGAACCGGTCGGAGTCCGGCCCGTGCTCGCGGAAGTCGGCGTCGGCCCGGCGCAGGTCGGCGGCGATCGACTCGGCCTCGGCCACCTTGCGCGCCAGCGACTCACCGGTGTGCTCGTGACCGACGACCGTGCCGGACGGCACGTGGTGCAGCTCGACCCGTGTGCAGGGTCGGCGCAGCACCGAGCCGGCGGCGACGGCATACAGCGCGAGGGGCAGCGACGTGCGCGCGTCGTCAGGCGTCGGCACCCGTCGGCCCGTCTTGTAGTCGACGACGACCACGGCGTCACCACGCTCGTCGAGGCGGTCGACCCGCCCCGTCACCGCGAGGGTGGCGGTCTTCACCGAGACGCTGCGCTCGACGCCGACAGGGTGCCGCTCCCGGTCGATGCCGCGCAGGTAGTCGGTGACGCGCTCGCGCACCCGGTCCCGCCACGCCCGCGACTGGTCCCCGTCGCGGAACCCGACGTCGATCCACGACGTGCGCACCAGCTCGGCCACCCCCGCCGGGTTTCGTCGCTCCGGCGGCAGGTCCCAGAAGTCGCGCAGCACGTTGTGGGTCGCGATGCCGACCGACGTGTGGGCCCGCTGGCCGCGCGGTCTCGGGCGCGGCCGGTCGAGGTAGTGCATCCGGTAGCGGCGGGGACAGTCGAGCCAGGCGAGCAGCCGGCTCGGCGACGCGACGTAGAGCGGCGTCGGCATCCCGGGGAAGGTCGGCTGGGTCACGCCACACACGCTACGAGCCGCCGCCGACAGCGCCGGCCCGCACGAAGGTGCGCACGGAGTCGGCGACCATCTGGACGGCGATCGCGGACAGGAGCAGGCCGGCGATGCGGGTGAGCAGCATGGTGCCGCTCTCGCGCAGCAGCGACCGCACGCGGCCGGCGAAGCGGAGGAAGAGGAAGACGACGAACAGGGCCGCCACGAGCGCGGCGGCCACTCCGAGGTAGCCGGCCACGCCCTCCGCGCGCTGCACCGCGAGCATGGTGGCCACGATCGCGCCCGGCCCCGCCAGGAGCGGGGTGCCGAGCGGGACGAGCGCCACGTTGACCCCGGCGTCGGCGAGCGAGTCCGACTCCCGGCCGGTGAGCAGCTGCAGGGCGACGAGGAGCAGCAGGAGCCCACCGGCGCCCTGCAGGGCCGCGATGGAGATGTGCAGGTAGCGCAGGATCTCCTGCCCGAAGACCGCGAACATGCCGATGACCAGCATGGCCACGAGGGAGGCCCGCCGGGCGGCGACGTTGCGCTGGGGCCGGGTCAGCGAGGCCGTCAGGGCCAGGAAGATCGGCACCGCCCCCGGCGGGTCGAGGATGACGACGAGCGTGATGAACGTGCTGAGGAAGACCGTCACGTCGAACAGCGTCACGGGCGCACGACCTGCGTCACGCCGCTCGAGCGCTCCTCGATCTGCGCGAGGACCTCGGCCCGGGTCGTGTGCTCCGCGAGCCGGTTGCGCTTGCCCGTCCCGTGGTAGTCGCTGGAGCCGGTGACGAGCAGGCCGAGCGCGCGCGCGAGGTCCCCGGCCCGGCGACGCTCGTCCGCACCGTGGTCGCGATGGTCCACCTCGAGCCCCGCGAGCCCGGCCGCGGCCATCTCCTCGACGAGCTCGTCGGGGGCGACGCGGGCGCGGGTCCGCGTGAAGGGGTGCGCGTGCACCGCCACTCCCCCGGCCTCGCGCACGAGCCGGACCGCCTCGACAGGGTCCAGCGAGTAGTGGTGGACGTAGAACTCGGAGCCGTCGTGCAGCCACGACGCGAACGCCTCGTCGCGGTGCGTGATCGTCCCGTTGGCGATGAGGGCGTCGGCGATGTGCGGCCGACCTGGCGTGGCCCCCGGGGCGACCTGGGCCAGGACCTCGGCATACGTCAGCGGTATGCCGGCCTCGGCCATCTTGCACACCATCCGCTCGAGCCGGGTCGTGCGCGACTCGCGGGCGCGCGCGAGCTCGGTCATGAGGTCCGGGGACGCAGGGTCGGTGAGGTAGCCGAGGAGGTGGATCGACCTGCCGTCGCGCTTGCACGAGATCTCGATGCCGCGCACGAGGCCGATCCCCAGGCGCAGGGCGGCCCCGGTCGACTCGTCCCAGCCGGCCACCGTGTCGTGGTCGGTGATCGCCAGCACGTCAACGCCCGCGGCCACGGCCGACTCGACGAGCGCGGTGGGGCTGTCGGTCCCGTCGCTCGCGGTGGAGTGCGTGTGCAGGTCGATGACCGGCGCGGACGGCGTCACCCGCTCAGCGTAGAGGCTCGCTCACGCGGGACCGTGCCGGTGGGGTCGCGGGCGCGGGCGGCATACGGCATCGCCTCCGCCCCCGAGATCAGGTCCGATCGCGCACCGGCGCGGGCCGGCCGGGCTGCTCGCCCCCGCGAGAGGCGAGGTAGCTCTCCTTGGGCACCATGACCTTGCGGCGGAAGGTGCACACCACGGTCCCGTGCTGGTTGTAGCCGATCGTCTCGACCGACACGATGCCGCGGTCGTCCTTGGAACCCGACTCCCGTTTGTCGAGCACGGTCGTCTCGCCGTAGATCGTGTCGCCGTGGAAGGTCGGCGCGACGTGCCGCAAGGACTCGACCTCGAGGTTGGCGATGGCCTTGCCGGACACGTCCGGCACCGACATGCCGAGCAGCAGCGAGTAGACGTAGTTGCCGACGACGACGTTCCTGCCGAACTGGGTCGTCCCCTCGGCGTAGTTGGCGTCGAGGTGCAGCGGGTGGTGGTTCATCGTCAGCAGGCAGAACAGGTGGTCGTCGTACTCGGTCACCGTCTTGCCGGGCCAGTGCCGGTAGACGGCCCCGACCTCGAACTCCTCGTAGCTGCGTCCGAACTGCATTGCGCCTCCTCGGCCCCGACCGTCGGTCATCGCCACGATCCTGCCGGACCGCACGGCATACGGACATGCCGTATGCCGTGTGCTTGCTCACGATGTACCTTTCCTCGGGTGAGCGCTGACACCACGAACGAGGCGGGCCAGACGGACCACGCCGACCAGCCGGCCAGCCGGAGCACGCAGGAGGCGATCATCGCCGAGCTCGGTGTGCGGGCCGACTTCGACCCGGCCCAGGAGGTCGAGCGCAGGGTGGAGTTCCTCGCCAACTACCTGCGGGGCACCGACATGCGCGGCTACGTGCTGGGGATCAGCGGCGGGGTCGACTCGAGCACGGCTGGCCGGCTGGCGCAGCTCGCCGTCGAGCGGGTGCGCGAGGGCGGCCAGGAGGCGTCGTTCGTCGCGATGCGCCTGCCCTACGGAGTGCAGGCCGACGAGTCCGACGCCCAGCGGGCGCTGGACTTCATCCGGCCCGACGAGGTGCTCGTCGTCAACGTCAAGCCGGCCACCGACGCGCTCTTCGACGCCGTCGACGAGGCGGGCGTCGACTTCGCCCACGCCGACCACTCCCACTTCGTGCGGGGCAACGTCAAGGCACGCGAGCGGATGGTGGCCCAGTACACCGTGGCGGGGGCCCGCCGGATGCTCGTGCTCGGCACCGACCACGCCGCCGAGGCGGTCGTCGGCTTCTTCACGAAGTTCGGCGACGGCGCCTGCGACCTCATCCCCCTGTCCGGGCTCACCAAGCGCCGGGTCCGCGCGGTGGCCGCGCACCTCGGCGCCCCCGACGCGCTCGTGGCGAAGGTCCCGACGGCCGACCTCGAGGACCACAAGCCGCTCAACCCCGACGAGGTCGTGCTCGGCGTCGGCTACGACGTCATCGACGACTACCTCGAGGGCAAGCCGGTGAGTGAGGCCGACCGCCTGGTCATCGAGGGCTGGTACGCGCGCACCGCGCACAAGCGGGCGCTGCCCATCGCCCCCAGCGACGTCTGACAGGCCCGGGCACCCCCGCGGCAGTCACGGCGAGGGGGTGCGGACGGGGGCTGGGGTGGGGGTGCGGGCGCCGGGGCGCCCCGCACCCGAGTCCTGCCACATGAGCCAGGCCCACCACAGCTGCGCGCCCCCGAAGAGGACGGCGGCAAGGGCGCCCGCCACCGGCACGAACGGCCCGGCCAGCGCGACGAAGAGGATCGCGCTCACGGCGAGCACCACCCCCGGCCACCGCCCGAAGCGGCGCGATCGGGCCGCGGCTGCGCCGAGGAGCGCCAACCCGACCGGCCACCCGAGGGCCACCACGCCGGCCCCGAGCAGCACCGGCAGGCCCAGCAGCGGCCCACCCAGGTCGAGCAGCCGGGGGTCCCGGTCGGCGAGCACCGGGAAGGTGACCGCCTCCAGACCGACGAGCACGGCCGTCGAGACGGATCCCACGAGCGTGACGAGCAGGGCCGTCAGCCCGAGGCGTCCAAGGTCGTCGTCGTGCGCCGCGACGACGCCCGCGGCACCCACCACCGCGAGGACGACGACGGCGACCGCGAGCAGGTGGAGCAGCTGCCACGCCCCGAAGTGGCGCACGACGTCGTCGACCGGCCGCTCGAAGATGCTGGGGTGCCACGGGGTGCCGGCCGCGACGGCCAGTCCGCTGAGGCCCAGGCAGAGCGCCGCCGGTCGCACCGGCAACCACAGGTGGCCCACGACACCAGACTCCTCCGCGAGCCACCGCCCCACAACTGGCCGGCCCACACCCGGCCGGTCCTCGATGAGGCGGCCTGGGCGGGGCCGAGCGGGTCAGCCCTGACGACCGGATCGCACGGGGATCCCCGCGCCGCCGACGGGGCGGTCGCCGGACCACCTGGCGGCCAGCAGACCGCCGAAGTAGGTGCCGAGCGAGACCCCCGCCGCGAGCCCGAGCCCGATGCCGAAGGCTCCCGCGAGGGTCGGCAGCCCCACGCCGAGGCCGAGACCGGCCGGTTGGGAGACCATCTGGGAGATGCCCTGGTAGGCCGCGCGGCCCGGCAGCAGGGGGACGATGGCCGCGGTCGTCACGGCGAGTGCCGACATCCGGGCCGGCCGGGCGAGCAGGCGCGCGGTGGAGCCGATGACGAGGGCGGCGGCCGCCGAGGCACTGGCCGGGCCGAGATCGAGCCGCTCCGCCACCGCGAGCACGACCCAGCCGAGGCCCCCGGCGGCGCCGGCCACGACGACGGCGCGGCCGCTCGCGTAGGACTGGACCGCGAAGGCCACCGAGATGATGACGGCACAGACGACCTGCACGACGACGTTGTCGCTGAGGATGGCGCTCGACGTGATCGCGATCGGGTAGCCGAGGCGCTGACCGACGGCCAGGACCACTGTGATCCCGATGGCGATGCCGAGGGACAGCACGACGACCTGGTAGGCGCGCGCACCGGCGGTGACGTAGTAGCCCGCGAGGGCGTCCTCGGCGGCCCCGACGATGGACAGGCCGGACAGGAGCAGGACGATCCCGGACTCGACGACGAGCGACGGCGAGACGTCGCCGAGGAGCGCGGCGCCGTGCGACTGCGCGACGACGACGAGGGTCGCGACGGCGGTCGGGATGGCCGAGCCCACGCACTGGGCGAAGAAGGCGGCCACTCCGGCCTTGCCGAGCCGGTCGAGCACCCGGCTGACGACCGCCGCCGTGAGGAAGCTCAGCACGACGATCGAGGGCCCCGCTCCGAGGAGCCCGGCGACGCCTGCGGCAAGCGCGGACGAGGCCACCGTGACGAGCCAGCGACGATAGGGGTGCGGCGCCGTGATGACCGCGTCGAAGCGGACGCGGGCCTCCTCGACGTCGACCGGGTCGTCGCTCAAGGAGAAGATGAGCTCGCGGAGGCGCTCCAGCCGCGTGTAGTCCTGCACGCGGTAGCGCACGATGCGCATGACCGTCATCGGGTCGGCGTCCGGTCCGCGGTGGTAGGAGACGGTGATCGACGTGTAGGTCACGTCGACGTGGACCGACTGCAGCCCATAGGCGCTCGTGAGCAGCAGCACGGTCGCGTTGACGTCCGCGGCCGCCGCCCCCGTCGCGAGCATGGCCACCCCGGCGCGCATGGCGAGGTCGATGACCGCCTGGGCCGTCTTGCGCTCCACCCCGTCGGGCGCCCGCCACAGCGGGATCTCGTCGGTCGGAGGGCCGCTCGGGCGCATCGCCCGCCGCGTCCTCGTGCGCAGGGAGGGTGCCGCCAGCCGGGTGCTCCTCGGCCGGGAGGGTCGGTCGCTGCGGGCCACGACAGCACAGTATGCCGATCGCCAAGGACCGACGGACGCCGGCTCGGGCGCGTGCGACGATGGCGTCGTGACGAGCGAAGAGCAGCAGAAGAGCGACAACCGGGCCCGTCCCACGACCGACGAGTTCCGCGAGTTCGTCGCCCGCGGCTGGGCGCCGCGCAGCACGGTGCGGCCACCGCGGGCTGCAGTCGCCGACTTCGCCGCCCGGCGCCGGGCCGCCGTGAGCGAGCGCTTCCCCTGTGAGCGGCTCGTCGTCCCGGCCGGTGGCCTCAAGGTGCGCAGCAACGACACCGACTACGTCTTCCGCCCGCACAGTGCCTTCGCCCACCTCACGGGGCTCGGCAGCGACCGGGAGCCGGACGCCGTGCTCGTCCTCGAGCCCGTCGACGGCGGTCACGAGGCGGTCCTCTACTTCCGCCCGCTCGCGGACCGCGACACCGAGGAGTTCTTCGCCGACGCCCGCTACGGCGAGTTCTGGGTCGGCGCGCGGCCGACGATCGAGGACGTGGAGGCCGAGCTGGGGCTCACCGCCCGCCACGTCGCCGAGTTCGAGGACGCGATCGCCAAGGACGCAGGCACGGTCGCCATCCGGGTCGTGCGCGACGCGGACTTCGACGTCACGGCCGAGGTCGACCGGGTGCGCGCCGACGCGGCGGCGGCCACCGAGGATGCGGCGCAGTCCGGCACCGAGGCCGACGAGGAGCTCGCGGCATACCTGTCCACGCTGCGCTTGATCAAGGACGAGTGGGAGGTCGCGCAGCTGCGTGACGCCGTGGCGGGGACCCACCGGGCCTTTGAGGCGGTCATCGCCAGCCTTCCGGAGGCGGTGCGCCGCGGCCGCGGGGAACGCTGGGTCGAGGGCGTCTTCGGCCTGCACGCGCGCCATCACGGCAACGGGGTCGGCTACGACTCGATCTGCGCCAGCGGCGACCACGCCAACACCCTGCACTGGATCAAGAACACCGGCGAGATCCGCGAGGGCGACCTGCTCCTCATCGACGCCGGCGTCGAGGTCGACTCGCTCTTCACCGCGGACATCACGCGGACCCTGCCGGTGAGCGGCACCTTCACCGAGGCGCAGCGCCGGATCTACGACGCCGTGTATGCCGCGCAGGAGGCCGGGATGGCCGCTGCCCGGCCCGGCAACAAGTTCTCCGACGTCCACGCCGCCGCGATCCGCGTCATCGCCGAGCACCTGCACGACTGGGGCCTGCTTCCGGAGGGGGTCGACGTCGAGGGCACGCTCGACCCCGAGCACGGGCAGTACCACCGCCGCTGGATGGTCCACGGCACGTCGCACCACCTCGGCATCGACGTGCACGACTGCGCCCTCGCGACGCGGGAGCAGTACATGGACGCGGAGCTGCGCCCCGGCATGGTGCTCACGGTCGAGCCCGGCCTCTACTTCAAGGCTGACGACGAGCTCGTCCCCGCGGAGCTGCGCGGCAACGGCGTGCGCATCGAGGACGACATCCTCATCACCGAGGACGGCTGCGAGAACCTCTCGGCAGCGATGCCTCGCGCGAGCGCCGACGTGGAGCGCTGGATCGCCGGCATCTGGGGCCGCACCACCCCCTGACTCCCCCCTCTCGTCGAGTGGCCACTTCCGCACACCCAGACCCGCGCACAACTGGCCACTCGACATCGGCACGCCCCCCTCTCGTCGAGTGGCCACTTCCGCACACACCCCACCCCCACCCCGTCGAGTGGCCACTTCCGCACCACCCAGCCCCGCGCACAACTGGCCACTCGAGCTAGGGAGTGCTCACCGCACCGTCGGAGGACACCGAGCCGTCCGGGTCGGGACCCGGCACCGGAGGCGAGGAGCGCTCGACCAGGGACGCAAGACCAGTGACGTCATCGGCCTCGAGGCCGCCGGAGAGCAGCGGGGGCCGGCACCCCAGGCTCACGGAGATGCCCACGGCCGGGCCCACGGCATACGTCAGCACGATGCGGAAGTCGCGGTCGTAGCGGGAGTCCGCGCGCTCGCACGTGCTGCCCGTCGGCCGCACCGGCAGGGCTCGCAGCGCGGCCACGACCTGACGGCCCCGATCGGGCCGCAGCGCGTCCGCCTGGACGCCGCCCGAGCGCACGAGACGGCACACCGTCACCTGCGGGTCCCCCTCCGGAGCCAGCGACCGCTCGTCGCCGAGCCGCCCCTGCGTGCGGTCGGCGCATGGGCCGGCGGGCGGGCCGGCGGTCGCGCGGCGCGCCGGTGGGCTCGTCGCCCCGCGCACGACGTCCTCGATGACCCGGCCGAGCGAGGCCCGCGAGACGAAGTCGCCGTTGGTGGCCATCGCGCAGTCGTTGGGGTCGCTCTTGGCCGCCACCCACACGACACCGTCGCCGTATGCCGCGCCCACGAGCTGGACCGCCTCGTCGCCACCGATCGCGGTGCAGGCGCGGGCCGTTCCCGTGAAACGCGGAGCCCAGGCCAGCTCGTCGACGAGCCGCCGACGCGCGTCGACCGGCAGCACGCTGCGTCGCGCCAGCGCGAACGGCGGTCGCAGCCCGGGGCTGCGCAGCTCGAGGACCGGATAGCGGCATACCACGACCGACGCGGGCTCCCGCGTCGGCAGGAGCCGCTCGGTGCCGTCGACGCCCTGCGGCGGCGCCGGCACCGTGCTGCCCTCGCCGTCCGTGAGGCTCGCGGGGCAGGCAAGCGCCCCGTCGGCGGCGATGCGTTGAGGCGTCACCGGGCGCACCGTCGAGGTCGTCGCACCGGTCTGCGGCGCGGCTGTCGTCCCGCACGCCGCGAGGGCGAGGGCGGCAAGGATGACCGGCACGCAGCCACACCGGCAACCGATCCATCCCCCACGGGGGCCCACACCAGCCCACATCTGCGCACCTCCCGACGTCGACGGCGCCGTCCAGTGGAAGGACACCCGGGCAGGGGCGGATCGTTGCGTGCCCAGGCCGGGTCGCCGGGCCCTACTCCGCCGGTCGGTCCTCTGACTCACGCGGGGGCACGGGGCCGGCGGGTGGGACCGTGGGGGTGCCGGTCGGCGCGGTGACTGGCGAGGACGAGAAGGAGGGGGTCGACACCGCGTGACCGCCGGAGGTGTAGATGCCCGCCTCGGCGAGGATCTCCCGGCCCTGCTGGGCGAACTTGTGCTCGACGAAGACCTCGTACTTCGTCGCGACGACCTGGCTCACCGACTGGAAGTCCCGCGCCCCGCGGGTGAACGCGTAGCCGACGAGGGACCAGACGAGGCCGAACAAGGCACCGTAGAGCGCGGTCGAGAGCAGCAGCGCCATGGCGCTCTCCTGCTGGTTGAACAGCGCGAAGATGAGCCCGACGAAGAGCCCCAGCCACAGCCCGGACAGGATGCCGCCGAGCGCGACGCGACCCCAGGTCAGCCGGGCCGTGACGCGCTCGAGCTGCTTGAGGTCGGTCCCGACGATGAGGCAGTTCTGCACCGGGAACTGCTTGTCCGACAGGGTGTCGACAGCCCGCTGGGCGTCCTCGTACTTGTCGAACGTCCCGAGCGACAGCGGGTACTCCAGGGACAGGGTGGGGAAGCCCGGACGCTGGCCCGGCCCCTTGGGCTGCATGCTCATGTGCCCATCCTCGCATCTCCTCCGGGGGCGCAGGTGGGCCAGCCCGGCCGACGGGCTCAGCCCTTGAGCGCGTAGTCCTCGACGAGCCGTCGGCCGATGATCATCCGCTGGATGTCCGCGGTGCCCTCCCCGATGAGCAGCATCGGCGCCTCCCGGTAGAGCCGCTCGATCTCGTACTCCTTGGAGTAGCCGTAGCCGCCGTGGATCCGGAAGGAGTCCTCGACGACCTGCGAGCAGTACTCGGAGGCGAGGTACTTCGCCATGCCCGCCTCGAGGTCGTTGCGCTGCCCCGCGTCCTTCTTGCGGGCGGCCTTGACCATCATCTCGTGGGCCGCCTCCACCTTGACGGCCATGTCGGCGAGGCGGAAGAGCACCGCCTGGTGGTCGACGATCTTCTTGCCGAACGTCTCCCGCTGCTGGGCGTAGGCAATCCCGAGCTCGAAGGCCCGCCGCGCCACGCCGCAGCCGCGGGCCGCGACGTTGACGCGGCCCACCTCGACGCCGTCCATCATCTGGTAGAAGCCGCGCCCGGGCTCGCCACCGAGGATCTGCGCGGAGGTCGTGCGGTGACCGTCGAGGACGAGCTCAGTCGTGTCGACGCCCTTGTAGCCCATCTTGTCGATCTTGCCCGGCACGGTGACGCCCTGCGCCGTCTCACCGAACCCCGCCTCCTTGTCGATGAGGAAGGTCGTCATGTTGCGGTACACCGACTCATGCGGAGGCTGGCCCGTGTCCGACTTCACGAGCACGGCGACGAGGTTGGCCGAGCCGCCGTTCGTCAGCCACATCTTCTGGCCGTTGATGGTCCATTCGCCCTCGGCTCCCCGCACGGCCTTGGTCTTGATCGCCGACACGTCGGAGCCACACCCCGGCTCGGACATCGAGAAGGCGCCTCGCACCTCGCCGGTGGCCATCCGTGGCAGGTACCTGCGCTTCTGCTCCTCGGTGCCGTGCTGGAGGATCATGTAGGCCACGATGAAGTGGGTGTTGATGATGCCGCTGACGCTCATCCAGCCCCGCGCGATCTCCTCGACGCACAGGGCGTAGGTGAGCAGCGACTCGCCCAGCCCGCCGTACTCCTCCGGGATCATCAGCCCGAAGATCCCCATCTCCTTCATCCCGTCGACGATGGCCTGCGGGTACTCGTCGCGGTGCTCGAGCTGCGTCGCCACGGGCATGATCTGCTCCTCGACGAACTGCCGCACGAGCAGGACGAGCTCGCGCTGCTCGTCGCTGAGGCCTTCGGTCTGCTGGAGACGGGACATGCGGTGGCCACCTGGGTTCCGTATCGGGGCTGGGATCGCCTCAGCGTATGCCGCTCCGCCCCCCACGCGGACCGGCGCGAGGGTGTGAGTCCTGCCACCCGCGCTGCTGCGCCGGCGGCCGGTTCGAGGTATTCCACGACCCCAGGAGGTCGCCGGATACCTCGAACCGCGGGGCGGGCGAGACGCGAGGGAAAACCGGTTGCGCCCCGGACCCTGTCGGCGCACGCTGGTCCGCAGCGCGACGGCATACGGCCGTTGCCTGGACCCAAGGAGGACGAGATGTCGACGACGGCCCCGGGCATGTCCGCCCACACTTCTTCTTCCTTGGAGTTCCCTTGTCCCGCAATGCTTTCCCCGAGCACGACGCTTCTCTGACCTTCGCAGTCGACTCCCATCCCGACGCCCCACCCGAGGGCGAGCGCTGGTCCACCTGGGACGGCGCGACCCACGGTCCCCGGCCCCGGCCGGACTGGGTCATCACCGAGCTCGGCGCGGTCGAGGCCGACCTCGGCATCCTCAAGACCGGCAAGGAGGCCGACGTCCACCTCGTCCGCCGGTGGCTGCCGGGCGACCCGTCGCGAGACACGCTCCTGGCGGCCAAGCGCTATCGCTCCGGCGAGCACCGGCTCTTCCACCGGGACGCCGGCTACCTCGAGGGCCGGCGGGTGCGCAAGTCGCGCGAGATGCGGGCCATGCGCACGCGAACCGAGTTCGGCAAGCAGCTGATCAGCGGGATGTGGGCGTTCGCGGAGTTCGGCACGCTCGCCGACCTGTGGGAGCGCGGGCTGCCGGTCCCCTACCCCGTGCAGCTCACGGAATCAGAGATGCTCATGGAGTTCATCGGCACCCCCGACGGGGTGGCTGCGCCACGCCTGGTGCAGAGCCGGCCGACGGCCGACCTCCTCCCCGAGCTCTTCGAGCAGCTGCGGGCCGCGATGCTCACGCTCGCCGAGCTCGGGTGGGCGCACGGCGACCTGTCGCCCTACAACGTCCTGCTCGACGGGACGCGGCTCGTCCTCATCGACTGGCCGCAGGTCGTCGACGTCATCGGCAACCCGCACGGACCCGAGTTCCTCGAGCGGGACACGCACCACATGTGCGAGTGGTTCACCCGCCGCGGGTATGCCGTCGACGAGGGGGAGCTCTTCGGCGACCTCATCGCCGCGGCGACCTCCCGGTGGTGAGGATCGTGGCCGGGGATCGCGTCACACGCCCCGCTCGTCACCGGCCACCTCTGCGCCCGGTCGCCGGTGTCTCGGGATCGTCGCGGCCCCTGGCGAACGTGCCATCGAGGGAGGTTTCCCGGCGTCTCCTGCCGGGAAACCTACTGCGACAGTAGGTCGGCCGGACGGCTGCGACGTGTCCGGCTCGGTATGCCGGTCGGAGCGGTCGTGCGGCGGGCCCTCCCTGTCAGTAGGCCCGTCCGACGAGCGCGACGACCTCCGGGTCCTCCTCCGAGTCGGGCACGGACCCGTCGGGCAGGGTGAGGCAGCGCACCGACACCCCGGCCTCCGCGAGCTCGGCCTCGCCCCGCGGCCCGAGCCTCGACCACGGCAGCTGGGCCCAGCCGGTCCGCGCCGCCTCGGCGGCCTCTGCGGCGCTCTCGACCGGGACCGTGCGTTCCTCGCACCGGGCCAGCGCCTCGGCATACAACGCGGCGTGGTCCGCGTCGAGCGCCGCCACCACCTCGGCCACGACGCCTCCGAGGGGCACCACGGTCTTGCCGCCCGCGACGCGGCGGACCAGGGTCACCGCGCCCGTGCCGAGGTCGCGCGGGCCCACCTCGACCCGGACGGGGATGCCCTTGAGCTCGGCGTCGACGGCGCGGCGACCGAAAGGCGTCTCCACCCGTGCGTCGAGTTCGCCCCGAACCCCTTGTGCCGCAAGCTCCCCCACCAGCCCATGGGCTGCCTCGAGCACTCCCTCGCCTTCCTTCACGACGGTCACGAGGGCCTGCGTCGGGGCGAGCCGCGGCGGAAGCCGCAACCCGGAGTCGTCACCGTGCACCATGATCAGGCCGCCCACCATCCGCGTCGACGTGCCCCACGACGTCGTCCACGCCAGCTCCTGCCGACCCGCCCGGGACAGGTAGGTGATGTCGAAGGCGCGGGCGAAGTTCTGCCCCAGCTCGTGCGACGTGCCGAGCTGGAGTGCCTTGCCGTCCCGCATCATCCCCTCGAGGGTGAGCGTGTTGACCGCCCCCGCGAAGCGCTCCCGGGCCGTCTTGCGGCCGAGGACGACGGGGATGGCGAGCGTGTCGCGGAGGAACGCGGCATACACCTCCTCGTGGATGCGCCTGGCGAAGGCCCGGGCGTCCTCCTCGGTCGCGTGCGCGGTATGGCCCTCCTGCCAAAGGAATTCGCTCGTGCGCAGGAAGAGGCGCGGTCTCAGCTCCCAGCGCACGACGTTGGCCCACTGGTTGAGCAGCAGCGGCAGGTCCCGGTAGGACTGCGTCCACTTGGCGAGGTACTCCCCGATCACCGTCTCGCTCGTCGGGCGCACGACGACGGGCTCCTCGAGCTCCTTGCCGCCGGCATGCGTGACGACGGCGAGCTCGGGGCTGAACCCCTCGACGTGCTCCGCCTCCCGGGTGAGGTGGGACTGCGGGATGAAGAGGGGGAAGTAGGCGTTGCGGGCCCCCGTCGCCTTGATCCGCGCGTCGAGATCGGCCTGCATGCGCTCCCAGATGGCGTAGCCATGGGGCCGGATGACCATCGTGCCGCGGACGGGGCCGTTGTCCGCCAGCTCGGCCTTGGCGATGACGTCCTGGTACCACCGCGGGAAGTCCTCGGCCTGCGGAGTCAGCACCTGCCTGGGCATGCGCTCGATCCTACGGTCAGCCCACGGTAGGTTGCCGCGGGGGCGGCGTCCGGGTGCCACCCGCGGCGGCTGGGGAGGAGGCGAGACATGGCGAGCGAGGACGCACGCTCGGGCCGGCCCCCAGACAACTGGGAGGCTGGATATCGCCAGGACGCTCCCCCGCCCCCCAGACAACTGGGAGGCTGGATATCGCCATAGCGACACCCAGCCCCGCAGACAACTGAGGTTGTAGCCTGCTGCACGGGGGCACCTCACCAGGCTCACACGTCAGGCGCGCAGCGCCTCGATCGCCCGGGCCGTCGCGAGGACCTTGCGCGCCGTGTCGACGTGCAGCTGCTCGACGAGCCGTCCGTCGAGCGTCGCGACGCCCCGGCCCTCGCTCTTGGCCGCCTCGAAGGCGGCGATGACCGCCTCCGCGTCGCGGACCTGCTCGGCGCTCGGGGCGAACACCTCGTTGCACACCTGCACCTGCCCGGGATGGATGAGCGTCTTGCCGTCGAAACCGAGCTGCCGGCCCTGCAGGCACTCGGCGCGGAAGCCGTCAGCGTCCTTGACGTCGTTGAAGACACCGTCGAGGATCGCGACACCTGCCGCCCGGGCCGCGAGCAGGGCGAGCTGGAGCGACGTCTGGATCGCCGCACGGCCCGGAGCGAAGGCGGCTCCGAGCTCCTTGTAGAGGTCGTTGGTGCCGAGGACCAAGACGGTGAGCCGGTCCGACGCGTCGGCGATCTCCTCGGCGTGCAGGATGCCGACGGGGGTCTCGACCATCGCCCAGAGCTCCGTCCTCTCCGGGGCGCCCGCCGCCTCCATCGCGGCCACGAGCCGACCCACGTCCTCGGCGGAGCTCACCTTGGGCACCACGATCGCGTCCGGGCCTGCGGGACAGACGGATTCGAGGTCTGCGTCGTGCCACCGGGTGCCGATGCCGTTGAGGCGGATCGCCAGCTCCCGTCGGCCATAGCCGCCGGAAGTCGCTGCGGCGCAGGCGTTCTGCCGGGCCGACTCCTTGGCGTCCGGCGCGACGGCGTCCTCCAGGTCGAGGATGAGAGCGTCGACCGGGATGGTCTTGGCCTTTTCCAGCGCCCGCTCGTTGGAGGCCGGCAGGTAGAGGACGGACCGAAGCGGCCGGAACTCCGCGCTCAT